>CAYQYG010000217.1:0-14340 GCA_964421485.1 uncultured Polyangiaceae bacterium | reverse complement strand
CCTCACCGGAGGGGCCGGACCGGAGGCGGGCCACGACAGGGGCCCGGGGGTTCGGAGGCGCAGCGCGCTTGCGCGCGGAGCCCCCGAGCGCGGACGGAGCTCAGGCCCCGGGAGGTGAGGACCCCCTCGGTCCCCGGGGGCGGACGCCTTCGCCCGGCACGACCTCGGATCCACCACGGCATTTTCATGCCGGGTGGTGCGCCCCGGCGCATGAGGTCTGTGAATTTCTCTCCGGGCGGTGAACGGTCACGATCTCAGAAGCTGGGCGTCACCACATGATCCTGGCCGGCGCTCCCCGGGACGTCGGCGCCGAGCTGCCAGTCGATATCGTCGCGGAGCAGCTTGAACGCGAACGCCCCGTCGAGCTCGGTCGTGACGAATTTCCAGGTCGACGGCCCGGTCTGCCGGAGGGTCCAGCCGGTATCCCACGAGAGCGGCGCCGCGCTGCCGCGCACAGACAGCCAGTGGCCGGCGCCGACGTCGGCCGCGCCCTCGATCCTGGTGATCGTCACGGGCTCGGCCGCCGCCGCCTCGAAGCGGACCAGCACGCCTGGATGGTCCGAGACCGCGTCCGCGCCCAGGAAGACGAGGCGCGCGTCGGCCGGGCGCCACGGGGCGGCGCGGTGGATGAAGGCGTGATCGATCCCCGCGGGATCCAGGCCTGCGGCCGCGTCGAGGAACCCCATCGCGGCGAGCGCGCCGTGGGTCGCGCTGCCCTCGATATCGTTGAAATCCCCGGCGACGACGGCGCCCATGCCCGGATCGGTCTCGACGAGCGCCGAGACCGCGGCCTCGCGGGCCTGGGCGGCCCGCGCCGGCTCGCTCCCGACCTCGAAATGCACGCTGAGCACGCGCAGCGCGCCGAGCTCCGGCGGCAGGGTGGCGGCGACCGCGACGCGGCGCAGGGCCCCCTGCACGCGGTGCTCGATCGGCACCGGATCGGCCAGCGCTCCCCGCACGAGCAGCCCGACCCCCTCGTCGGCCTGGTCCGGCGTGCCTTCCCAGGCGACGTGCGCGAACGTCCACGATTGCGACCAGGTCGCGCCCGTGCGCGCCTCGACGGCGGCGCGGAGCGCGTCGATCGCCGAGAGATCCTGGCGGACGCAGGCCTCCTGGAGCGTCACGACGGCGACCCCCTCCGCGGCGATGAGGTCGGCGATCGCCCCGAAGCGCGCCTCGTTCGTGGGGAAGCTCGTCCCGTCGAGCTTGAGGCAATGGAGGTTGAGCGTGAGCAGGACCAGCCCCGGATCCCCTGCGTCGGGGACCCCGCCCCCGCCGCCGCCGCCCGCCCCTCCCCCGTCCACCGGCGGCGCGCCGGCCGCGCCCGCGTCCCCTGCCGGCCGCCTGCTCTCCAGGGCCTCCCCGGAGCAGGCGCCGGCCCCCGCGGCGGCGACGAGGCCGGCGGCGAGCAAGCGCACGACCGGCGATCCGCTCCGGAGCGGCGATTGCGTGGAGCGCGACGCGCGGCGGGGCTCTCTGGCGCGGCTGGGCATGCTCGCCGCTATTTACACCGTCCGGCCGGCGGAGGTAAGCCTCCGTGGTGGCATCCGCGCCGTGCTTCACGGCGGCCGATCGCCCCGGACGAGGAGCGCGACATGACCATCATTGCCATCGATCACGTGCAGCTCGCAATGCCGGCGGGCCGCGAGCGGGAGGCCCGTGATTTCTATTCCGGCCTCCTCGGCCTGCCGGAGGTCCCGAAGCCGCCCGAGCTCGCGAAGCGTGGCGGCGCGTGGTTCGAGAGCGGCGAGGTGAGGATCCACCTCGGCGTGGAAGGCGATTTCCGGCCTGCGAAGAAGGCGCATCCCGGGCTGATCGTCGAGGGGCTGCCGGAGCTCGAGCGGCGGCTGAGGGAGGCGGGATACGAGGTGAGCGAAGGGCAGCAGATCGAGGGACGTTACCGGGTATTCGTGAGCGATCCGTTCGGCAACCGGATTGAGCTCATCGAGCTCAGGCCCTGACCGCGCCGCTCCGGCCGCGAGCTGAGCGGCCCCTCTGCCGGGGTCATGCGGCCGCCGGTGGACGTGGCGACCCCGATGTGGTCCCATGTCCCGAGGAGAGACGCATGACCACCGGATCCAGGCAGCACGGCGCCCGGCGGAAGGCGCGCATCGCGGGGGCGCTCTGCGCCGCCGCCCTCTTCACGCAGGCCGCGCCGTCGGATGCGTGCCTCTGGGACCTCGACACGCTCCTCATGGAGCGGCAGCGCTTCCCGTCGGCGCTGGAGCTCATCACGGGCAAGTTCCTGCGCCACTCGGAGGCCTTTTATCGGTGGCGCATCCAGGACCGGCTCACCCGCATCGCGGCGGAGCCCGGTAACCTCGCGCTCTACGACGACCTGGCGGCCGCCCACGAGAAGACGGGGGACGCGGGGAACGCGATCGCCGTGATGCTCGTCAAGGAGCGCCTCCAGCCGGGCAAATACGAGACGTATGCCAACCTCGGGACCTTCCTGGCCCACAGCGGCGACCTGGAGAACGGGGCCAAGGTCATCGACATGGCCATCCAGATCAACCCGGACGCCCATTTCGGCCGGGAGATCTATCAGAAACTGCTCGTGGAGTACGTCCTGTCGAAGGGGGAAGGGACCTCGCCGAGGCTGCCCCTCAACGACGCGGCGCGGGAGGAGCCCCCGAGCATGTTCTCGGGGAAGCACGGGTTCGCGAAGTTCATCGAGGGGAAGGCGCCGGGCGGGGCGAAGGCGGTCAAGGGGGTGCTCGGGATGATGCGGTTCGGACGGCACGACTCGCCGGTCCTGCTCGAGGCGCTGGGGGACCTCTTGATCGGCAAGGACGGGCCCTATGGCGCGCGGAAGACGAACGAGGACGCGAAGCAGCTCGCGGCGCGGGCGTACCTCCGGGCGTCGTTCGGGGTGAAGGATCCGGCGGCGAAGCGGGGCTACCGGCGGCTGGCGGAGATGCCGCTCATGATGCAGCAGGACGCGAAGGGGCGGCCGATGAAGCTCGCGGCGCTGGAGGAGAGCCTCCTCGGCGAGCTCGACAAGGCCAGGCAATGGTACGCCGGCGTCGAGCGGGACGAGGCGGAGTGGATCGCAAAGGGCCTGGACCCGGAGCGGGAGTTCGACAGGAAGTATTACAGCAGGGAGCGCGCGCGCGGCGAGCCGGCGCCGCCGTGAGGCCAGAGCGGCGCTACTCCTTCTTCACCCAGGAGCCCGCCCGCAGGCGATACTCGATCGTGTACTGTTCGTCGTCGTTCGGGGCGATCTGGCGCTTCACCTGCTCCTGGCCGCCTTCGGTGGATATCGTCCACTTCTCGTCCCATTTCTCGTCGCGATCGAGGTCGATCTTCACGCGGTTCACGGCGGTGCCGCCCTCGGCGTAGAGGTTCACCTTGTAGGCCTGGCCGGGGAATGCGTCCTTGACCTTGTCGCCGGAGATGCCCTGGTGGGCGCGATCCAGGATCGCCTGATCCATGGGTCGCAGCGCCTGGGTGGCGCCGCCCGCGGCGGGCTGCGCGGCCGGGGGCTGGCCGGCGGGCGGCTTCGCGGCGGGCGGGGCCTGGCCCGCCTGCGTCTGGGCGGCGGGGGTGCTGCCCGTGGAGCTCGGCCTGTCGTCGCCGGAGGAGCAGGCCTTCGCGCCGAGGAGGGCCAGGCCGAGCGTGGCGGCGCCGCCGGCGGCGATGGCGATGGCGCGGAACGTCTTGTACTTCATGGGATGTCCTTTCGGCGGCCTTCGAGGGGCATCATACCCCGCGAGATCGGGACCGTACAGTTGCAGGCCCGGTAGAGGCACGGGGCAGGCTCGTCGGCGAGCCGGAAGCCGGGGTCGAGGAGGCTGCCCATGCGCTCGATTCGATACCGGCGCGCCGGATAGCAGCGGTGGGCCTCGCCGGCGTCGTCGAGGATGAAATACCGGGCGCCCGACCAGCAGGGGAGGCCCGAGAAGTCGTGCGTGATCTCGCCCGTGAGGTTGTGGCCGCCGAGGGAGAGGAGGAGGGCCCGCTCCCCGGCGGTGTACTCGATGACGTCGCGGTCCTGCTTCTCCGGCTGGATCTTGAAGGTGACGCCGGCGGCCCGGAAGCGGGCGGCGAGGTCCGGGAGGCGCGGGAGCGCCGCGCGGGTGGCGACGCTCGTGACGCAGACGTGCGGGGCCGGGAGCGAGGGATCGGCCCGTTCGGCGAGGCGGCCGGCGAGCCAGGCGGCCCTGTCGATGAATGCCGCGATGTCGTCGACGTAGTCGAGGTGCAGGCTGCACGAGAAGACGCCGGCGCGGCCGGCCGCGGCGTCGACGAAGGCGGCCAGGCGGTCCTCCTGCGCGGAGAAGTTCGTGACCACCGAGATGCGATGGCCAATGGCCGCGAGGCCCTTGACGATATCAAGAAGGGTCGGGTGGACGAAGGGCTCGCCACCGGAGAGCTTGACCTCCCAGCGGCCAGGGAGGCGCGCGAACGCTTCGAGGAATCGAGGGGTGTCCCTGGACCAGCGGCCGCGGTCCTCCTTGAAGCGCTGAGTGCAATAGGCGCAGCGATAGTTGCAGGCGGTGTTGATGTTCCAGCTCACGGCGCCTTCGGCGGGCCGGGGCGTGGGCGCCGGAACGGAAACGGATCCGGAAACGGACGCGGCTCCGGAATCGGAAACGGAAACGGAAACGGATCCGGAAACGGACGCGGCTCCGGAATCGGCTCCGGAATCGGAAACGGAAACGGAAACGGAAACGGATCCGGAAGCGGACGCGGCTCCGGAATCGGGCACGCCGGCCGGAAGGACCTGGAGCGCGCGCCTCACGCCTCCGCCTCCTGGGCGGGCGCCGGGTCCCCTACCCCCTCGATCATCCCCCGGTTCGCCGGCACGGTGCACGGGCAGATATCGTATCTGCAGCGCTCGGGGCCCTCGCGGAGCGAGAACGTGCCCTCGTGCACGTTGCCGAGATAGCCCTCGTGATGGCGCCGCGCCGTGCGGCAGGACCAGCCGTCGCCGGTCTGGGTGAGCACGAAGTACTCGGCGCCGGCGTGGCACATCCGCCCTCGATAGCTCGGGGCCAGGTTCGCCTGCCTCGGGGTCGGATCGCGGCCGACCAGCGCGCGGACCAGCGCGCGGTCGCCGACGTCGTACTCGAAGGTGCCGGGGCCGACCTTCATCACCTGCGGGAAGAACGGGAGGCCGGCCGCCTCGATGGCGCGGCGGGCGCGGGCGATCTCGTCGAGGCGGCCGGGGACCAGGACGGCGTTGACGACCATCCGCGCCGCGGGGTCGATCAGCGCCCGGAGGGCGGTGGCGCGGGTGACGAAATCGTCGGCGCTGACGAACTCCAGGTGCAGGCTCGCGCTCACGATCCCGAGCCGGCCGCGGGTGAGCTCGGCGAAGCGCTCCAGGATCGGCAGAGGGGCCGAGAGGTTCGAGAGGACCGAGACCGTGTGCGGGGTGCGCTCGATCAGGCCGGGGACGATCCGGTCCATGAAGCCGCGGAACGCGAACGGCTCGCCGCCGGTCATCTTCACCTCCCAGGCGGCGGGGAGGGCGGCGAAGAAATCGAGGAATCGCTCCACCTCCTCCGGGGAGGGGTGGCCCACGCGGGACTTCTTGCTCTGGATGCAATACGAGCAGTCGTAGTTGCACACGCCAGAGACCTGCCACTCGACGGTGCGGCGGCGGGGCGTCATCCGGGGGCCCTCCCCGTGACCTCGAGCAGGCGCGGGCGGCCATAGGCCTCCTCGAAGCGGCGGGCGAGCTTCACGTTCTGGTTCAGCTTGCCGCACTGGTGGCAGCTCTCGAGGTACTCGCCGCGGCGCATCCGGGCGCGCAAGGCGGCCCAGGCAGGGCCCCGCCACAGGTCCGAGAAGCGGGCGCCGGCCGCGAGGGTGCCGACCTGGACCTCGGTGTTGCAGCAGTAGAGCACCGTGCCGTCGACCAGGACCCGGGAGTAGACGTGACCCATGAAGCAGCCGACCTCGGCGATGGGGGCGGTCGCCTCCTCGCCGGCGTCGAGCTGGGCGGCGAAGACGTCGAGGTTGTGCGCGACGCCGAGATCCGCGGCGAGGCGGGCGGCCTCGGGGACCAGGCGGCCCTTGAGGTCCGCGCGCTGGGCGGGGGTGATGCGGCACGCCTCGGTGCCCTCGCGGAGGCTCGCGAGCTTGAAATTCACCTGGGCGGCGCGGTGGCGGTGGGCCAGGCGGATCATGTCCGGGAGCTCGGCGGCGTTGGGCTCGCAGATGACGTGCACGTGCTTGTAGCGGCGGCCGGCGGCGGCGAAGCGCTCGAGCATCGAGAGCAGGCGCGGCCACTCGTCCGAGCGGAAGCTCGGGTGGAACGCGCGATAGGCCGCCTCGGTCGCGGCGTGCACGCCGATGAGGAGCTGGTCGACGCCCAGCGAGAGGACCCGATCGGGGTCGGCGGGGATCAGGTTGGTGATGATCGTGAGGTGGAGGCGGCGGGCCTTCACGGCCTCGATCATTCGATAGATCCCGGGGTGCGTGAAGGGGTCGCCCATCCCGGAGAGGATGATGGCCTCGAGGCCGCCGAGGCCGATGATGTCGTCCAGCAGGTCCTCGACGGCCTCGGGCTCGACGCGGGCGCGCTTCCAGGCGGCAGCGCGGGGGGCGCGGAGCAGCGGGGAGTGGTCCCAGCAGGTGATGCAGTTGGTGTTGCAGCCGTTCGTGACGTCGATGTGCACCGATTGCGGGCCGGTGAGGGGCTCGCCCGCGTCGATCCCGGCGAGGCGGAGGTCGCGGCGCTTCACGGGGCCTCCTCGCCCGTCGCGGGGGCGGCGAGCGCGGCGGCCCAGGGGGGCGGGCCGGCGGCGGACTCGGCGGCGCGGGCGGCGGCGGCGCGGAGGGCGTCCTGGTTCGAGGGGGACTCGGCGAGGCCCTGCGCGGCGGAGAGGAGGGCGACGGCGCCGTAGAGGTCATAGCCGCGGGTCGCAATGGTGGAGAGGTACCCCTCGACCTCGGCGGCGAGGGCGGCGGCGTCGAGGCGGCGCTCGGGGCGGAGGAGGCGGAGCAGGGTGGCGGCGGCGGTCCAGTCGGCGAAGGGGGCCAGCGCGGCGAGGATCCGGCGGGCGGCGGCGGCGCGATCGGCGGGGGTGGAGCGGGCGAGGCGGCGGGCGAGGGCGGCGGCGACGAGCGCGGCGGCGGAGGGGGGCGCGCCGAGGGCGGCGGACGCGCGGAGCAAGAGAATGGCGTGCTCGCTCGCCGCGGCGGCGGCGCGGCGCGCGCGGGGTTCGTCGGGGGGGGCGAGCGCGTGAATGACGTCGGCGATGGGCTCCATGTCGAGGCCCAGCTCGCGGGCGGCCACGAGGAGCTCGTCGCCCACGGCGTCCTCGGCGGCGTCGACCTCGGCGGCGGGGAGGACGAGGCGCAGGAGCTCGGCGGCGGCGTCGCGGGCGTGGCCGCGGGGGACGAGGGCGCGGGCGGCGGCGGCGGCGCGGCCCCGCGCGGCGGGATCGGCGAGCCGGAGGACAGCCGCGAGGAGCGCCTCGGGGGGCGCGCCGGGCTCGAGCACGACGGCGGCGCCCGCGGCCTCGGCGCGGCGGGCCCGGGCGGCCTGCTCGTCGGCGATCTTGCGCTGGGGGAGGAAGACGGCGGGCACGCCGGCGTGCATGAGCTCGTGATAGGTGTTGTATCCGGCGGCGGCGACGGCGACGTCGACGCCGGGCATGAGCTCGGCGGCGCCGGGCTCGTTGAGCCAGCGGATGTGCTCGCCGTGGAGCCGGCGGCCGCGATAGAGCGGGCCGGCCGCGACGACGAGGCACAGCTCGGGGCGGGCCGAGAGGGCCGCGCAGGCGCCCGTGATCTGCGCCTCGGCGACGTCGTCCCCTCCCCCGCCTGCCGAGATGTACACGGCGACGCGATCCCCCTCGATCCCGAGCCGCGCCCGCGCCTCGGCGCGGGGCATGAGCTCGGCGCGGTCGCGCACGAGGATGGGGCCGGTGTGGCGCGTGCGGGCCCGCGCGGCGGGGGGGACGCTGACCGCGGCCCGGCCCTCGGCCTCGGGCACCAGGATGGCGTCGTAGAGGGGGAGCATGGCCTGGAAATCGGCGCGATCGGCGAATTCGCCCTTCACGGGGCGATAGACGAACGCCTTGTGGCGGCAGAGGTCGAGCGCGCCGAGCAATTCGCCGAACGAGCCGCGCGGGAAGGTGTCGACGACGAAGAGGTCGGGGCGCAGGAGGGCGAGCGAGTGCCAGACCCATTGCTTGGCGAGCGCGAGGTAGGTGAGCTTGTCGATGCCCGCGCGGCCGACCGCGGTCTTGGAGGGCAGCTTGAACGAGGCGAAGCGCTCTGCGAACAGGATCGAGTCGGCCTCGGAGGACGTGAGGAAATAGATCTCGGGCCGCGCGCCGGCGTGGATCGCATAGCGGCGGAGCCAGCGGCCGACGGCGACGAGGCGGACGAGGTGGCCGACGCCGGCGCCGTTGACGGCGTAGAGGACGACGCGGAGGCTCTTGCCCATCGCGCCTCAGGACGCGTCGACGCCGGCGAAGCCGCCCGCGCCGCCCGCGCCGCCCGCGTCCCAGCCCGCGGCGGCCGCGGCGGCGGCCGCGTCGTCGTCATCCGCGTGGTCGGCGGCGTCGCGGGGACCGGCGTACCGATAGCCGGGGTGCCGCTCGCGGAAGCTCCGGACCTCGGGGATGAAATCGCCGTCCACGCGGCCGTCGGTCATGAGGTCCCACCAGAGGAAATCGCTCGCGAGCCGGCCGGCGCCGTAATCGTCGAACACGTACACGCGGGTGTACGTCTTCTGGAACCGCTGGAAGCCCTTCTGGTAGCGGGGCAAGAGGGGCTGCCTGCGCCGCGCGAGCCGGTCGCCGTCGACCATGGCGCCGTGCATCTTGGGCCGGCTCCATTTCATGACGTCGCGATCGAGCTTGAGCCGGGCCTGCGCGAGCGCGGCCTCGGGCGCGTCGAGGTGGTGCTGGGCCATGCGATCGAGGTAGACGAGCTTGCTCGCGAGGCCCGCGGCGCGCGTGGCGAGCACCTGGACGTCGGGCGCCTGCGCGAGGCGCTGGCCGAGCGCGCCGAGGTCGATGTCGGCGAGGTGCCGGCCGAGGGCCTCGCGCGCCCACGCGAGGTACCGCTGCGGCAGCGTGGCGAGCGCCTCGCGCTGGCCCCGGTGCTCGGCCTCGAGCCGCTCGCCCGCGGCGATCTCGGCCCGGACCTCGGCGATGCGCGCGTCGTACACGGCGACGGAGTCGCGCATCTGCACGATCTCGGCGCGCAGGTCCGCGAAGGTCTTCTTCTCGGGGAAGCGCTCGAGGATCTCGTCGCCGGCCTTCCAGTCCGCGTAATAGGCGGTGCGCCAGAACGGCTCGGCGTACTCGGGCGTGCCATAGCTCGCGGCGAGCAGCCGCTCGAGGCGCGGGTGGTCGGCGCTCTGGAGGACGGCGGCGAGCGGGGCGCGGTAATGCTCGAGCTCCGCGAGCTTCTGGACGAGCGTGCCCACGCGCGGGGCGCGGTAGAGCTCGCGGTGGGCGAAGCGCGGGTCGGCCTCGATCTCGGCGATGCGGGCGGCGAGGCGCTGCCGCTCGGCCTCCATGTTGGCGAGCACCGACGGGTGCGCGAGCGGGGCGTACCCCGTGAGCCACGCGGCGCGCTGGAGGGCCTGCGGGTCGAGGCTCGGCACGAGCGCCTGGAGCAGCTCGCCGTGGGCGTGCCGCCACCGGGCCTCGACCTCGGCGCGGCTCCGCAGGTGGGCCTGCCGGAGCCGCTGGATCTCGGCCCGCGCGGCGTCGATCTCGGCGATGCGCTCCCGGGTGGCGCCGACGAGATCCCAGCTCCTGCCGGCGCCCTGGCCCCACGGCCCGCCCCAGCCGGTCACGCGAGCCTCCCGCGCGCGCGCAGCGCGCCGAGGAAGCCCTCGGCCGCGAAGCGGAGCGCGGCCTCGTCGGGCACGTCCCGCTCGTCGACGAGCAGGACGAAGAGCTCGCCGCGCTCCATGCGGGCGTCGAGCGCGGCGATCACCTCGGGCGTGATCTCGCGGCGATCCCCCGCCTCGGTGGTGACGTACTCGTACCCGACGCGCCGCGCCGGATCGAAGCCGTCGAGCGAGATCGAGGCGTCCCCCTCGGCGAACGGGTACGCCTCCTCGATCGCGAGCCCGGCGGCCTCGAACACGGCCTTCAGCAGGACGCAGCCTTCTCGTTCGTTCATGATCCCGGCGGGAGGATAGCCGCCCGGGCCCGCGGGCCACAAGCGCCGGCAGCGCCGCCCCCCGCTGGCGCCGGCGGCTCCCCACCGAATCCGTGACCGATTCCGATTCCGTTGCCATTGCCGGTCCCGGCCGCGCGGCGCGCCCGCCCGCGGCTCAGGACGGGGGCGTGCGCGCGATCTCGAGGCCGCGGACCTCGACGCGGATGTTGCGCGAGGGCGCCGCGTCGAGGAAGCCGCGCAGGGCGTCGGCCACGTCGTGGTCCACGTAGCGCGCGGCCTCGGCGTCGACGATCACGTGCGCGTCGCTCGGCACCCGGTCGAGCAGCGCGAGCAGCTTGCCCCGGCAGAAGAAGTAGGCCGCCTTGTTGAAGCGGATCGTGACGCGCGCCTCCTCCTCGATCACCTCGAACACGCGGGACATGCTCTCGCGGAGCACGAAGGCGAGCCCCACCACGAGGCCGACGGCGACGCCCTTCAGGAGGTCGGTCAGCACGATGGCCACCACGGTGACGGCGAAGGGCACGAGCTGGGCGTAGCCGAGGCGGTACACGCCGGCGAGCACGCTCGGCCGCGCGAGCTTGTAGCCCGTCATGAGCAGGATGGCCGCGAGGCACGCGAGCGGGATCCTCGTGAGCCACGGCGCGGCGAAGAGCACCGCGACGAGCAGGAAGGCGCCGTGCAGGAACGCCGACGCCCGGGTGCGCGCGCCCGCGTTCACGTTCGCGCTGCTGCGGACGATCACCGAGGTGATCGGCAGCCCGCCGAGCAGGCCGGAGATCATGTTCCCGGCGCCCTGCGCGACGAGCTCCCGGTTCGGCGGCGACTTGCGCCCCTCCGGATCGAGCTGATCGAGCGCGTCGATGTTGAGCAGGGTCTCGAGGCTGGCGACGATCGCGATCGTCACGGCGAGGCCCCACACCTCCGGGCGAGCCGCCGCGGACCAGTCGGGCCATCGCAGCGCGCCGAGCAGGCCGGCCGGGCCGTCCATCGCGGGCAGCGCGACGAGGTGCTCCCGGCCGAGCGCGATCGCGGGGCTCACCCGGAGCAGGAGCTCGTTCGCGGCGGCGGCGAACGCGACCGCCGCGAGCGGGGCGGGGAGCCACGTGAGGCGCCGGAGCGCCGGGACCTTCTCCCAGGTCGCGAGGATGACCAGGGTCGCGGCGCTGATCAGCGCCGCCACCGGCTGGATCGCGCCGGCCGCGCGGGCGAGGAGCGAGAACGTGTTCTCGTCGCGCGACCCGAACGAGAGCGCGCCGAACGCCTCGGAATCGAGGCCCACCGCGTGCGGCAGCTGCTTCAGGATGAGCAGGACGCCGATGGCCGTGAGCATCCCCTTGATGACGGAGGAGGGGAAATAGCCCGCGACGGCCCCTGCCCGGAGGGCGCCGAGCGCCATCTGCAGGGCGCCGGCGATGAGCACGGCGAGCGCGAACGCCTCGAAGGAGCCCGCCGTGGCGAGGCCCGCGAGGACGATGGCGGCGAGGCCCGCCGCCGGGCCGCTCACGCTGAGCTCCGAGCGGCTGACGAGCGGGACGACGAGCCCGCCCGCGATGCCGGCGATGAGCCCCGAGAGCAGCGGCGCCCCCGACGCGAGCGCGATGCCGAGGCACAGCGGGAGCGCGACGAGGAACACCACGATCGAGGCCGGTAGATCGTGCTTCAAGCTCGAGAGCAGGCCGGGCGCAGCGGCGCCTTCGGCCGCGCCGAGCGCGGCTTGGCTTCTGGTATTCATGGGTATCGACTCCGGGAGCGCTCGGGCTCCGGGGCGCAGGGCGCCTCCGGGCCCGAAGTGCGGCTCAGATGGCGCGCCTCATCCTTCGCGTCTCGGGGATCGGCGACGCGCTCGCCGTCTCGGCGATGAGGGCGAACTGCCCGGTGTCGTGCTCGTACTGGAAGACCTCGCCCGTCTCGATCTTGTACACCCACGCGTACAGCGCGAGCTCGCCGCGCGCGAGGCGCGAGCGCACCACGGGGTGGGTCCGGAGGTTCTCGATCTGGGCGAGCACGTTCTCCTCCACCGTGACGGTGAGGCGCGCGGACCCCTCGATGTGCGCGTAGTTCTCCTTGACCATCCGGCGGGTCGCCTCGGCGTGCGCCAGCCACGCCCGGAGCGCCGGCGCGTCCTCGGTGAGCGCGGGCTCGTGCAGCGCGCGCATGGCGCCGCACAGCGTGTGGCCGCAGACGATGATGTGCCGGATCCCGAGCGCCGCGACCGCGAACTCGATGGTGGCCGCCTCGCTGCCGTTGCCGGCCTCGTGAGGCGGGATGATGTTGCCCGCGTTCCGCAGGATGAAGAGATCGCCCGGC
The DNA here is from genome assembly GCA_964421485.1 of uncultured Polyangiaceae bacterium. Lineage (GTDB taxonomy): Bacteria > Myxococcota_A > Polyangia > Polyangiales > Polyangiaceae > CAYQYG01. Next base: position 1,929 of record CAYQYG010000217.1, on the reverse strand, counting down.
TGGCTCTGCGTGATGAGGTTCGGGTTGATCCTGCTGTCGGAGCAGGTGATGAACAGCGCCTCAGGTTGCTGCCCCGTGCTCAGGGTCCTGAACAGATCCCGGTGAGAGTGAAAGATCTCGGAGCGGAACTTGTGGAGTCCATCGACGAGCTTCTGCATGTACCTTCACCTTCCATCATCGCGCCTCACGCGGCGCGTAGCAAGCGAATGCAAACCCCGTGCACCGGCGCGGCCGGCCCTCGAATCCCCGGCGGCGCCGGGCCGGCGGCGCGATGGCATTGAAGCGGCGCAGCGCCGGATGGGGCAAATTGCCCCGGCGCCACACCGGGGCATAATGGTGCAATCGCCTGCCGCGCCGGGCGCCTGCGAGGCCGGGCGGGGCCATTTGCCCCTCATGAGCGCGGGCGGCGGAGCTCAGCTATGTCAATGCATTGCCGAGCACGGCCGGTACGCCCGCGAGGGAACAAGGCGCACGGTCGATCTGTTGCGGCCGGAGCGCGAGGCCGTTGACACCGTCCCGCGCCGCGCGGACGATCCGCGCCATGAGCTCGCGAACCGGCCTCGGGCTGCTCGGAGCGCTGGCCGCCGCGGCGCTGTCGATCGGGTGCCAGCTCATCTATGGGCTCGATGACTTCGAGAGCGGCAAGGACCGCGCGGGGGCGGGCGGCGCCGGCGAGGGCGGCGCCGGCGCGGCCGCGGGGGCGGGCGGCGGCTCGTCGTGCGCGTGCTCGCCGCCGATCCCGCAGGGATGGAGCGGCCCCTTCCGCGTGAGCACCCACCCTCCCGATCAGAGCGGCGCGCCGTGCGGCGACGGCTCCGCCGCGAACGAGCTCCTGGAGGCGCCGCCGCAGGCGAGCTGCACGGCGTGCGCGTGCGAGATCGCGACGGCGTGCACTGCGCCCACGGTGACCTGCTACTCGACGAGCAGCTGCTCGGGGACGGGGGAGGTGTTCTCGAGCGACTTCGACGGCACGAGCTGCGTCTACCTGGCGGCAGCGGCCGTCGTCCCGTATGGCTCGTGCGTCGTGAACGCGCCGCCCGGGCCGGGGAGCTGCACGCCGAGCGGCGGCGAGCCGGTGCTGGGAGCGTGGGGGAACGGCGTCTCGATGTGCAATGCCGCCCTGCCCGGCGGGGCGTGCGGCGGCGGCGGCGCGTGCATCGCGCCTGGCAGCGGCGACGCCCAGCTCTGCATCGCGATCGACACCACCATCGCGTGCCCGCCGGGCTGGACCGAGGCCACCATGACCGCGTACCGCGACGCGCCGAGCGCGCCGCCGCCCTGCAGCCCCTGCGCGTGCGGCGCGCCGGCAGGGGCGAGCTGCGCGGACGCGCTGAAGTTCCACCCGGCCACGTCGTGCGACAGCGGGGCCGCGGCGTACGCGCCGGCGCCGGGCGGCTGCGTCAGCTTCAGCGGCATCCCGACGTGGGCAGAGCTCGTCCCTCCCGCCGGCAGCTCGTGCCCCGCGTCGGGGGGGCAGCCCCAGAGCGGCTACGATCCGGGCACGCCGACGACGATCTGCTGCGCGGCCCCGCCATCCTGAGCGTCCGCGCGATCAGAACCTGACCGACGCGCGCACGCCGCCGCCCTCGGGCCCCAGGGCGGGCGCGACAGAGAAGCGCCCCGCGGCCGCGGCGGCGGGCGGCGGCTCCGGGCCGCTCGAGCCCGTGAGCAGGAGGACGCCGCCCACCACGAGCCCGAGCGCGCCGACCCCGAATCCGATGTTGGACACCCACGCGTACGTCTCGCCGCGCGCCACCAGCTCGTCGCCCTTCGCATTGCACACGTCCTCCGGGCACTCGTCCCTGGCCGCCGAGGCCTGGTTGCCCGTGAGCACGCCGAAGACCGCGCCGACGCCGATCCCCGCGAGGCCGACGCCGCCGGCGACGATCGCGAGGACGGGGAGCCGCGCCCCCGGCGCAGCGGCGCGAT
>CAYQYG010000216.1:0-14350 GCA_964421485.1 uncultured Polyangiaceae bacterium | reverse complement strand
TCGGCACCCTGTCGGGCTTCATCCCGCAGCCGACGCTGTCCGACCACCAGCAGCAGCACACCCTCTACATCTACACTGTCCCCCAAGTTCCTCCCTGGATCCAGTCGGAGAATTTTAACGCAAAGACGCAAAGGCGCAGAGGCGCAAACCAGAATTTTTCTCTGTATTTTTGCGCCCTTGCGTCTTTGCGTCTTTGCGTTAAAATCTCTCCTCTCGGGACGGAGATCCCGGCGGTGGCGGCCGAAGGATCCAGGGACGAACTTGGGGGACGCGATAGCAGAGCCCGCACTGGGAGCCACGACGAGGAGGACGGCAGCCTGGTCCCCCTCGGTGACAATGAGGTGACGGGGGACATCGTCACCGACGGCAGCGCAATCTATGCGACGATCCAATGGCCCACCCGGTCGATCGCCGCGTTCGACCTGGCGAGCCGCGCGTGGCGGCGAGTGACCTCGGACTACCCCGGGGGGGCGACGCCCTTCCCCGGCGAGACCGCGCCCGGAATCGCCATCGATCAGGACAACGTCTACTGGATAGTCAACGAGGACGAGACGGCGCGCACCCCCAAGCACGGCGGCGACGTCGACAGGATCGCCGGGAATGTTCAGCGTGGCGAGGGGATCGCCGCGGCGGATGGATACGTCTACTGGGCTCAATGGGGCTGGATCCGGCGCGCCAGGTGCGACGGCGGCGCCGAGCTGGACCTCGTTCAGGACCTCGATTTCCCGATGGGCCCATCTCGACGTCGACGACGCCTACGTCTACTTCACGGCCGGCGAGCCCGGCGTTCGCCTGATGCGCGTCTGCCGGTAGGCCGTCGGCGAGCACGGCGGCCGGGGCGGGCGTGGAGCGTGAATAATTGATCGCCGCCCGTGGGGTCGATGCGCTCCGCGCGCTCATGGCCGAAGCGTGTCGCCGAGAATGGATGGATGTCATGACGCTCGCCAGGGCACCTGCTCCAGGTGACCCGGCGACGGCTCACTCCACCGCGACGACCTTGAAGCTCGAGCTCACCACGCGCTGCGCGTGCGCGCCGATATCGGACAGATCGAACCCCACCCCCGCCCCCTGCATTTGCACCCCGCCGCTGCTCGACCCGCTCGGCATCTTCACCGCCGACACCACGCTCACGTAGATCTTCGCCCCCTTCGCGAACGCCGCCGTCATCGCCAGCGTCCGCCCCGCGAGCCGCGCCGCCGCCGCGCGCGCCACCCGCGCCCACACGTCGGCCGCCCCCGCGCTCATCGACGTCACCCGCACCCCGGTCACCTGCCCCGCCCCGTTCAGGCTCACCTCGAACGTCGCCCGCGACGTATCCGGCGCGTCCGAGCTTTTCACCGCCTCCGCGACTGCGGACGCCACCGTCCCCGCCGCCGGCAGATCGATCCCGATCGCCTTGTCCCGCGCCTGCAGCGCCTCCCGCAGCACCTCCCCCGCCTTGTCCGCGGGCGTCTCCCGCGGCCGAGGCGGCGCCGTCGGCGCCGCGCGCGGCGCGTGGCCCGGCAGCACCCCCGGTATCTCCCACACGCGCGCTCCACCCAGGCCCGGCGCTGTCACCACCCCCTCGGCCGCCGCCGGCCCTCCATATTCGTCGACCGGCGGCCCCGGTGCTGCCGGCGCCTCCGCCGGCCCCGGCTCCTGCGCCGCGCCCGGCTCCACCTCCTGCGCCGCGCCCCTTGCCGCCCGCCCCGCCCGCGCCCGCTGCTCCGGCTCGCGTTCGGCCTCGCGCTCCTCCCGCGCCTCGGCCCGCGCCGCGCTCCTCCCGGCCGCCGGTATTTCCCCCGGCGCCTCCACCTCGATCTCCACGTACGCCCTGCTCGAACGCGCGATCAGCGCCGCCTCGGTTCGCGGCGCCACGCGCGCCGCGAGCGGGATCAGCGCATGCAGCGCCGCCGCCGCGATCAGGAACAGGCCTCCGGGAAGACGCACGCGGCCCCACCTTGGAGGAGCCGGCCGCCGGACGCAAGCGACGCGACCGTTTTCGACGCCTCCTCACCCGGCAAGAAAGCCCTGGGCGAAGCGCCGCGCCGGCCGCCCCGGCCCTCCGAGGGTGACCACCCCCGCCCCCCGCTCTGCCCACGTATCCGGAGAGATCCGGCGCGGAGGCGCAGAGAATGGGTGTATTGATTCCTCTTGCGTCTCCGCGCGTCTGCGCCTTTGCGTCGAAATCTCGCGGATCGCCTCCGGTGAGCAGGGCCTGAACGATCAGCGCGAGCCGGCGGTGGCGCGGCCGACCTGGCTGGCGGCGTAGGCGGCGGCGCGGATGGCCTGCACGAGGCCGCTGGGCACGATCCCGCGGCCGGTGCGGAACGGGTTGAAGCGGAGGGCGCCCTGGTCGAGGGCCACCCGCTCCACGAGCGCGATCTCGGCGATGGGCGTCCAGCGCGCCCCGCGGCGCAGCGGGCGCACGTCGAGGCGCAGGATCGCGGCGCCGCCCTCCACCGCGCGCTCCAGGCGCTCGCGGCGATCCTCGCCCGAGGCCTTCACGGGCGCCGGCACCAGGCGGAACCGCGCCCGGCCGAGGCCCGCCACCTCGAAGGGCAGGACCGCGTGATACGTGTTCGCGAGGAAATCGCGGTAGTTCGTGATGAGCGGCGCGATCGGCAGGAGGATCAGCCGCGAGAAGCTCTCGAACAGGAGGTCCTGATCCCCCGGCGACGCCTCGGCCGAGACCTCGTCGCGATCGCGGAAGCGGATCGCGACGCCGAGCGCGTCCGGCCGCTCGCCGCGCCCTGCCCGCCATCGCCACCAGCCGCCCGAGAGGCGCACCAGCGCCGGGCCCGCGAGCCGCGCCCCGAGGTCCCCGAGCGGCCCCTCCGCCGCGATCGGCCGCACCTCGGCGCGATAGACCACGCCGTCGGGGTGAAAGAGCCGCGCCCGCCGGATCAGGCTTCCCTCCCACGCCGCGGGAGCGAGCGCCCCCCCGATCGCGCGCCCCACCGCCTCCCGCAACTGCATCGCTCGCGCCATCATCGCACCCCTCCGGAGGGGATCCTTGTGCGGCGCGACGCGTCCGCAAGCCGCGCGCAGCGCCGGATGCGGCGGCGCGGGCGCACCCGTCCGGGATCGTGCGGCCGTCTACTCAATCCACGGACCCTGTGGTAGAGGGCCGGTCCCGATGCGAGCCTGCGCTGTCATCCCCGCCTATGACGCCGAGCGGAGCGTGGGCGACGTGGTTCGCGGGGCTTCCCTGCTCTGGCCCGAGCAGGGCGCGGTGATCGTCGTCGACGACGGATCGCGCGACCATACGGAAGAGGTCGCCCGCGCGGCCGGGGCGACGGTGCTCCGGCACCCGTCGAACCGCGGCAAGGGCGCCGCGCTGCGCACGGGCCTGGAGCACGCCCTGCGCGGGGGGTTCGACGTCGCGGTGACGATCGACGCCGACGGGCAGCACCCGCCCGAGGAGGGCCGCCGCCTGCTCGAGGCCGACCCGGACGCGGGCGCGCTGGTGCTCGGGGTGCGCGACCTCGAGGGCGCCGGCGCGCCGCGCGCGAACCAGGTCTCGAACCGCATCTCGAACTTCTTCCTCTCCGCGTTCGCCGGGCGGCCGCTCGCGGACACGCAATGTGGGATGCGGCGCTATCCGATAGCGCGCGCGCTCGCGCTCGGGCCGCGCGACGACGGCTATGCCTTCGAGGCCGAGATCATCCTGCGCGCCGTCGCCGGCGGCGTGCGCATCGTCGAGGCGCCCGTGCGCGTCATCTACCCGCCCGAGGGCCAGCGCGTCACCCATTTCGACAGCGTGCGCGATCCGGCGCGGATCATCGCCCGCGTGCTGAAGACGCTGGCGCTCACGCGCGGCCTGCGCCGCGTCTCCGGCGCGTCCGCCGCGGCGCCCTGAGGGAAGGCGCGTGGCGGCCCCGATCCCTCACGCCCCGGCGCGATCCCGCCTGGCGCGGCGCCTCCGGAGGCTCGTCGCGCTCGCGGCGATCGCCGCCGCCCCGCTCGTCGCGCACCTCGGGATCGCGGCCTTCACCGGCATCGATCCGCCGGAGCTCGCCGCCCCCCCCGCGGGCGAGCCCGCGGCCCTCGGGGACCTCCGCGTGCTCGGCCGCGCGTACGCGCGGCGCCGCGGCAAGATCCTGGAGGTCCGCCTCGCCGGCTCCCCCGAGGAGATCGGCCACCAGCACGGGAGGCTGCTCTACCCCGAGATGGTTCATAACGAGGGCACCCTCCACGACCAGTTCCGCCGCCACGTGCCGCTCGCGCCGCTCCGGTGGCTCATCATGGACGCCTCGCGGCTCGAGTTCCGCGCCGTGGACGAGGGCATGAGCCCCGCGCGGCGCCTGGAGATCGCGGCGGAGGCGCGGGCGTTCTCGCCGGACCCGTTCGAATCGTTCCTGCCCACGTATCATCGGTTCGTCTTCCTGCAGTCCCTCTATGACATCGCGCTCTCGTTCGAGCGCTCCCCGCTGCTCGGCTGCACGAGCTTCGCGCTCACGGACGGCGCGTTCGAGGGCGGGCACGCCGTCCTGGCGCGCAACTTCGATTTCGAGGCGGGGCCGATCTTCGACGAGGGCAAGGCCGTGTTCCTGGTGCGCGAGGACGGGCGGATCCCGTACGCGTCGGTCGCGTGGCCGGGGCTCGTGGGGGTGGTGACCGGGATGAACGCGGAGGGGCTCGCGCTGGCGGTGCACGGCGGCCGGGCCCGGGAGCCGCGCGCGCGGGGCGAGCCGGTGGTGCACACGATGCGCGAGGTGCTCGGCCGCGCGCGGGACGTGGACGGGGCGCTCGCGATCCTCGGCGCTGCGGAGCCCATGGTGTCGCACCTCGTCATGCTCGTCGACGCGGCCGGCGCGGTCGCGGTGGCCGAGCGCGCGCCCGGCGCCCCGCTGCACGCGCGGCGCGGCCGCGGCAAGGTGCCGCTGACCAACCATTTCGAGGGCCCGCTCGCGTCGGATCCGAGGAACGCGGCGGTCCTCGCGGCGACGTCGACGCGGGCGCGGCGGGCGCGGCTCGACGAGCTGCTCGCGGCGCTCCCGGCCGGGGCCTCCGTCGAGGCGGTCGTCGGCGTGCTGCGCGACAGGGCAGGGGAGGGCGGCGCGCCGCTGCCGCTCGGGGATCGCCGGGCGATCGACGCGCTGATCGCGACGCACGGGGTGGTGATGGACGCGACCGCGCGCGGGTTGTGGGTGAGCGAGGGGCCGCACCTCGCGGGCCGCTTCGTCCGCTTCGACCTGGCCCGCCTGCTCGACCCGGCGTACGAGCCGGGGTTCGGGGCGAAGGGCGCCGACAGGCGACCCGGAGCCCCGAGTGTCGAACCGGGGTTCGGGGCGAAGGGCGCCGACAGGCGACCCGGAGCCCCGAGTGTCGAACCGGGGTTTGGGGCGGAGGGGGCCGAACGGCGACCCGGAGCCCCAAGCGCGGAACCGAACGCCGGACCGCCGGCCGGCGCGCCGGGCGTCGAGGCCGTGCCGGAGGATCCGATCATGGCGAGCGGGGAGTATGATGCCTGGGTCCGCGCGGGCTCGCGCCACGGCGGCGAGGGATCATCGAATGGAGAGGAGCGGCGGTGATGCGGAGGCGTGAATTCGTGGCGGGTCTCGCGGCGTGCGGCGGCGCGCTGGCGCTCGGCGCGCCGGCCCGCGCCGACGAGGTGAGCGACGTCCTGGCGGAGATCACGAGGGCCCGCGCGTCCCTGAAGACCCTGCTCGCGCCGTTCACGCAGGAGCGGACGATCGGCCTGCTCGCGACCGCGGTGAAGAGCGAGGGCGAGATGACGATGGTGCTGCCCGACCGCCTGCGCTGGGAGCTCAAGCCGCCGGACGCGGTGACCTACTGGATCACCCCGGAGGGCTTCGGCTTCGCGACGCCGCGGGGCGGCGCCAATGCGGGCAAGGGGGCGGCGGGCCGGTTCGGCGCGGTGCTCTCGGACCTCCTGATCCTGCTCGGGGGCGATCTGGAGAGGCTGCGCGGCCGCTATGACCTGTCCGTCCCGAGCCGGAAGGACGGCATCGTGCTGGCCGCGCGGCCGAAGGCCGAGGACGTGGCGAAGCACGTGAAGAGCCTGGAGCTCGCCGCCGGCCCGGAGCTCTGGACCGTGAGGCGCGTGGTGATCGAGGAGCAGAACGGCGATCGGAGCGTCATCACGTTCGGCGCCGTGACCCGCGACGCGAAGGTCGATCCCGAGCGGATGAAGCCGCCGAAGCAGGGCTGATCGCGACCTGCGCACTCACATCGGGCAGCTCCCGGCGCAGTCGACCGGGCACTCGTCGCAGTAGACGCAGACCCGGAGCGCGTCGTCGAGCGCGGCGCCGTTCGGGAACTGATTCGCGCAGCCCGTGATGCACGAGGGCATCATCCCGCAACTGGCCACGCAATTCGAGTAATCCGACCACTCCGCGCTCCCCGTGCAGGCGGCGAGCTCGTCGGCGCATGCGCCGGTGACCGCGCACGCGGAGCATCCGCTGTCGGTGTCGCCGCAGAGGCCTTGCTGGTCGCAGGCCGCGGTGCACACGCCGGTGCCCGTGCAATGGTCCTGCGTCACGCCGCACGGCGTCCCCGCGGGCCGCGCGTGGAGCTCGGCGTCCCCCGCGCCATTGCAGACCCGCTCCATGCACTCCTCCGCGGGCTGCTCCGAGGTGAGGGTCCCCGGCGGCGCGAGATCGAACCCGCACCTTCCATCGACGCAGGCCGGCGGCGCGCAGTCCGGCTCGGCGCCCTCGAGGTCCGGGCACTCCACCGCGCTGTCGCAGGCCCCCTCCGTCCCGCGGTCGAACCGGAAGTCGCCGATGCCCGAGATCCCATTGCACGCCGTGACCCCCGCGAGCGCCGCGCCGGCAAGCCATTGCCGCCGCCGCGCCGCCCCCGCGCGCAGCCGTGGCAGAGGAGCGTCTCTCATGTCCCCAGCGTACCCCAAACTGCCCTTCGATCCAACGGGCAGCGCAGTGTCTGCAGATCACCATCGACGAGGGGAGCCTGATTTCGGTGCCCGGGGCGCGGCCTTCACAGCCGCTCGATATCGAGGAAGACGTTCACCCCGATCGCCGAGAGGAACGCGCGATCGTGGCTCGCGACCACGAGCCCGCCCGGCCACGCCCGCAGCGCCTCGGTCATCGCGCGCTGGCCGACCAGATCGAGGCTATAGGTCGGCTCGTCGAGGACGAGGACCTCCACGGGCGGCGTCCGGCGGAACAGGCAGATGAGCGCCGCGCGAGCTCGCTCTCCCGGGCTCAGCGAGCGAAGCGGGCGGCCTCCGAGCGCGAGCGGGAGCTTGTGGGCCACGAGGCGCCGGGCGACGTCGTCCGGCGAGAGCGATGGATCCTCTCGGTGGAGACACGAGAGGAGCGTGTCGTCGAGCATCCAGTCCGCCGCGCCCTGCGCGATGGATCCGATCTTCGAAAGGTCGCGGAAGACCGATCCGGTCGCGGGAGCGCACCGGCCCAGCATGACCTCGAGGAGCGTGGTCTTCCCTGCTCCGTTCGGGCCGACGACCGCGACGCGCTCCCGCCGCACGCGGAGGTCGAGCGGACCGAAGAGACGGCGGCCGGCCCCCTGCCCCGGCGTTCTGGCTCGCGCCGACACGTCGCGCAGCACGAGCACGTCGGCTCCGGCTTCGGCCGGCAGCATGGGCACGGCCAGATCGAGCGACAGGCTCACGCCGAGGGCCCGTCGCGTCGACTTGCTCCACTCGCGGATCGCGTCGATCCGCTGCTCGCGGACCTCGGCCAGTCGACCGTGGCTGACCTGCGCATGGTCCCTCTTCTGATTGAGCCGCACGCGGGGCGTCGCTCGATCGATCTCGCTGCACCGCCCATAGCGCTTCTTTCGCGCCTTCCGGCGCGCCACGTGCAGCGCGTGCTCCTCGCGCTCCACGAGCCGGCGCAGATTGCGCGCGTACCGCTCCTCGGCCTCGCGGTGCTCCCGCTCGAGCTCGGCCTCGAGCTCGGCCACCGTCCCCGAGAAGCAACGACAGCCCGACTCGCTCGCGATGAAGAAGTGCTCGAAGTCCTCGAGCAGGCGGCGGTCGTGCGACGCGACCACGAGGCAGCCCGGCCAATGCCGGAGCCAGCCTCGGAGCCACGACACGGAGGCGTCGTCGAGATCCTCCGTCGGCTCGTCGAGCAGCAAGATGTCGGCCCCGGAGCGCGCGGCCTCGAGCAACGCGATCTTGCGTCGCTCGCCGTGGCTCAGGGGCATCGCGCGGATCCGCTCCTGCAGCGAGCCCACCGCCTGCGGGACATGATGCGGAGCGCTCCGCGCCCTCACGCGCCCCGCGCGCGGCTCGACGTCGCCCGCGAGGACGGCGAGGAGCGTCGACTTTCCGACGCCGTTTCGGCCGATGAGCGCGACCCGTTCCCGCCCGACGCGCATGCTCAGCCCCTCGAAGAGCGGGCGGCCGGCCGGCGTCACGATCGTCACGTCCGAGAGCTCGAGGAGCGCCTTCATCGCGCGTCCTCCTCGCGCGCGGCCCGGATTCGAGCGATCACCGGGGCCGGTCCCCGGACCCGGAGGCGCAGGCCGTCGTCGACCGCGACGCTGTCGAGCACGCGGCACTTGCCGTAGGCGAGGGCCAGGACCTCGGCCGCCGCGTAAGGCACGAACGTCGACAGCTCCGTCTCTTCTCGACGCACCGCCCGGAGGAGCGCCTCCTCCAGCGCCGCGATCGCGCGGGCGTCGCGGCTGCTCAGCGCGGCCCATGGGTGGCCCTCGCTCCACCGCGCGAGCTCCTCCTCCTCGGGGGTCGAAGAGAGGCGATCGAGCTTGTTGAACACGTAGAACCGCGGGACGTCCTTCGCGCCGATCTTCTCGACGATCTGCCGCGTCGTCTGGAGGTGGAGCTCCCGCTCGTGGTCGGACGCGTCCACCACGATGACGAGGAGCGACGCCTCGACGATCTCGGCCAGCGTCGATTCGAAGCTCGTGAGCAGCCGTTCGGGCAGCCTCCGGATGAAACCGACCGTGTCGCTGATCAAGACGTCGCCGCCGTGCCGCGTCAGGCAGCGGGAGGTCGTGTCCAGCGTTTCGAACGGCATGTCTCGCGCGGAGAGGCCGGCCCCCGTGAGGGCGTTCATGAGGGACGTCTTGCCCGCGTTCGTGTAGCCCACGAGCACCATCCGCTTGCACGCGCTGCGCTGCCGGCGCTGCGTCCTCCCGGAGGCCTCCAGCCTGCGGAGCGCCTTGTGGAGCTCCTCGAGCCGGGCGTCGAGCTTCCGCGCCATGAGCTCGGAGGCCGTCTCGCCCGGGCCGCGAGCGCGGGCCATGCCTCCCATTTGCTGGTCCATATCGAGCCCGACCCCGCGGATCCGCGGGCGGAGGTACTCGAGCTGGGCCACCTCGATCTGGACCCGGGCCCGCCGCGTCCTCGCGTGGCGGAGGAAGACGTTGAGGATGATCGCTTCGCGATCGGCGACGGGGATCCCTGCGGTGTCCTCGAGGTTTCGCGTCTGAGACGGCGATAGCTCCGCGTCGAGGACGAGCATCGTCGCGCCGTGCGCCCTCGCGCGCGCGGCCATCTCCTCCGCCGCTCCCTTGCCGAGGAGCGTTCGAGGATTGGGCTCGATCAGGTGATAGACCTCCTGGCCGACGACCCGATCGCCCTGGCTCTGGACCAGGCTGACGATCTCCGCGAGCTGCGCCGATCGCACGAGCGGATCGCGGAGAGGACCGACCGACACGACGTAGCTGGCGTTCCCTTCCGCGCCGCCCCGGGCCGGCGACCTCCCGCGCGCCTTCCAGTGCTCGACGATCGCTTCCAGCTTCCCCTCGTCCGCGAGAGGGACCTCTGCATGCTCCGAAATGGCTCTCGAGCTGAGCTTGACCATGTGTTCTTCCGTTCTCCAAAGCACCGATGCCTCAGCGACCGCGCCGAATGGGCGCACCGCGGCGCGCGCTCCCGGGGGCGGGAGCGCAGCGCTGCACCGGCATGCCTGCGAATGGCGCGGCGGGCGCGGCCTCACGGCTGCGCGTCTGCGTGCCCTGATCGGGAGCCTGTGCGCTCGATCGTTCGTGGCGATGCCGATGCCGGACGAGCGAGAGGCGCCGGCCCGATGGGCGCACCTCCGCCTCGATCGACCCGCGGCGGTCTCTAGACGAACCAGAGCATGAACATGGCGAGCCCAGGTTACCTTGCGATTTCCGGAATGCAAGGCCCTTCTGGGCTAGAGCATCGCCACCGGATCCACGTCCACGGCGATCCGGACCCGCCTGTCCATCCCGTCCTTTTCGCCGCCCTGAGCGGCCCCCGGTCCTTCGCCCTGAGGAGCACCCGAAAGCGATATTGCCTCCGCAGCCTCGCCGGAGCGGGCTGGTTTGGTGGGCTCCGCTTGGGCAGCGACTTGGTGTATGATCTAGCCATGCGACAGCGAGCAATCCTCGGGCTCCTGGCGATCGTAGGAGCCTACGGCTGTCAGAGCGGAATAATCGGCGCCGGATCGAACGGCACCGGCGGCTCGGACACGCAGGGCGGCGGGGGCACCGGCATGTCGAGCAGCGGCGTATCGACAGGAGGCGCAGGAGGCAGCGCCCAAGGAGGCGCAGGCGGTGGAAGCTCGAGCAGCAGCAGCAGCGCATCGAGCAGTAGCTCATCGAGCAGTGGCTCATCGAGCAGCAGCGCATCGAGCAGCAGCTCGTCGGGCGGCGACTGCGCGGGCCCCGCGGGAGGCGCCATGGTGTCTTGCGAGTTCCCGCAAGGAGTCCCGGACCCAAGCTTCATCGACAGCGCGTGCACCTACCAGGACACCGACCCCGCCGTGGACGCTGCTGTCAACGCCGTGATGGCCGCGCTCACGGGGTGCGGCGTATCGAGCGACTGTCCGATCACCGGGTTTCCCGGCGGCACGGTGGACGAGATCTGCCAGAGCTGGTTCGCAGCGGTCACGGCGGAGCTGCGCGCGCAGGGCTTTTGCGCGGGTCAACATATCGTCGGCGCGACGGACGAGATCGCCGTCAGCAACACCGGGTGCACGGGCAAGTGGTACGGCTACCATATCTGCAATTACGGCGGGCCCAAGGTCGTATGGAACCCGGGCGCTCGCCGCGGCTGGTGGGCGATCGACCCCGCATATTGTCCGTGAAAACAGGGCGCCGGGGGGCGCGTTCCGATCGGGGCAGGCCCCCGGAGGGGTTTGCGCGATCGGATCCGTGGCTCCGGGAGGTCTTTGCGCGATCGATCCCGCCACGCCGGCGGCGCTTGCGGCCCCCGGCAGGGCGGTCTGGTCGCCGGCCTCGCCCTCCCCGGGCCACCCCGCCGCTCAGAGCATCGCCACCGGATCCACGTCGACCGCGATCCGGACCCGTCTGTCGAGCCCGTCCTTTTCGTCGATCACTGCCGCGAGCGCTGCCCGTAGCGGCCCGCGGTCCTTCGCCCTGAGGAGCACCCGGAATCGATATCGCCCCCGCAGCCTCGCAATGGGCGCCGCCGATGGCCCCAGCACGTCCACCCGGCGCGACAGCCCTTCCGGGCTCGTCCGCGCCCGCGCCGCAAGCTTCGCCGTCGCCTGCCGCGCCACCTCCTCGTCGGCCGCGTCCACCCGGATCAGCGCCAGCCGCGCGAACGGCGGGTACCCGACCTCCTGGCGATCGACGAGCTCGCGCCCCAGGAAGCCGGGCACATCGTGCTTCGCCGCGAAGAAGATCGCCGGGTGCTCCGGCGTCCGCGTCTGGATCAGCACCCGGCCCGGGCGATCCCGGCGCCCGGCGCGGCCGGCGACCTGGACCAGGAGCTGGAAGCCCCGCTCCCCCGCGCGGAAATCGGGCAGGCTCAGCGCCGCGTCCGCGTTCACCACCCCGACCAGCGTCACGTTGGGCAGATCGTGGCCCTTCGTCACCATCTGCGTCCCGACCAGGATGTCGATCTCGCCGGCGCGCATCCGCTTCAGGATCGCCTCCGTGCCCTGTCCCGCCGCGCCCGCCACGTCGCGATCCAGCCGCGCCACGCGCGCGGCGGGGAAAGACGCCGCGATGGTCGCCTCGAGCCGCTCCGTCCCGAGGCCCTCCAGGGCCAGCGCCGGGCGGCCGCACGCCGAGCAGCGATCGGGCAATGGACCGGCATAATCGCAGTAATGGCATCGCAACCGGCCGCCGCGCGGGATCTCGTCCTCGGGAGGGGGCTCCTCGCCGGGCCCGGGCGGGCGGCGGCGGCCCCGGTGGTACGTGAGCGCCACCGAGCACGCCTGGCAGGTCTCCACCGTGCCGCACTCGTTGCAGACCACGCTCGGGGCGAAGCCGCGGCGGTTCAGGAACAGGATGATCTGCTCGCCGGCCGCGAGGGTGCGCTCGATCGCGCGGTGCAATGGCAACGAGAGGAGGCGGTCGCCCGAGGGGCCCGCGCCGTTCGTGCGGAGGTCGACGATCGACACCTCGGGCAGCGTGGCCTCGCGGTGGGCGCGATCGGGCAGGCGGAGCTCGGCGAGCTTGCCGCGCCGGACCAGCGCCACCGACTCGAGCGAGGGCGTCGCGGAGCCGAGCACGCAGGCGGCGCCGGCGCGGTGGGCGCGGAGCAGCGCCATGTCGCGGGCGTGGTAGCGCACGCCCTCCTCCTGCTTGAACGAGCCGTCGTGCTCCTCGTCGACGAGGATCAGGCCGAGGTCGGGCACGGGCGCGAACAGGGCCGATCGGGCGCCGATCGCCACGCGGACCTTGCCGGCGCGGAGGCTCGACCACATCGCGTGGCGATCGGCGTCGGAGAGGCCGCTGTGCAGCACCGCGAGCTCGTCGCCGAAGCGGGCGCGGAAGCGGGCGACGAGCTGCGGCGTGAGCGCGATCTCGGGGACCAGCACGAGCGCGCCCCGGCCGCGCGCGAGGCACGCCGCGATGGCGCGCAGGTAGACCTCGGTCTTGCCGGAGCCGGTCACGCCGAACAGCAGGAACGCGGTCGGATCGGGGCGGAGCGCGCCGGGAGGCGGCCCGGGGCGGACGGCGAGCGCGGCCTCGATCCGGGCGGCGGCGAGGGCCTGCGCCTCGTTGAGCTCGGGGGGCACGTCGCGGGCCTCGGGGAGGCGGAAGAACGGATCGCGCGGGCGCTCGCGCTCCTCCACGGCGACGAGGCCGAGGGCGGCGAGCTTCTTCACGGCGGCGCGGGCGCTGGAGAAGCGCTCCTCCAGGCGCGCGACGGGCTGCTCGCCGCTCGCGCGGAGCAGCGCGAGGATCGCGGCGGCCGCGCCGCGCAGGGTGCCGGGCGCCTCGAGCGCGTCGGTCGGGCGGGCGAACGCGACGCGGCGGCCGCCCACCTGCTTCGCGCGGCCCAGATCGATCTCGGCCTGCGCGGCGAGCGCGCGCACCTGCTCGCGCTCGATCGCCGGCAGGGCGAGGCGCAGGACCTCGCCGATCGGCGCGAAGTAGTACGCGGCGAGCTCCTGCAGGAACGCGAGCAGCTCGGCCGGCAGCGCGGGCTCGTCGTCCACGACCGCGGCGATCGGCTTGATCCGGGCAGGATCGAGGCCGGGGTCGCCGTCGCCGATCGAGAGCGCGACGCCGATGATGCGGCGCCGGCCGAGCTCGCAGAGCACGCGCGCGCCCGGGCGGACCCGGCCGGCGAGGGCCGCGGGGATCGCGTACGAGAACGCGTGCGAGAGCGGGACGGGCAGCGCGACGGCGGCGAGCAGCATCGAGGGGGCGCGGCGCGCTGGGCGCGCTCGCCGCGGGAGATACCAGAGAACGGCGCGCCCGACGAGGCGCCCCGAGCGGAGGCGGCCGCGGCCGCAGGGAGCTGCCCGCCTGGAGGCGGACCCGTGGCAGACTGCGGCCCGGAAGAAGGAACCGCGCTTTGGCCCGCATCTGGTCGCCCCAGGATCTCGACGCGATCCCCCGCCGCGGGTGGGTCTCCGAGCCCACGCCCGTCACGCCCCTGCCGCGCCTCGCCGCGGCGCTCGGCGTCGCGTCGCTCGGCGTCAAGCGCGACGACCTGCTCGCGCCGCTGCACGGCGGCTCCAAGCCCCGCAAGCTCGACCACGTCCTCGCCGCGCCCCCGTTCGCGGACGCGCGCGCGTGGATCGCGGTGGGCGGCATCGGATCGGGCAACGTCGTCGCCGCCACGGCGGCCGCGAAGGAGCTCGACCGCGAGCTGCACGCCCACCTCTTCTGGACCGACGTCTCGGCGGGCGTGCTCGAGAACCTCGCGTTCACCGCGTCGAATGCAGCCTCGATCACCTTCTACCGATCCACGGCCGAGCTCGCGCTCAGGCGGCCGGCGCTCATCCTCGGCGAGCCGGGGCCCGCCTCGCCGCATCTGCCGCCGGGATCGACCACCGCGCTCGGCATGATCGGCCTGGTCCGCGCCGCGCTCGAGCTCCGCGCGCAGGTGCAGGCCGGCGAGCTGCCCGAGCCCGAGCGGATCTACCTGCCGTTCGGGTCCGGCGGGCTCGCGGCCGGCCTCTCGGTGGGGCTCGGGCTCGCGGGGCTCCGGACCGAG
>CAYQYG010000215.1:0-14366 GCA_964421485.1 uncultured Polyangiaceae bacterium | reverse complement strand
GACCGCGTCGACGACGAGCTCGCCGCGCTCGACGCCGACCAGGGCGACGGCGCCGGAGGGGAGCTCGCCGCGGAGGATCATCTCGGCCAGGGGCGCCTCGATGAGGCGGGCAATGGTGCGGCGCATCGGGCGGGCGCCGTACTCGGCGTCGAACCCGCCGGCGTCGAGCAGGGCCTCGACGGCGGCGGGGTCGACCTGGAGGCGGACGTCGCGGGACTCGAGGGCGCGCTCCAGGCCGCCGAGGAGGCGGCGGGCTATCTCGGCGACGTCGGGGCGGGTCAGCGCGGCGAAGCAGAGCACCTCGTCGATCCGGTTGTAGAGCTCGGGGGGGAGCGCCGATCTCGCCGCGGCCAGCATCACCTCGCCGAGGCGCTCGGGCTGGACCGCGGCGGCGCGGCTGAACCCGACGTGGCGCTCGGCGCGGAGCGCGCCCGCCTCGGCGGCGCCGAGGTTGGAGGTCATCACGATGACCGTGTTGGTGAAATCGACGCGGCGGCCGCGGCCGTCGGTGAGGCGGCCCTCGTCGAATACCTGGAGGAATGCCTCGAGCACGTCCCGGTGGGCCTTTTCGATCTCGTCGAGGAGGACGACCTGATAGGGGCGGCGGCGGACGGACTCGGTGAGCTGGCCGCCGGCCTCGTGGCCGACGTAGCCGGGTGGAGCGCCGATCAGGCGCGCGACGGCGTGGGCCTCGGCATATTCGGAGAAATCGAGGCGGGTCATCGCGTCGGGAGAATGGAAGAGGGCCTCGGCGATGGCCTTGGCGGTCTCGGTCTTGCCGACGCCGGTGGGGCCGAGCAGGAGGAACGAGCCGATGGGGCGGCGGGCGCGCAGGCCGGCGGCGTTGCGGCGGAGGACGCGGGCGATCTTGGCGAGCGCGGCGTCGTGACCGACGACCCGATCGGCGAGGAGCCTCTCCAGGGCGAGCATGCGCTCGCGGTCGGTCTCGAGCAGGCGCTCGACCGGGATATCGGCGAGCTCGGCGACGACCGCGGCGACCTCGGGGGGGCCGACGGTGAGGGGATCCGGGGCGGTGGGCGCCGGGCTCCGCGCGTCGAGGGGCCTCGCGCGGGAGGGCGCGCGGCGGCGGGTGCGGGCGCCCGCGAGGTCGAGGATCGCGAGCGCCTTGTCGGGGAGCGCGCGGCCGGGCAGGTAGCGGATCGACCACGCAATGGAAGAGGCGAGGGCCTCGTCGGCGAAATGGAGGCCGTGGTGCGCGCCGAGGCCGACGGCGACGCTCTGCAGGAGCAGGAAAGCCTCCTCCTCGTCCGGCTCCTCGATCTCGACGATCGTGAAGCGACGGGCGAGGGCGGCGTCGGGCTCGATGGATTTGCGGTACTCCTCGGGCGTGGTGGCGCCGATCAGGGCGAGCTCGCCGCGGGAGAGGGCGAGCTTGATCTCGGCCATGGCCTCGTCGAGGGCGCCGCCGACGAGCTCGTGCAGCTCGTCGATGAAGAGGATGACGCGGCCGCCGGCGTCGCGGAGCTCGGCGCGGATCGCGGCGATGCGCTCGGCGAGGGCGCCGCGGGCGCCGGTGCCGGCGAGCAGCTCGGAGACGACGATCTCGACGAGCACGCGCGGGGGCTCGCCGCGCTCCGCCTGCTCGACGATCCTCTGCGCGACGCCGCGCGCGACCGAGGTCTTGCCGACCCCCGCAGGGCCGACGAGGCAGGGGCTGTTGGCGTGGCGCTTGGCGAGGACGTCGAGCACCTGCTCGATCTCGCGCTCGCGGCCGACGATGGGCTCGAGCTCACCCTCGGCGGCGGCGAGCGTGAGGTTCTTTCCGAGCGCGCACAGCGCTGGGAAGCGGCCGCGATCCAGGGCGAACCGCGAGGCCGGCGCGGCGGGCGCGGCGCGGCGGGGCGGCGGGGCGGCGGGCGCGGCAATGAAGCCGGGCACGGCAATGGGGCCGGGCGCGGTCACGGATCCGGGCGCGGTCACGGATCCGGATCCGGCAATGGATCCGGGTCCGGTAATGGCCCCGGTCCCGGCAACGGATCCGGCAGCGGCAATGGGTTGCGGCGGGCGCGCGGGCGCATCCGGCCGGCGGGGCGGCGGGAAGAGGGACACCGTGACGCCGGGGCCGGAGGAGGGGCGCGGGCGGGGTTCGGCGACGGCGCTGCGCCTGTGGGCGGGGCGGGGGCCTTCGGGCTCTTCCGTGGGGTGCGCGGGGCGCTTCAGCGCGGCGCGGGCGGTCTCGGGGGGGACGCGCTTGTGGCCGCCGCGGGGATCGGCGTCGTCGGCCTCGGCGCGCGGCCGGGCGCCGCGGCGCGGCTGGACCACGCCGAGCGCGATCTGGAGCGCCGACGTCCGGAGCCGCGCCAGGTCGACGCCCGATTGCACGAGCGCGCGGTGCGCCCCGGAGCCGCGGTCGGAGAGCAGCGCCAGGAGGAGGTGCAGCGGCGAGGGCTCCTTCGCGGCGGCCCGCTTGGCCACGTCGCGCGCGGCGTTCATGGCGCGGCCGATCGGGTCCGGATCCTCGTCGTCCACCGAGCGGGCCGCCTTGAGCAGCGCCTCCTCGTCGAGCCGCCGATCGCGCAGCAGATCGCCGGCGGGGCCCTCCTTCGAGGCGACGGCGGCGAGGAGGTGGACGCTCGACAACCGCTCCTTCCTGCGGGTGGCGAGCTCCTGCGCGAGCTTGCGCACCGTGACGAGCTCGGCGTGGGAGCGGGGGCTGGTCATCGCGGCAGAGGTCTCCTCCGCCGGGGTTCGCACGGGCCGGCAGCCGGGGCCAACTTCTCCTCGGCCGGCGAGGCGACCCGACCCGGTTCCTTCTTCAGACCCCGGCGCCCGCTCGAGCGTATGATCGCCCCTCGCTCGAGGTCGAGGCTCACGCGCCCGGTTGACCCGCCCCGCTGCCGGATGGGGAGGAGCCGACCCCGGCGCCCAACCCCAAGGGGATGATGATGTCGACGACGCGAACCATCAGGCAGGTGGCGTGGATCTGCCTCGGGGCATTGCTGGTGATGGGCTGCGCGCCGGCGGCGACGACCGCCGCGGCCCCCTCCCCGGCCAGGCAACCCGGAGGAGCCGGCGGGATCGGCTCCTCCGTCCCTCTGGCGAGCCTCGTATCCCCCGGGCCGGACGACCTCCAGGCATTGGCACTCTCGTCCTCGATCCGGAGGGTGACCGTCTACTCGGACAGGGCCCTCGTGACGCGGGAAGCGACGGCCAAGATCACGACCGAGCCCACGGTCTATGCATTCAAGCACCTCCCCGGCTGGGTGGACGACGGCTCCGTGCGCGTCTCGACGAGCGCCGGGCGCATTCTGGACGTGCGCGTCAGCAGGGGCCACCTCGCCCGGGCGACCGACGACAGCTACCGCAAGGCGGAGGCCGAGGCCCGGGCGCTCGCGAACAGAATGGGCGCGCTCGACGACGAGCTCAAGATCCTCGACGCGCAGGCCAAGCAGGTCGAGGATATCAAGGCGTTCTCCCTCGACAAGCTCAACAAGGACGTGGTCATCGCCAACGTCGGCGTCGGCAGCTACGGGAGCGTGGTCGAGTTCATCTCCAGGACGCTGCGCGAGACGGCCAGGGCGCGCCGCGCGGTCCAGATCCAGCGCGAGGAGCTCGCCCCCGAGATCGAGGCCAGCAAGCGGCGGCTCGACGATCTGCAGGGCCTGACACAGCTCGAGGAGACGACCGTGTTCGTCACCCTGCAAGGCGCGGCCCCGGCGGACGCCGCGCTCGTGCTGACCTACATGCTCCCGGGGGCGACGTGGGAGCCCATGCACGAGCTGCGCGTCGCCGAGAAGGACCCGACGTCGGTCGAGGTCACCTCGTTCGCGGTCGTCACCCAGGCGAGCGGCGAGGACTGGAACCACGCGGAGCTGACGTTCTCGACCCAGTCCTCCACCGCGGCCGTTCGAATCCCGGAGCTCGAGGCGCTGACGCTGGGCGACACCAGGGCAGCGACCCAGATCCTCGAGCGGCAGTCGGCGTCGTTCAGCCGCGCCGAGGCGGCGTTCAAGGGGCAGAATCGCCTGTGGAACAAGCGGCTGCAGACCAGCGCCCTCGGCAGCAGCTTCGAGGAGGTCTACAAGACCAATTACGAGTACCTGCAGGTGGTGCAGAGCAAGACGGTGCAGATCTTCCAGAGCCTCCAGCAGCGCGGGACCACGGCCCAGTTCAAGGCGATGAGCTCGGCCAACGTGCGGGCGGACGGCCGATCGGTGAGGGTGCCGATCGGCCGCGCGCAGCTGAAAGCCAAGCAGGCCATCGTCGCGGCTCCCGAGCAGTCCCTCAACGCCGCCCGGACGCTCGATATGCTCAACGAGAGCGGTCAGCCGCTGTTGCCGGGGAACGTCGCCCTGTACCAGGACGGCGCGTTCCTCGGCATGACCAGCCTGGACTTCGTGGCCGACGGAGAGCGGTTCGCCCTGTTCCTGAGCGTGGCCGATCAGCTCAAGCTCTCGCGGGCGCTCGACAAGAAGCGCAGCGCGCTGGTCCGGAAGCAGCGCACGCAGATGCAGCTCGCCTTCGTGGTCACGGTGGAGAACCTGTCCTCCAAGGCGACGTCGTTGACGCTGGCCGATCGCATCCCCGTGTCCGAGGACAGGGAGATCGTGGTGAGCAACGTCAAGGTCAGCCCGGACGCGAAGCCCGACACCAAGGGCATCCTCCGCTGGCCGCTCACCCTGCAGCCGAAGGAGAAGCGGAGGTTCGAGATCCAGTATCAGATCGAGTATCCGCCGACCTTGATCCTGGAGATGCGGCGCAGCCACGCGCCCCAGCCGAGCCCGGCGGCGGCTCCCAGCAGCCCCGCCCCGCGCAGGGCGAACGACGTCAAGCAGGACATCGAGCAGCTCGAGAACGCGTTCTAGACCGCTCGCATGGTCCCTCTCCCGCCGCCCGATCACTGCGGCGCGGCGTAGGCCTCGTCGCCCTTGATCTGCGCGATGATCCGCTTGGCGCGGTCGCCCACCTGCGTCACCCATCTCGACGGTGACGTGCCGTCCTTGCCCGTGCCCGCCGCCTTCGCCGCTGCGTCGAAGTCGCCGGCGTTGACCGCTTCGACGAACTTGGGCCAGCCCGTGAGCGAGCCCAGGTTGAAGGCCATGTCGGTGAGCGCCTTCTGCCGCGCCTCCGAGAGAGAATCGAAGTCCGGGATCGACTTCTTCACGCTGTCCTGCGCGGTCTTCGCGTCCTCGGCGAACAGCGTGTCGATCTGCTCGTCGGTGAGATCCACCTTGCCGCTCTTCACGTCCTCGATGTCGAGCCCGAGCTTCGAGAGCTGATCCTTGGCCGTGCCCTTGTCGAGGTTGAAGCCGATACCCACCGTCGGGTGACCCTCGCTGTCGATGTAGACGTGCTTCTTGCGGTTCTCCGCCATGGCGAGCTGGGCGGCGAGGGAGCTGTCCCACTTCACCGTGCAGCCCTTGTCGCTCACGGCGTCGAGGTTGCCGAGGATGGGGATGGCCCCGCCCTGCAGCTCGAGATCCTTGGCGCGCCCCTGGCTGATGGTGACCACCCGCTTGCAGCCCTCGCTGCAGCGGTAGATCCTGACCGGACCCAGCAGATCCGTGTCCGTGAGGATGCGCAGGACCTCCTGGACCTCGCTCCGGCGCTCGACCACCCCGCCGATCAGATCGGCGACGCCGCCGTTGCTGCATGTGACGATGTCGTAAATGTGCAGGACCTTGTGGAGATCGGCCATCGCGCGCCTCGGCTCGAGGGGGTGGGCTTGGGGCGAAGGGAATGCAAATGGGGGCGCGAAGTCAAGGGGGGATCTGGAGGCAGGAGGCGCTGGAGCTCTGGCCCGTGCCGGTGCATCTCACACCCGCCGCGCCGCGTCGATCGCCTGCCGCGCCGCCTTGCCCAGCTCCGCGTCGGTGGCCGTCCGCCGCAGCCACACCCGCTGCACCCTCAGGAACGCGCTCTTCGGCAGATCGAGCGCCGCCAGCGCCTCGTCCCTCCGCCCGCGCTCCGTCGCGACGAGCAGCCGCGCGTATTCGTCCGGCGTCATCGGCCCTCGCGCCGCCTCGAGCGCGGCCACGTAGGCGTCGTCATAGAGGGCGCTCGGCCCCATCTGGCCGCGCTCCTCGGCCGCGCGCACATGGTCGAGCCAGTGCCGGTGCAGCCTCGTCCAGCGATCCGGCGACAGCCGCTCCGCTTCGAGGATGCTGGCCCGCTCCTCTTTGCCGTGGGCGAGGCGCGCGGCAATGGCGGCGCAGCGCTCGATCGGATACTCCTCGATGGGCAGGGCCTCGGGGCCGGGCGCGGTCTCGGGCTCGGCGGGGGGCGGCGCTCCAGCCGGGGGCGGCTCCGGAGGAGGCTGCGACGGCGGCGGATCCGGCGGGAGAGGGCGCGGCGTCGGGATCGGCTCGGGGGTCCGCGCGGGCGGCGGGGCGAGCACCGGAGCGGGCTCGGACCACACCGCCTGCGGCGCGATCGGCGGCGGATGCGGGATGAGGGCCGGGGGGAGAGGCGTCACCGGCGGGGGGAGAGGCGTCACCGGCGGAGGGAGAGGCGTCACCGGCGGAGGGAGAGGCGTCACCGGCGGGGGGAGAGGCGTCACCGGCGGGGGGGGCGGCGCGCTCGCGGGCTGCCCGCCGAGCACGGTGCCTGCCAGCGGGCTCCGCCCGACCCGGAATGGCAATACCGGCAGCGGCTCGCTCAGCGGCGCGTCGAGCGTCTGATCCGGCTTCGCCGGCGGCGGCGCGGGCGGCCGGCGCCGCGCGGAGCCGGCCTCGAAGGGCAGCGCCGCGGCGGACGGCGCGCGCGTGGGAGACAGCGTCGCCTGCTCGCGGCGCCGCTGCCCGGGCGCGCTCGTGGTGATGACCACCCGCCCGGGCCGCCGGGGGTCGTCTATCGGGATCTGCGCGCGCCAGGTGAGCGTGCATAGCCTGCGCTCGGTGTCGATGACCAGCGTGTCGCAGCGCATTCCGATCTCCTGGGAGGCGCCGCCGCGCTCCACGATGAGCCGGGGCGTGACCTTCACCAGGCTGGTGACGAGGCGCGGGTGACGGGGGTGGAGGTGCTCGAGCACGATCCGCTCGTCGGGCCGGAGGACGTCGACCTGCTGGTCGGCCGGAGCGACGCTGAAGAAGGCGCGATCGAGGTCGGGCGGGAGCGGGCGCCGGTGCCAGCGGCGGTGATCCCAGCCGAGGTCATGCGGGGTGAACCGGCCCCAGCGCGGCGGCCACGTGGGAGCGACGGGACCGAAGCCGATGGGAGGAATGAAGTCGCCGGGGCCCTGCACGCGCAGCCCGGGCGGCTGGAGGTTGGGGAGCGGCAGCGATCCATGAGCGTCGCGCGGGCCGTCCGGGCGCACGCCGACCGGGTTGACCGTGCCCGGCCCGCCGGCCGCGCGCTCCCAGTGCAGCGGCATGGTCAGGAAGGGGGAGCCCTCGCGGAGCGCGCCGTCCTGGCAAAAGGCGCGGTCGCAGAAGATCTCGACGCTCTTGTCGACCCCGGCGACCTGGAGCCGCGCCACGAGCGATCGCGCCGGCTGGCCGCCGGGCGCGAAGGCGCGCCCCACGAGGAGCACGTCGGCGCGCGCCTTGAAAGGCACGAGATCGCTCGCCGCCCGGAGGCTCCGCTGCTCGTCGTCGTTCCAGTGATCGTCGGCCTCGACCGGATCGTCCTGATTGGCCGCGAGCGGGGACTGCCCCGCGCGGAGCTTGTAGGTGGCCTTGGCCACGACGGTGAGCGTCAGCGCGCCTCGGGCCGTCTGCCAGAGCACCCAGCCGGGGCGCAGCTCGCAGGCTGACAGGACCTCCATCATGCCGGCGCCGGGGATCTCAGGGGTTGAGCTTGACCTTCGGCGTCCCCTTCACGACGACGTCGCCGCTCGCGGCCGTGATCGCGATCCCGTTCTTGGCCTCCAGGGTGATCTTGCCCTGCTCGATGGTGATGCTCGCGCCCTTGCCGTCGTCGAAATGGAACTTGCCGTCCTGCATGATGTAATGGGTGGCGTCCGGCGCGGGCGGGCCCGCCTCGCCGGGGGGCGAGATGCTCACCACCTTCACCTGCCCGACCACGGTGGAGTCGATCAACCCCACCTGCTTCGTGCTGCTGGCCCCGACCGTGAGCGAGTGGTTGAGGCCGACGAGCCGGGTGTGGCTGCTGCCCACCATCTCCTGCACGTTGCCGAGCACCTGGCTCAGCAGGTTCTGCCCGACGCTGGAGCTCTTGTTCTGCGCGACCTGCGAGGTGTGATTGCCGCCGATCTCGACCTGCTCGTCCTTGCCGATCTTCTTGCTCCGGCTCTGGCCGATCTCGACGTGCTCGTCGCGGTCGATCTTCTTCGTCCGGTCGCGGTCGATCTGGACGTGCTCGTCTCGCTTGATCCGCTTGCTCCGGTCGTTCCGGATCTCGATCTCCTCGTCGTGCTTGACCAGCTTGTGCAGGTCCTTCTCGGCCTGCATCCGGACGAGCTCGCTGCCGGCCTTGTCCTCGAACATGATCTCGTTGTAGCCGCCGGTCCCGTTGGTCGAGCTGCTCCTCCAGCCGCTCTGGGTCTTGTTGTCGGGCAGGACGTAGGGCGTCTTCTGGAGGTTGGTATAGACGCGCCCGACGATCACGGGCCGGTCCGGGTCGCCGCCGAGGAAATCGACGATCACCTCTTGCCCCACGCGGGGGAGGTTGGTGCCGCCGAAGCCGGCGCCGCCCCAGGGCTGGCTGACGTGGATCCAGCAGGAGGAGCTGTCGTCCATCCGGCTCTCGCGGTCCCAGTGGAAATGGACCCGCACGCGGCCGAACTCGTCGGTGTGGATCTCCTCTCCGGGCGCGCCCACCACGGTGGCGCTCTCGACGCCGGTCACCCTGGGCCTGGGCGTCGCGAGCGGCGGGTGATAGGGCGCGGAGGCGGGGCGCAGCGCGCAGCGGTGGTTGAAGTCCTCGTCGACGCGGCCCTCGATGTGCGACTCGACGACGAGCAGCCGCTTGCCGTCGGAGACCTGGCGCTGCGGGTGATCGAGGACCGACATCACGACGCCGGGCGCGAGGTCGATCACGTTGGTGCGGAAGGTGATGACGCCCGCGTCCTCGCGCTCGGCGGCGAGGCGCTTCTGGGCGAGCCTCTGCCCCTCGCCCTCGTCCGTGCGGTGCTTGCCCTTGTCGTCGGCGAAGGGCGTGTCCTCGCCCTTGTCGGATTCGAAGAGGAAGGCGCCCGGCGCGTAATGGAAGCTCTCGAGCAGGTCCTCCACCCCGTCGCCCCGGGACGCGGTGGCGAGGAGCTTGTAGCTCGCGGGCCGGCGATAGTCGTGATCGCGCAGCGTCAGCCGGCCCGGGCGCACGTGCCGGCTCACTTGCAGGTCGGTCACGTGCTCCCGGTCGGCGACGGTCGGCTCGTCGCGGAAGGGTATGGGCGCCTTGCGCGCCTCGCTGGCCTGCGGCGCGTCGGAGATGACGCAGACGGTGTCGCCGCCCTTCTCCTCGAAGTGGAACGAGATCCCCGCCTCCTCCAGCATCCGCGAGAAGAAGGCGAAGTCGCTCTCGCCGTACTGCACGCGGTACTTGCGCTTCTTGTACACGCCCTGGATGTGCTTCTCGTGGGCGATGCTCCACTCCTCGAGGAGCTTCGAGGCGATGTCGAGCTCGGTGATCTGCTGGAAGATGCGGTAATTGCGCCGCTGCGAGGCCAGCCAGAGCCGGGGCACGATGGAGAGGCGGTAGGTCGAGAGCCCGCGCTCCTCGACGGCGAGCTGGTGCAGCTCGGAGCAGATGCCTTGCCAGGTGCGCGCGCCGCCCTGGCCGTGGATGGTGAAGCTCGCCGGCTGGCCGGCCACGGCCTCGAAGTCGATATCCGCGTTCTCGCTCACCGCGGTGACCGCGATCGTGAAGAGCTGGGACATGGCCTGGGTGACGCTGTAATGGCGGACGTCGAGCGCGTCTCCCGAGCTCACCGTGATCGTGACGTTGGTGCGGTGCTCGATCATGCCATGCTCCTCTCCGGGATGCGGCGAGCGACGCTATCACCCGCGTCCGGCGCCGATCAACAGTCCGCGACCGGACCTTGAGAGCTTCCGGGTCGTCTCCGGGACATTCGCCGCACTGCGGCGCGGGAGGGGATCGGCGCGCCGCGATCGAGCGCCCGCGAATTCAGCCCGCGGCGCGCGGGGCGTCGAGCGCGGTCCGGACCTTCTCGGCGAGGCTCGCGAGCCGGTAGGGCTTCTGGATGAACGGGACGCCGGCGCTGAGCACGCCCTGATGCGCGATCGTGCTCTCGGTGTAGCCCGACGAGTAGAGCACGCGGAGCCCGGGGCGCTCGGCGCCGAGGATCTCGGCGAGGTCCTTCCCGCCCATGCGCGGCATCACGACGTCCGTGATGAGCAGGTGGATCGGCCCGGCGTGCGCGCGCGCGGACTCGAGCGCGGCCTCGCCGTCCGCGGCCGTGAGCACCGTGTAGCCGAGCGCGCTCAGGACCTCGCGCGCCATCCTGCGGAGCGGCGCATAGTCCTCGACGACGAGCAGCGTCTCGTCGCCGGCCGTCGGGCGGGGCTCGGGGCGGACCTCCTCCGGCGCGGCGCCCTCCGTCGCGCGGGGCAGGTAGACCTTGAACGTCGTCCCCCTGCCCGGCTCGCTGTACACCGCGATGTGGCCGCGGTGCTGCTTCACGATCCCGTAGCAGGTCGCGAGGCCCAGGCCGGTGCCCTTGCCCGCGGCCTTGGTGGTGTAGAAGGGCTCGAAGATGAGGGGGAGCTGCGCGGGGTCGATGCCCGCGCCGGAGTCGGTGACGGCGATCATCACGTAGTCGCCGGGGACGACGTCGGCGCGCCCGGCGGCGTACGCCTCGTCGAGCGAGACGTTCGCGGTCTCGATCGCGAGCCGGCCGCCGCGGGGCATCGCGTCGCGCGCGTTCACGGCGAGGTTCATCAGGATCTGCTCGATCTGACCGGGATCCGCCTTCACCCGGCCGAGGTCGGGCGCGGGCAAGCAGACGAGGTCGATGTCCTCGCCGATCAGGCGGCGGAGCATCTCCGCCGCGGCGCCGATGAGACCGTTCGGATCGATCACGCGCGGCTCGATCACCGACTTCCTCGCGAACGCGAGGAGCTGGCCCGTGAGGCGCGCGCCGCGGGTGGCCGCCTCGATCATCTGCTGCACGTGGTCCGCGATCGGCGAGCCGCGCGGGATCTGCTGGAGGCAGAGCTCGCCGTAGCAGAGGATCGCGGTGAGCAGGTTGTTGAAGTCGTGGGCGACGCCGCCGGCGAGGCGCCCGACGCTCTCCATCTTCTGCGCCTGGAAGAGCCGCGCCTCCAGCGCCTTCCGCTCCGAGGTGTCGCGGAAGACCAGGAGCAGGTGGGGCGCGCCGCCGTAGGGGAACGCGGTGCCGGTGAACTCGACGGTGATGGTGGAGCCGTCCTTGCGGATCGCCTTGGCCTCGCCCGCGTAACGGTGGCCCTCGCGGACGGCGGCGATGCACTCGTCCCGGATGAGCATCGAGTCCGGGTGCGCGATGGTCCCCTGCGGGAGCGAGAGGAGCTCCTCGCGCGCGTAGCCGAGCAGCTCGCAGGCCGCGGGGTTGGCCTCGATCACCTTGCCCTCGGGCGTGAGCACGAGGAGCGCGTCGGAGACCGCGCGGAAGATCTCGCGGTGCTGCGCCTCGCTGATCCTGAGCGCCTCCTCGGCGACGCGCACCTCGTCCTGACGCTCCTCCATCATTCCGCGATGCCCCCTGCGCGATCCCTGCGCGCCCCGCGATCCCGCCGCCCGATCTCTGCCCCTGCCCTGCGGCCCGCCCCGCTCCCGCGCCCAGGAGTTGCCCGAGCGCGCTGGACGCTTGCGCCGGGCAGCGGACCCGTGCCCCGCCCGATGCTGGGTCAGGGTACCAGAACGATCGGCGGAAGTGCAGCGGCTCGCTGCTGCGACGAAATGTCGCTGTTGGAAGGATCACGTGCGGCTCGCTAGATGATGAGGATCACGTCGACGTCGCCGCCCGAGGTGGGCGCGCCGCCGGCGTCGACGTGCGGGGCGTTCGGCGGGGCGAAGCGGAGCGGCGTGATGGAGCGCTGCGGGCGCGCGCCCGGGCGCGCGGGGGGCCCGGGGACGTGCGCCGGATCGGCGCGGGCGAGCTCGGCGCAGCGCGCGACCGCCGCGCGCACGGCGTCGAGGATGCCGGCCGCGTCCAGGCCCGCGCCGGGCGCGCACGCCTCGGCGAGCCGGCCGTCCACGCACGCGGGGCACGGCGCCGCCGCCGAGGCGAGGCGCACGACCAGCCGCGCGCCCGCGCACGGGAAGTCGTCGATCCGGAGCGGCGCGGCGAGCGGGGCGCCCCGCGGGACCGGCACGCTCACGAGCACGTCGGCCCCGTCACGCGCGACCGTGGTCCGGCGCGCCGCGCCGTCCCCGCGCCCACCGGCGGGCACCCTCCGATCCAGCAAGACCCACATCCGATCACCCGGCGACCTGCGCGATCCCGCCGCGCTCTTCCTGTCCGGCTCTTCTGCCATTCACGATCCTCCGTGCTGAGGATCGGAGGCTACCCACGCGCGGCCGGGATGGCGATGGTCGCTGGGACATACAATGTCCGCGCATTCGCTCGAAGATAAGCGGAATAACAGACAATTCTGGAGCGATCCGGGGGGCGCTCGCGGTGGTATGAACAGGGCGTGGGAGATCCGGGGCAGGACCAGGGCGAGGGGCGCGGCGAGGGCCGCCGCGACGGTGGCGGTGGTGAGGGGGAGCAGGAGCGGGCGCCGCTCGGGATGCTGTTCCTCGCGGCGGCGCTGGGGCTCGCCGTGATCCTCACGGCGGTCGGTCTGGTCGCGTTCGCGGCGCTGTCGCGCTGAGGCGCGCTCCGGATCAGGCGCGGCGGCGCGCGCGGAAGGCCTCCTTGGCGGCGCGGCCCCGCTTCTCCATGGCCGGCATGAGCGCCCTGCGGAGCTGCGGGACGGCGGCGCCGAGGCGCGCGAGGAGCCCGGTCTGCACCGGGATGGTGCGCTCGCGGCGGCCGTCGACGGCCGCCTCGACGACGAGCGCCGCGACCTCGTCCGCGGTCGACATCGGCTGCGCGAAGATGACGTCGGGCACGTGGTCGAGGTCCTCGAGCAGGAAGCCGGTGTCGACCGGCCCGGGCGAGACGACGGCGACCTGCACGCCGCTGCCCCGGAGCTCCTCGCGCAGCGCGAAGCTGAACGCGCGCAGCCCGAACTTCGAGGCCGAGTAGGTGGCCTCGCCGTCGAGCGGGATCTGCCCCGCGATCGAGGCGACCTGCACGATGGCGCCGCCGCCGCGCGCGCGCAGGTAGGGCAGCGCGAGCCGCGTGAGCACGATCGGCGCGACGAGGTTGACCTGGATGATGTTGGCGAGGTCGCGCGCGTCCTGCGCCTCGACGGGCCCGCGCGCGTTCGCGCCCGCGTTGTTCACGAGGACGTCGAGGGCGCCGAGCCGGCCGATCACGTCCTGGAGCAGCGCCTCGCACGCCCGCACGTCCGAGAGGTCGGCCGGGAACGCCGTCGCCCTGCCGCCGCGCGCGCGCACGTCCGCCGCGACGGCCTCGAGGCCCGCGGCGCCGCGCGCGACGAGCGCGACCGACGCGCCCTCGTCCGCGAACCGCCGCGCCGCCGCCGCGCCGATGCCGTCGGGCTTCGACGCGCCCGTGACGATCACCACCTTGCCCGAGAAGCGTCCCGCCATGAGATCCTCCGTGTCGCCGCGCAGGATCTAGAGCACCGAACGGGTCGAAACACGAGAAATCAATCAATCGGCGCGCTAGCCCTCGTGGATCTTGAGCCCGGGGATCCCGAGCAGCGCGCTCGTGTCCTTGACCGCCGAGCCCTCGATGTAGAGGTGCTTCAGGTCCCTGAGCTCGCGCAGCGGCGAGACGTCGGTCACGCGCGTGCGCTTCATCTGGAGCAGCGTGAGCTTCTTGAGCTTCGAGAGCGGCGACAGGTCCGTCACCTCGGTCTCGTCGATCTGGAGCTCGGTGAGGCTCGTGAGCCCCGCGAGCGGCGTGAGGTCCTCGACCGGCGTCCTGCCGATGTCGAGCCGGTCGAGCTTGACCAGGCCGGCGAGCGGCGTGAGGTCCTTGATCCGCGTGGCCGCGAGGCGGAGCGACTCGATCGCCGTGAGGGTCTTGAGCGGGGTGATGTCGTCGATCTTGCTCATGGGCAGGTAGAGGCCCTTGAGCGCGGTGAACGCGGGGAAGATGCAGGGATCGAGCTCGTCGAGGCCCTGCACCTCGGAGAGGTTCAGCGTCTTCACCCTGGCGAGGTCGGCGCGCAGGATCGGGCCGGCCTTCTTCTGGGTCTGCACACGCACCACGGCCTCGAACGCCGCGCTCGGGAAGGTGACCTCGGCGGCCTTGGAGCAGACCACCTCCTTCTTCGGCTTCGGCGGGGGCGGAGGCTGCGCGGCCGAGGGCGCGGCAGGCGCCGCGCTCGCGTGCGACGATGGTCACCCTTGCACGGATGATTTCT
>CAYQYG010000214.1:0-14380 GCA_964421485.1 uncultured Polyangiaceae bacterium | reverse complement strand
ATCCGCAAGAACCTGCTCGAGTACGACGACGTGATGAACGCGCAGCGCAAGACGATCTACGAGATGCGCCAGGCGCTGCTCGTCGGCCGCTACGAGCCCGAGGTCCTCGACGAGGAGGGCAAGCCCACCGGCGAGAAGCGGAAGATCAAGCCGCTCAAGTCGATCGTGGAGCTCGTGAAGCCGGACATCGGCGCCCTGCTCGGCATGTTCGCGAACGACCCGGTGATGCCCCTCGACAAGGAGGGCAACCGCCGCGAGATCGTGCGCGCCGACTTCGAGGAGACCGAGCGCTGGGTCGAGCTCGAGAGCCTGCAGCGCGACGTCTACACGCGCTGGGGCGTGAAGATCGACATCGAGGGCCGCGAGGAGGACGTGCTGGAGCTCTACGACGAGTGCGTGGAGACCATCCCGCTCGCGCTGACGGAGCAGCGCGAGCGGCTGCTCGACCTGATGGACCGGATCATCGGCGCGATGGTCGAGGAGTCGTGCCCCCCCCGGAAGCCCCCGGAGGACTGGGACTGGGGCGGCATCTTCCAGGGCTTCCGCGAGCTCTTCGGCGTCGATCTGCCCGACGAGGTCGCCGGCATCTCGGACCCCGAGGCGCTCGCCCGCGAGCTCTACGATCGCGCCGAGAAGGTCTTCGAGAAGCGCGAGGAGGAGATCGGCGTGGAGCTCTCGCTGCGCGTGTTCCGGCACCTCTACCTCGAGGAGCTGGACAAGACGTGGGTCGACCACCTGACCGACATGGATCACCTCCGGGACGGCATCGGCCTGCGCGGCTACGGCCAGAAGGATCCGAAGCAGGAGTACAAGAAGGAGGGCTACAACATGTTCGTGAACATGGTGGCCCGCGTGTCCTCGAACGTGATCACCAAGTTCTTCAGCGTGAACCTGCGCCGGTCGGAGCAGGAGGAGGAGCAGGTCGAGGAGGCCGATCTCCGCCGCCACGCCGAGGAGATGCGGCGCGCCGTCGCCCAGCACGAGGAGGGGCTCCCGGTGGGCGCGGCGGCGGCTCCGGTGCTCCCGGCCCCGGAGCCGGCGGTCCTCCAGGACCAGGAGTGCCCCTGCGGCAGCGGCAAGCCGTTCAACCAGTGCCACGGGGCAGAGGACGAGGCGACCGCGTGACCGCCGCCCGTGGCAGCGGGGCGCAGAGATGACCGGCAGCAGAGAGAGGCCAGGATGAAGATCTTCATCGATTCAGGGGACATCGCAGAGATCAGGGAGGCGCAGTCGATGGGGGTCATCGACGGGGTGACCACCAACCCGTCGCTGCTCGCCAAGGCGGGCAAGCCCACCGCGAGGGCGATCGCCGAGATCTGCGAGGTGGTCGACGGCCCGATCTCGGCCGAGGTGGTCGCGGTCGATCGCGACGGCATCCTGCGCGAGGGCCGGGAGCTCGCGAAGATCCACCGCAACGTGGTGGTGAAGGTCCCGCTGATCGACGAGGGCCTGAAGGCCGTGCGGGTGTTCACCGAGGAGGGGATCCGCACGAACGTCACCCTCTGCTTCTCGGCCTCCCAGGCGCTGCTCGCCGCGAAGGCCGGCGCCACGTACATCTCGCCCTTCGTCGGCCGCATCGACGACGTGTCGGGCGACGGGATGGAGCTCATCCAGCAGATCGTCACGATCTACCGGAACTACGGCTTCGGGACCGAGGTGCTCACGGCGAGCGTGCGGCACCCCGTCCACTTCGTGGAGGCCGCGCTGATCGGGGCGCACGTGGCCACGGTGCCGCTGAAGGTGATCAAGCAGCTCCTCAAGCACCCGCTGACCGATCTCGGCCTCGCCCAGTTCCTCGCCGACGCGAAGAAGATCCCGCCCCCCGACGATGGCGCAGCGCCCGGCAAGTCGGCGTAGCGCCGCGGTCCGCCGTTCGAGATCCGCCCCGGATCCCGGTCCGCCGGTCATCTCGGTGACCACCCAGGGGGGGCCGTTCGCCGGCGCCTCCACGGCGACCATCCGGCGCCGCGCCGCCAAGATGCTGGACCACCTCGCGCTCCGCGGCGTGGAGCTGTCGATCGCGCTGGTCGACGATCCGACGATCCACGAGCTCAACCGGACCTACCGGCGCAAGGACAAGGCCACGGACGTGCTCTCGTTCCCGATGATCGAGGGCGACGCCGCGGCGGGCGTCGGGCCGAGGACCTCCTCCGGGCCGCGGGGGCCGGTGGAGCCCTCCGCGTGGCGCGGGCTGCTGGGAGACGTGATCATCTCGATCGACACGGCCCGCCGGCAGGCGCGGCAGCGCCGGCGGCCGCTGCTCGACGAGCTCACCATGCTGCTCGGGCACGGGCTCCTGCACCTGCTCGGCTACGATCACGGGACCGACGCCGAGGAGCAGGAGATGACCGCGCTCACGCGCGAGCTCGAGGCCGCCGCGGCCGCGCGAGGCCCGTCGCGAAACGGCTAAAATTCCAGCGGTGACGGCAAGCCGCGTTCGGGGCGGAGGGCGCGCGCCAAGGGTGAGCGCGGCGTCAGGGACGACTTCTTCCTTGCGATACGAAAGATCGCTTGTTAAAGGGACCCCCCTTTTCAATTGGAGGAGACATGCCCGGTTCGAACAAGCTGACCAAGGCGCAGATGATCGTCGCACTTGCCGAGTCCACTGGCCTCGACAAGAAGTCCGTGGCCAGCGTGCTCGATGCGCTCGGCGCTCTGGTGAAGAAGGAGCTCGGGGCTCAGGGGCCGGGCGAGGTGACCGTCCCAGGGCTCGCGAAGTTCAAGGCGAAGGAGACGCCGGCGACCCAGGATCGCGAGGGGATCAACCCCTTCACCAAGCAGCCGATGACCATCAAGGGCAAGCCGGCCAGCCGCAAGGTCCGCGTGTCGCCCGCCAAGACGCTCAAGGACTGAGCCGCCGGGACGAGCGCGCCCCGGCGGCGAACGCCGCGCTCGCGAGCACGAGGAGCGCGGCGAGCGGCGCGTCGCCGAGCCGGGCGTAGAGGGTCGGCGAGCCCTCGCGGATCGCGGGGGCGGCGTGGAGCGTCCCCGGCGTCGCGCGCTCGTCGCGGGCGCGGACCACGCCGCGGGCGTCGATCCACGAGGCGACGCCCAGGTTGACGGCGCGCACGAGGTCGCGCCGCAGCTCGACGGCGCGCATGACCGCGAGCCGGGCGTGGAGCTCGGGCTCCGCGCTGCCCGTGAACCAGGCGTCGTTGGTGACGTTGACGAGCAGGTTCGGCTCGAGCGCGCCGGCGATCCGCCGCCCGACGCCCGCGAGCGTGTCCTCGTAGCAGTTGAGCACGCCCATGCGGAGCGCGGGCCCGTGGCGGCGCTCGAGCGTGAGGGCGCGCGGCTCGTCGCCGGGGATGAGGCCGCCGCTCTTCTGGAAGATGCGCCGGAGCCAGGGCAGGTACGCGCCCCCGGGCACCGTCTCGCCGAACCAGAGGAGCTGGAGCTTGTCCTGCGTCGGCTGCATGGCGCCGCTCGGGAGGACGAGGGTCGCGGAGTTGTAGCTGTTCGTCTCGACCGCGCCGGGCGCGACGGTGACAGGCTTCGCGCGGGTGATGAGGCCCAGCAGGATCGGCCCGCGGACGCCCGGGCCGAGCACGCCCTTGGGGCCGCGCGGGGCCTGCCTGGCGTCATGCTCGACCGGGTAGGGGTACGCCGCCTCGGGCCAGATGGTGAGCTCCGCGCCCGCAGCCTCGGCCTCGCGGGTGAGGTCGCGGAGCGTGCGCAGGATCCGCGGGTGGTTCTTCGCCTGCCACCGCTCGTGCGGGCCAACCGCCTGGTTGACGAGGGCGACGCGCGCGGTGGGCAGCCCCTCGCTGGCCCGCTCCAGCGAGGCCATGCGGAGGGCGCCGTGCGCTCCGAGGAAGGCGAACAGGGCAGCCGCGGCGATCGCGGGTCGGGCGGCGCGAGCCAGTCGCGGTGGAGCTGCGGTCGCGGTCGCAGTCTCGGATGCGGGCGCGGTCTCGGACGCGGACGCGGTCGCGGCTCCGGTTGCGGGAGCGGGCTCGGACGCGGGAGCGGGCTGGGGGCCCTGGAGCGCGGCGAGCCCGGCGCGGGCGACGAGGGCGGCGCCGAGGGCGAAGAGGGCCGAGACGCCGCGCTCGCCGATGAGGTCCGCGAGCTGGACGAAGGCGGGCCAGGGGCTCACGAGGCCGGCGGGGGTCCAGGCGAAGATGGTCGGGAGGGAGACGGAGAGGAAGACACCCGCCGGGAAGGCGAGCTCGAGCGGGGCGCGAGCGCGCCGGATCAAAGCGCTCGTGAGCGCGCCGCCGATGGCCCATACGAGCGATTGCCCGGCCGCCAGGAGCACGAGCGCCAGGTACGAGGCGGCGGAGCCGAGCGATGTGAAGCGCTGGATGACCTCGGGCACGAAGCGCAGCCCGACGATGCCCGCCGCCGTGCCCCACGCAGCGCCGCGGCCGAAGGCTCGCCATGCCGTCGGCGCGTCGTGGACGGCGGCGGCGAGAAGGGCCAGGCCGGCGATGACCGCAGGGTAAAGATCGGTCGGAGGTGACGTGAGGGCGAAGGTGCAGCCGCCGAGGACAGCCAGCAGCAGGGGCCTGGAGCGCAGGGGGGAGCGCGACCCGGAGCCCCGGATGGCCAATCGCAGGCGGCGGAGAGGGATCATCGCGGGCGGCGGTTATACCCGCCGCCGAGGAGACGCGCCGCCGCCGCGACCGGGCCGGAAGCCTGAGCGCGCGCGCTCACCAGTAGAAGCTGATGCCGCCGCGGAACAGGCCGCCGCCGGACGTATCGGTGGTGCGCCCGGTCTCGGGGTCGGTGAACTCGGGCGTGGTGCCGTCGTCCGTGCGCTTGCGGACGAAGGCGAGCGCGTCGATGTTCAGGGCCACGCGGCGCGACAGGCGGAACTCGAGGCCGATGCCGCCCTGGCCGCCGAAGTAGTCGTACTGGGTCGGCTCGATCGAGTCGGGGCCGCTCTCATCGGCCTCCAGCGTGGTGGGCACGTCCACCTCGGCGTGCGAGGCGTGGATGCCGCCCATGAAATAGAACTGCACGCGGCTGCGCGGGTTCACGTAGAGGATCCCGTTCAGCGAGAGCGGGATCTCGGTGCGCTCGTAGCCGTTGTAGTCGACGCCTCCGATCACATCGACGCCGACGTCGAACGCGAACGCGGGCACCGGCCGGTACCGGAAGCTCAGGCCCACGCCGCCCATGCCGTCGTGCTCGCCGGAGCCGCGGTCCTTGCCGAGCGCGATGCCCTCGACGCGCAGGTTGATGCCCCACTCCTCGCGCCAGCGGGGCTTCGGCGGGGGCGGGGGCGGCGCCGGCGGGGTGCGGACGACGACGCCGGGCGGCGGCTGGCCGCCGGGGGCGACGATCACGACCTGCGGCGGAGGGCTCGAGGGGGACTGGTAAATGACGACCGGCGGCGGCGCGGGCGCCTGGCGGGGCGGCGCCTTCGCGGTCGAATGGCCGGGGCGCGCGTGCGGGGGCGGCGCGGGCGCGGCAGGGGCCACGGCGCCGGGCGCGTCCGCGTCGGGCCCGTCGGCGGGAGGCTGCGGGACCTCGGTCGCTTCACAGAACCAGGCGCCCGGAGGGCAGTTCGGATCCTGCGCGAGCGCGGTCAAGGGCGTGGTCAGCGCCAGCGCAAAGAGAGCATGGGTCAAGCAACGGCGCATCGGGCGACTCCTCTTCGGTGCTCGGAAGTTAGCAACCGTGATGCCATCGGCCACATCGCTGGATCGTCGTCTCCGCGGGCCTGCGGGTCTCTGCCGTGCATCGTCCGCCACGGGGCGCTGTGGCGGAAGGTTCACACGCGGGCCGCTCCGGAGAGTACTAGCTCTCCGGCGAAAGGTCACGGCGCGCGGCGACGGCCCGGGCGCCCCACCCAGCCTGATCCACCCAGAGAGCCCGCACCATGCCCATTGTCACCCTGAAGCCCGGACACGTGAGGCCCGTGTGGACCGGGCACCCCTGGATCTTCGCGCAGGCCATCGCCCGCATCGAGGGAGGCGCCGTCGCCGGCGATGAGGTCGTGGTGATCGATCCCCAGGGGGGCATCCTCGGTCGCGGCCTCTACACGCCCGGGTCGGCGATCCCTGTGCGCATGTACACGCGGGAGGACGCGCCCATCGACGCGGCCCTGTTCCGGCGGCGGATCGAGCGGGCGATCGCGCACCGGCGCGACCTCGGCCTGCCCGGCCGGGCGCCCGGCCACGAGACCGACGCGTTCCGTCTCGTGCACGCGGAGGGTGACGGGCTGCCCGGGCTCATCGTCGACGTCTTCGGCGACGTGCTGTCCGTGCAGATCGGGACGATCGGCGTGAAGCTGCGCGAGGGGGTGATCTTCGACGCGCTGCACGCCGCGCTCTCCCCTCGGGCGATCATCGACCGGACGCCGCCCGGGACCGCCAGGATGGAGGGCTTCGAGCCGGGCGCAGGGGTCGTGCGCGGCGACGCGTCCGTCGACACGCTGCGCTTCGTCGAGCGCGGGCTGCGCTACGCGATCCCGCTGTCGCTCGGCCAGAAGACCGGGTTCTACCTCGATCAGCGGACGCTGCGGACGCGCGTCGAGCAGCTCGCGCACGGGCGCCGCGTGCTCGACCTGTTCTCGTTCGTGGGCACGTTCGCGATGGCGGCGGCCCGGGGCGGGGCGCGCGAGGTGGTCGCGGTCGACGAGAGCGCGACGGCGCTCGAGGTCGGCGCCGAGTGTGCGCGCGCGAACGGGCTCTTCGAGCGGATCACGTTCGTGCGCGATGACGCGCGGAAGGCGCTCGCGCGCGCGTCGCGGCCGGAGCCGTTCGACCTGGTCATCTGCGATCCGCCGAAGCTCGCCGCCAGCCGCGCGGCCCGGGAGGGGGCGCTCCCCGCGTACCGGCGCCTCGCCGCCGGGGCGTGCCGCGCGGCGCGGCCCGGCGGGGTGGTCGTGATCTGCTCGTGCTCGAGCGCGGTGGGGCTCGACGACCTCACGCGGGCGCTCGCGCTGGGCGCGCGCGACGCGCGCATGCAGGCGGTGGTCTTCGATCGCCACTTCCAGGGCGCGGATCACCCGGTGCCGGCGGCGTTCCCGGAGGGGCTGTACCTGAAGAGCCTGATCGCGCGGGTGGACACGCTGTGAGGCCGCTCTCCCGGCTGCCGGCGGCCGCGGCGCGGGCGCTCGCCGGCGTGGTGTTCGATCTCGATGACACGCTGCTCGACCGGGGCGCGCTCTCCGAGGCGGCGTACTCCGCGCTGTTCCGCCTCCGGGAGGCGGGGCTCGCGCTCGTGGCGTGCACGGGGAGGCCCGCGGGCTGGGGGGAGATCCTCCAGCGGCAGTGGCCCGTGGACGCGACCGTGGCGGAGAACGGCGCGATCGCGCTCGTGCGCGAGGGGCCCGGCGGCCGGATCGCGGCGCTCGACGGGCTGGATCGCGCGGCGCGGCGCGCGCGGCGCGCCGAGCTGGTCGCGACCGCCGCGGAGCTGCTCCGGCGCTTCCCGGGCGCCGCGCTCGCCGACGACAACGACGCCCGGGTGACGGACGTCACCGTCGATATCGGCGAGCACATCCGGGTTCCGCCCGAGGACGTGCAGGAGATGCGCGCGTGGTTGCGCGCGCGAGGCGTCCGGACGCTCCAGTCGAGCGTGCACCTGCACCTGACCTTCGAGGCGGACGACAAGGCGACGGGCGTGATGCGGGTGCTCCGCGCGCGCTTCGGCGAGGACCCCACGGCGGCCCGCGGCCGTTACGCGTTCGTGGGGGACAGCGGGAACGACGGGCCTTGCTTCGCCGCGTTCTCGCTCTCGTTCGGCGTGGCGAACGTGCGCGCGCACCTGGGGAGCCTCTCGGTGCCGCCGCGCTTCACGGCGCCGTCACCGATGGGCCGCGGGTTCGCCGAGATCGCGCTCAGGATCGCGGAGCTCCGGGCGGGCGCGCCCTGCGACGGCGCGGTCGCCGCGTCGCGCTCCGGCGATCCGGGGCGCGGGTGACGGCGCGCGCGCCTGCCTGGAAGGGGCTTGGGGCGCAGGGCGCGCGGGCGCGACCCGGAGCCCCAGGCGGCAAATCGGCGTGGACGACGGAAAAAAACGAGAGCCAGCCCACCTGGGCAGCGAGCGACCGAGGCGCCGTTCCATCGATGCGCGCGCGGCGTGCGTGAGGGCTCGGTCCTTTTGGCCGGCGAGGGGCCCTCCGGCCCTTTACATTGGCGCGGGTTCTCGGGACCATGATCGCGGTCCCCTCGCCTGCCCGCGGCAGATGGCTGCTCGACCCCCCACACCTGGCCTCCTGCTCGACAACAAGTACCGCCTCGCGGAGCGAATCGGCGGGGGTGGGATGGGTGACGTCTTCAGGGCGGAGCACGTCATCACCGGGCGGGCGGTGGCGATCAAGTTCCTCCACCCCGAGCTCGTCGACAACGCGGAGCTGTCGCACCGCTTCTTCATGGAAGCGCAGGCGGTCAACCGGATCCGGCACCCGAACATCGTCGAGGTGATCGACGCGGGGGTCGGCGATCCCGGGCCGTACATCGTGATGGAGCACCTCGACGGCGAGTCGCTCGGGATGGCGCTCGCGCGGTTCGGGCGGCTCGACGCCGACGCGGCGGTGGGCGTCGCGATCCCGGTGCTGGAGGCGCTCGACGCCGCGCACCGCGCGGGGATCATCCACCGCGACGTCAAGCCGGAGAACATCTTCATCGCCTTCGATCCCAACAAGGGGCAGGCCGTGGTGCGGCTGCTCGACTTCGGGATCGCGAAGATGATGGATGGAGACGGCCCGGCGGCGCCGCGCACGCGCACGGGGGTAGTCTTCGGCACACCGGATTACCTCTCGCCCGAGCTCGCGACGGGCGACATGCCGCTCGACGGGCGGAGCGATCTCTTCGCGGTCGGCGTGCTCCTGTACGAGGTGCTCACGGGGACGCGGCCGTTCCGCGCGCCCACCGCGGTGGCGACGGCGTTCCGCGTGGTCCACGCCGAGGTGCCGAACCTCGCGACGGCGGGCGTGTCGGTGGACGCGCGGCTCGAGGCGATCGTGCACCGGCTCCTCCAGAAGGAGCCCGCGAAGCGCTTCCCGACCGCGGGGGACGTGGTGCGCGAGCTCGATCGCGTCGTGCCCGACACGGCGCGGCGCGCCGCGGCGCTCTCGAAGATCATCAACGTGCCGCGCCGGATCGCGATCAACCTGGGGGCGGCGACGGACGCCGAGCGCCTCTCCTCGTCGAAGGACCGGCCGCGGATCGGCGTGCCGCTCGACATCCCCAGCATGATGCGCATGACGGCGCCCCCGGTGGTGAGCCCCAGCGGAGGGAGCCGGACGAGCGATCCTCCGTCGATCAGGCCCGGCCCCGAGGCCGCGCGCCCCCCACCCGGGTCCTCGCTGGTCAACGCGATCCGGGCGCGCGGGGCCGACTCCGGGGGCGCGCCCCCGCCGCCGGTGCGGATGGAGTCGCTGCCCACGGTGCGCAGCGCCGACTTCGGCCTGATCCGCGCCGATCCGACGGCGCGCAGCGCGGACCTCGGCCAGCGGAGCCGCCGCGATCAGCGCCGCCCCAACATCACGCCGGTGCGGCCGTTCCCCTCGCGCTTCGCGGGGCAGTACAAGGTCCGCGGCCCCGTCCTCCGCAGCGTGGACCGGTCGATCATCGACGAGTACGGGAAGGCCGCGCGCGAGGACGTCATCGCGCAGATGCCCGCCAGGTACGCGGACGACTTCCTGCACGACGCGATCAACGCGCTCGTCGGTTACGAGCTCGAGGAGCTCGACGCGTACATGGAGCTCGCGACGTCGCTCGTCCTGCGCGACGTGGAGCGGTGGCGCGACATGGGGCGGCTCTCGGTCGGAGGGGAGCTGCACAGCCTCGTCCGCACGCTCTTCGCCAGGCCGACGCCCGACGTGGCGGGGCTCGTGCGGCGCGGCACGTCGATCTGGCAGCGGCTCTTCGAGTTCGGATCGTGGCGCGTGGCGACCGGGCCGACGGGCAAGGTGACGCTCCACATCGGCGACTTCGATCCCGCGTCGCTGCCGCTCAGGCTCTGGGTCGTGGGCATGATCGAGGAGACGACGCGCCGCGGGGCCGGGGCGAGCGTGCGCGTGACGATCACCGCAGGCGAGATCGGGTTCACCTCCGATCTCGCCTGCGAGATCTCGCTGTGAGGGTGGGGCGGGGGACTACGCGGATTTCCGCGCGCGGTAGCAGGTCTGGCAGAACACGTCGCGGCCCTCGACGGGCTTGAAGGGGACCTCGCCCGCGGCGCCGCACGACTTGCACGTGATGGAGAACGTCGGTCGGGTGCGAGGGGCGCGCGGCTCCGGGGCGATGCGCGGCTCGTCCGCGCGGTGACCGGGGGGGCCGCTCCTCGGCTGCGCCGGCGGCCACGCGCCCCCGCGACCCGCGCCGCGATCGCCGCCGAACGACGGCGCGCGGTAGTTGCCGTCGTCGCGCGCGAAGCGCGGGCCGCGCGGGCGCTGCGGGGCCGGCGCCGCCCACGCCGGGGCCGCGGAGTTGTCGGGCATGGGGCTCCGGTACTCGTTCACGTCGCCGGTGTACCGGGGGGCGCGCGACCCGGCGTCGTACGCGTCCGGCCGGCGGCCACCAGGGTTCGAGGCGTGCCAGGAGCGCGGAGCGCCGCCCCGCGGCTGCGCTCGCGCGGGATCCTGCCGGCCCCGCTGCTCCTTGCGGGCACGGCGGCAGTCGCGGCAACGCTTCGGCGACGCGAGGTTCCGTTCGGCGTAGACGGCCGCCTCGGCGGCCGAGAACAGGAACGAGGTGCCGCAGGTCGCGCAGACAATGTGCTCGTCTTGGTGCTGTTCCATGCTTCCTCTTGGGTCGGATCGAAGGCGAAGGTGGCGCACGGGCCAGTGGGCAGGGCTGCCCGGAGCTCATCCCGCAGCGCCACGAGGAGCGCGGCAACGCGGGGATTTCAGGCGGTTGGGTAGGCTCGCCCTCCTCGGCGGGGCGAGGAGGGTTTACGGTGACATGCTCGTCGAGGCGGTCAAGCGGGCCCGCGCCGCCTTTCCCCGTGCAAGATGTCAGAGCGTCGGCTCGAGGGCGCAGCGAGGTCGCGCGGGCTTTGATTTCGACGTCCAGCGAGATACCATCCGCGGCCTTCACGCGGTCGCGTCGAGGGGGGCGCCTCGCCCCTTCGATGACGAAGCGAGCCGCGGGTCGTGCCGGCCGAGCGAGCAGCGCAGAGGCGGCGAGCCGCGGTCCGACACTCGGGGCTCCGGGTCGCGCTCCCTGATCTCCCTGTGGCGCGCGCCCTCTGCCCCCGAACCCCAGCCATGAGCCCTCCCTCCCTGCAACTCACCGCTCGCGACTTCGACGCGTACTCGGCCGACAAGGCCACGTCGAAGGCGTTCTCGCGCCCGCGCCTCGAGGCGAAGCAGCGCGCCCTCGCCTGGGCGCGCGGTGTCGTCGCCCGGCTCGCCGAGCTCGGCATCTCGGTCGACGTGCACGGCTCGGACGAGCACCCGTCGATCCGGAATCGGAACCGCGTCGACTGCCAGTGGGTGTTCTTCTGGCGCGACGCCGCGGCGCGCGAGGAGCTCGAGCGGCTCCTCGATCGCGGGCGCTCCATCTCGGCGGCGATCGACGATCCGAGCCCCTACACGCGGCACGCGTTCCTCGCGCTCAGGATCGCGGAGGGCGAGGTCGAGGTCTGCTTCGCGGTGCACCCGGACGCGAAGGTCGATGTCGACAACCTGCGCGCGCGCTTCGAGGCGCGCGCGGAGGCAGGCGAGGGCGCCGCGCCGCTCGCGGCCGAGCTGACGGGCGCGCTGCACGCGCTGCCGGAGGAGTTCACCTTCGGCGTCGGCGCGGATCGCGTCGCGTGCAGCGCGGCGACGACGGAGGCGATCCTCTCGATGCTCCACCGCGCGGCCGAGGGGAAGGAGCCGCTCTGGATCGGGTGGTCGGTGCCGCGGG
This sequence comes from uncultured Polyangiaceae bacterium, assembly GCA_964421485.1. Lineage (GTDB taxonomy): Bacteria > Myxococcota_A > Polyangia > Polyangiales > Polyangiaceae > CAYQYG01. The sequence continues at coordinate 2,567 of CAYQYG010000214.1, read as the reverse complement.
AGACGGCGCTCGCGCACGCCGGCATCCTCGACGAGCAGCTCGAGGACGCGCTCGTGGCGCTCGCGCCGATCTACCGGATCGTGGCGTGGTCGCGGGAGAACGACCGGATCGCGCTCGACCGGCGGCTCGAGGGGATCGAGCAGGAGCGCGCGCGGGCCCACGCGGAGCTCGAGGCGGAGAACGAGCGGTGGCGCGCCGAGCAGGCGGCGGCGCGGGAGCGCTCGATGGAGGAGGCGCGGGCGCGCCTCGACGCGCGCGCGGAGGCGGCGCTGCCGCCGCGACGGCCGACGCTGGCGACGCTGTTCAACATTCGGGGCTCCGGGTCGCCGAGGCCGGAGCCCGCGCGGCGGCCTCAGGCCGAAGCGCCGGGGGATCGGCCGCGGCGCGCTGCGACGCTGGAGCGCGCGCCGGAGCGCGGCGACGCGGCGAAGGCGGCGAAGGCGGCGAGCCAGGGCGGCGAGCCGGAGCGCGCCGCGCCGGCCCGCGCGGACGCGGGCGAGCGCGAGCGGAGCGCGCCGGCCGTCATGGAGAAGGGCAGCCGCGTGCGGGTGCTGCGCGGCCCGTTCGGCGACAAGATCGGCGTCATCGGCGAGCTCGACGGCCGCGGCGGCGCGCGCGTCCTGCTCGGGCTCCTGTCGACGCGGCTCGATCTGGGCGACCTGGAGCTCGTGCCCGAGGGGCGCGAGCGGCCGGCCCTCAGCACCTCGCACCGCAAGCCGCACGCGCCCGTCCCGCGGAGGGCCCGCTGACCGCCGGAGACCGGCTCGCCGCAGCGGTGGCCGCATGACCGAGGCGCGTGATCCCTCGCGGTACCCCGTCGGCCTCGGCGCGCAGTTCCGCCGGAACCTCCCCCTCTACCTGAGCGGCGCCGCGCTCCTCGCCGCGCAGCAGCTCCTCATGGCGAAGCGCGACTTCCTCGTGAAGGAGGCCGTGGACGCGGCGGTGCTGGGGACCGCAGGGGCCGCGCAGCGGGCGGCGGTCCTGATGCTCGCGGTCAGCATCGGCGCCGCGCTGATGCGGGTGCTCTCGCGCGTCACCATCTTCACGGGCGGCCGCAACGTCGAGTACGAGCTCCGCGCGATCCTGCTCTCCCGGCTCCACAAGCTGGGCCCGGCCTTCTTCCGCCGCATGCCGACGGGCGAGATCATGAGCCGCGCGACGAACGACCTCACGCAGGTCCGCCTCCTGCTCGGCTTCGGCATCCTCAACGTGGTGGGCTCGATCTTCGCGCTGGCGAGCGCCCTCTACGTGATGATCCACCTCTCGGGGAAGCTCACGCTGGCCGCGCTCGGCACGATGCCGATCCTGATGCTCATCACCCGGTCGTTCTCCAGCAAGCTCTTCCTCCGCACGCGCGAGAACCAGGAGGCGCTCGGGCAGATGAGCGATCGGGTGCTCGCGAGCCTCGCGGGCGTGCGCGTCGTGCGCTCCTTCGCGCTGGAGGGGGCCGAGACCGAGGCGTTCGCCGCGGCCAACAAAGAGTACCTCGAGAAGAGCCTCGGGCTCGCGCGGCTGCGCGGCTCGATGGGGCCGATCATGGGCGGGATCAGCGCCGTCGGCGTGCTCGTCGTGTTCCTGTACGGCGGGCGCCTCGTGCTCTCGGGCGAGATGACGCGGGGGGACTTCGTCTCGTTCTGGCTGGCGCTGCTCCGGCTCACCTGGCCGATGCTCGCGATCGGCTTCGTGGCGGCGATCGTGCAGCGCGGCCGCGCCGGGTACGCGCGGCTCAAGGCGATCTTCGACGCGGTGCCCGAGGTCGTGAGCGGGCCGCTCCCCCGCCCGGAGGTGGTCCGCGGCGCGCTCTCCGTGCGGGACCTGTCGTTCGCGTACGGGGAGCGCAAGGTGGTCGACGGCGTGAGCTTCGACGTGCCCGCGGGCGGCTCGCTCGCGATCGTGGGGCGCACCGGCTCGGGCAAGAGCACGATCGCGATCCTGCTCGCGCGGCTCCTGCCGACCCCGCGCGGCGCGGTGCTGCTCGACGGCCAGGACATCTGCGACCTGCCGCTCGAGACGGTGCGGGAGAGCATCGGCTACGCGCAGCAGGACGCGTTCCTCTTCTCCACGACGGTCTCGCGGAACGTCGGCTTCTCGCTCGACGATCCGGACGCGCCGGAGGCCATGGAGCGGATCCGCGGCGCGGCGCGGGAGGCCGAGGTGCTCGCGGAGGTCATGTCGCTGCCCGAGGGGTTCGACACGGTCGTCGGCGAGCGCGGCGTGCAGCTCTCGGGCGGGCAGCGCCAGCGCGTCGCGCTCGCGCGGGCGCTCATCCGCGAGCCGCCGGTCCTCGTGCTCGACGACCCTCTCTCCGCCGTCGACGCCAAGACGGAGGCCGCCATCCTCGCCGCGATCGAGCGGCAGGCCGCGAGCCGCACGGTCGTGCTCGTCACGCACCGCGTCGCGGCCGCGCGGCGGTGCGACGGCATCATCGTCCTCGATGGGGGGCGCGTGGTCGAGCGCGGCACCCACGACGAGCTCGTGCGCGCCGGCGGGCTCTACGCCTCGTTCGCCGAGGAGCAGGAGCTCGAGGAGGACCTGGCGTCGCAGTCCGGCGCCGCCTCCGAGGCCGC
>CAYQYG010000213.1:0-14393 GCA_964421485.1 uncultured Polyangiaceae bacterium | reverse complement strand
GGCGCGGGCCGGCGCGCGCCCCGCCTTCGCCCGCAACTATCTCCTCCGCGCGATCGCCGCCGCCCTCGCCCGCGTCGCCGCCGCCGGCGACGCGCTCCGGCTCCTCGCGACGCCCGCGTCCGGAGGCGCCCCGTTCCGCACGCGCTACCTCCTCCAGGCCCCGGCCGCCGAGCTCGCGCGCGGCGGCGACGCGAAGGCCGAGGCCTTCCTGCGCGGCTCCCTCCGCAAGGACGCCGACCCCCACGTCCGCGCCCGCGCCGCCGAGGTCGCCGCCCGCGTCCCTGCGCTCGCCCCCGACCTGCTCGCCGCGGTCGCCGACCCCGAGGTCCGGGTCCGCGAGGCCGCGATCCACGCCCTCGCGCGCGGCGCCGCGGCCGGCGTGAAGCTGCCCGCCGGCGCGCCGGCCGCGCTCATCGGACGCCTCCGCGCCGATCCGTGGACGTTCATCCGCGCCGGCGCCGCGCGCGCGCTCCTCGCGGCCCCCGCGTCCGCGCAGACCGACGCCGCGCTCGCCGCCGCCTTGAACGACCTCTCCCCCGACGTCCGCGGCAGCGCCCTCGACGCCCTCGGCGCGCACCGCGCCGCCGCGCACATCGAGGCCGTCCGCGATCGGGCCGAGGACAAGGAGGAGCACGTCGAGGTCCGCGCCCGCGCGATCCTGACGCTCGCGAGCCTCTGCGATCGCAGCTCCGTCGACCTCTGGACGAGGCTCGCGGAGCGCGCGAAGACGCCGATGGGCGATCGCGACCACCGCCTCGGCACCGCCGCGCTCGCCGCGCTCGGCCAGGTGCACCCCGACGACCTCTCGAAGCGCCTCGCCCCGCTGCTCGAGAAGGACACCCCCCGCGGCCTGCGGGAGATGGCCCGCGCCGCGCTCGAGGCGACCGGCAGTTGCCGGTGACGGGCCCCGGTTGGACATTGGGGGCTCCGGGTCGCGCCCCACGCGGCGCGCCCTGCGCCCCAGCCCCCGTCTTGCCCCCCGGCGCCCGCGCCGTGCTACTCCCCGGCCCGTGAGCCCGTCCGCCGCGCCGCCCTCTGCTGACACGCGCGGCTTCTTCCATCGCCACGCCTTCAAGATCGCCGTCTCGCTCTTCCTCGGCGCGGGCCTCGCCTGGCTGCTGGCGCACGGCGGCCTCCCGCTCGTGCCGCCGCGCAGCGCCTTCGCCTCGCTCCGCGTCTGGACCGTCCCTGCCTACGTCGCCTCGCTCGCCGGCGTCCATTACTTCCGCGCCGTCCGGTGGCGCCACCTGCTCCGCCCCCTCGGCCACGTCCCGGACCGCAGCGTGCTCGCCGTCTCGTGGATCGCGTTCGCCGCGATCCTCCTCTCCCCGTTCCGCACCGGCGAGGTCGTGCGCCCTTACCTCATCACCCGGCGTGGTGGCATCCGCTTCTGGGAGGCCACGGGCACCGTCGGCGCCGAGCGCATCATCGACGGCCTCGTGATCAGCGTCCTCCTGTTCGCCGCGCTCCGCGCCTCGACGCCTCTCGACCCCCTCCCGGATCACGTCGGCGATCTCGCCGTCCCCGCGGCGGCCGTGCCCGGCGCCGCTTATGGCGTGCTCGCCCTCTTCGCCGCCTGCTTCGCCCTCATGGGCCTCTTCTTCTGGCGCCGCGCGTTCGCCCGCCGCGCCACCCGCGCCGTCGTCGGCATCGCCTCCCGCCGCCTCGCCGACCGGCTCGCCGACATCGTCGAGCGCGTCGCCGACGGCCTCCGCTTCCTCCCCGCCCCGCGCGCCACCGCCCCCTTCCTGGCCGAGACCCTCGCCTACTGGGCCATCAACGTCGCCGGCGTCTGGCTCCTCGCCTGGGGTGCCGGCCTCACCGGCGTCACGTTCGTCGAGGCCAGCGTCATCGTCGGTTGCATCGGTATCGGGATCCTCGTCCCCGCCGGCCCCGGCTACTTCGGCGCATTCCAGCTCTCGGCGTACATGGCCCTCGCGATGTTCTTTCCCGAGCCGATGATCAAGGGCCCCGGCGCCGCCTTCGTCTTCCTGCTCTACGCCGCGCAGGTCGGCTGGCACGTCCTCGCCGCGCTCATCGCCCTCGCGATGGAGCCGGACGCCCACGCCGCCCTCGCCGTGATGGGCCTCCGCGCGCAGGCCGCCCCGCCGCCGCCCCCGGCGGCGCTCGGCGAGCCCGAGGCGTGACGCGCGCGTCGACCTTCATCGTCCCGCCGCGGATCCGGGCGCGCCGAGCGCGGCCTCTGGCGGGAGCGCCCCGGCGAGGTGCCCATCCATTGAGTGCGGAACAAGGGCGAGCCGGATCGGGCCGGATGCGCATGCTCGATCAACCCTCCTCCCAGCCCAGCCCGGAGAGCCGCTCGGCCATCGCTGCCACGACAGGCCGGGGTGCCCGCGGCAGCCCCTCATTTCTTGCTGGCCGGCAGCGGCTCATCCGGTGATCATCGACCCCTGCGCGCCGCTGCGCGGATCGGGCGAAGCGGCTCATGGAGAGGTGGGACATGGCCATCCGCTCCAATTCCAGATGCCACGGCATGACTGCCGCTTGAGCGTGAACGAAGACCATAAAGAGGATATTTATTCATGACCGAGGCTTCGATGCGGGCGCTCAGCGGGCTCAGAGATCTGACCATGATCAAATGGTACGTCATCCCGCTGCTGGCCATCGTGTTCTACATCTACACCAGGGAGGTGAAGGCGGCCAGGGAGACGGGGGACTGGGATGCGGTCTTCGCGGGCGCCACGATCTTCGGGGTGGACTTCTTCAACGAGACCTGGAACGGCTGGGTGCTCCACTTCACCCGGCGCAGCGCGCTCTGGACCACGCCGGGCGACACGGCGCTGCGCACCATGGTGGGCTGGAACATAGAGATCATGTTCATGTTCGCCATCGTGGGTATCGTCTTCTACAACACCCTCAGCCAGGGCAAGAAGATCAAGATCCTGGGTCTCCCGGAGATGTGGTTCTGGGCCATCTGCTATTCGGCCTTCTGCGTCCTCGTGGAGTGCCTGCTGAACATGGGCGGACACCTGGTCTGGGAGTATCCATTCTGGTGTCTGTCCCCCGAGGGCATCCCCCTGATCTTCCTCCTCGGGTACTTCCACTTCTTCTGCGCGGCGATCTGGGTGATCACGCGGAAGACCATGGCTGCCAAGATAAGGCTCCTCGTCTTCTTCTATTCGGTGCCCACCGTCATGAACGTGCTGGCCTTCGGGCTCTTCGGCTGGAGCTACTGAGCCTCTCTCGTCCCACTCTCGGACTAACCCGCGCGCGCCGGCGCCACGAGGCTCTCGATCGCCGAGTACAGCTGGCCTGCATCGATCGGCTTGGCGAGGTGGCGCTGATACCCGGCCTCCCGGGCGCGCGCTTGGTCCTCCGGGCGGGCGAAGGCGGTGAGGGCGACGGCTGGCACCCGGCCGCCGCGCTCGGGAGGCAGGCTGCGCAGCTTGCGGATCAGCGCATAGCCGTCCTCGTGCGGCATACCGATGTCGCTGATGAGCACCTCTGGCACGACCTGCTCCACCGCCGAGAGCGCCTCCTCCGCGGAGGCCGCCGCGCGGACGTCCATGCCCTGCGCTTCGAGCAATTGCCGCACGAGCTCCCGCGCGTCGGTCTCGTCGTCGACGACGACCGCCTTGACGCCTCGCAGGGACGCCCCCGCCTCCGCCGCCGCGCGCCTCGCGGGCAGCGAGCGGCCGCCCGCATCCTCGGCCATCGCGCCCGTGGGGAGCCGCACGGTGAACGTCGCTCCCCGGCCCGGACCCGGGCTCTCGGCGCCGATGGTGCCGCCGTGGAGCTCCACGAGCCGCTTGCAGATGGCCAGGCCGAGCCCGAGCCCGCCGTGTTGCCGCGAAGCGGACGAATCGGCCTGCCGGAAGCGATCGAAGACGTGGGGAAGGAAATCGGCGCCGATCCCCTGGCCGGTGTCGGCGACGCACATCTCGACCGCCTCGCCGACGGGCCGCACCGTGAGCCTCACGCTCCCGCCGCGCCCCGTGAATTTGACGGCGTTCGAAAGCAGGTTCCAGAGCACCTGCTGCAGGCGGGCCTGATCACCGATGACGGGCCTCGGGAGGGGCGCGACGTCGACCTCGAGCCGGAGGCCCTTGGACTCGGCGCCTTGCCGGATGGACTCCACCGCGGCGTCCGCGATCGCGGCGAGATCCGCCGGCACCGGATCGAGCTGCAACTTGCCGCTGATGATGCGGTTCATGTCGAGCAGATCGGAGACGAGCTCGCTCTGGACGCGGGCGTTGCGCTCGATGACCTCCAGCGCCCGCGCGACGCCCTCGGGCCGGATCTGGCCGCCCCGCAGCATCTGCGCGTAGCCCAGGATGGCGCTGAGCGGCGTGCGCAGCTCGTGCGAGAGCGTGGCCAGGAACTCGTCCTTCATCCGGTTGGCGCGCTCGGCCTCGGCGCGGGCCGCGCGCTCGGCGTCGAGGAGCTGCTCGCGCTCCTCCTCGATGCGCTTCTGCTCGGTGATGTCCACGGAGATGCCGCCCAGGTACGAGCGACCAGGCGCGTCGATGCGGAACTTGATGCTCCGGAAGCGCCGCAGGACGCCGTCCTGGAGGGTCACCTCCGAGAACTCCGTGGGGCCGCCGGCGGCGCGCACGGCGCGATCGTTCTCCAGGATGCGCCTGGCTTCCTCCTCGCTGAAGAGCTCGGCGTCCACCTTGCCGATCACCTCGGCCGGCGTCCGCCCGAACACCTCGGCGCAGCTCGGGTTGACGTAGACGTAGCGCCCGTCCGCGTCCTTGAGGTAGGCCGGGGCCGGGCTGTTGTCCATGAAGGCCGCGAAGCGCTGCTCGCTCTCGCGCAGCGCGTCCTCGACCCGCTTGCGCTCGGAGATATCGACGAAGGCGGCGACCACGCCGCGCACCCTCCCCGCGGCGTCGAAGAGCGGCGCGGCGGATCCGAAGAAATCGACGGTGGTCCCGTCATCGTAGACGTGCTGCACCTCCGCGTCTCGCACCTCGGTGCCATGGATCGCGGCGTACTGCACCGGAAGCTCCTCGGGCGGGACCTCCCGCCCGGCGAGGAACGTCCGGTAGTGCTGCGGCACTTCACCGGGAGGCGCGCTCTTCGACATGTTGGCGCCCGTCGGCATGCGGAGCGCCGCGTAGGCCGCGGGGTTGCCCGTGAGGCGCTCGGCGCGCGCGCCGTAGGCCACGAAGACGGGGACCGGCAGGAGGTCCATCAAGCGGGTGAGCTCCTCGGCGCGCTCGCGCAGCTCCACGAGCTCGCGTCCGGCCGCCCCCTCGTCCGGCTCCTCCCCCACCAAAACAAGCCCCCGGAGCCGGCCGTCCGGCGCGAGATCGGGGGCGCAGGTGAGGGTTCGCGGGCACCCCGCCTCGCCGCTCGTCTCGACGCTCACCGGATCGAAGCCCTCGAGGCGCGCCGTCGCGGCGAGCAGCGCCTCGTACGCGGCCGTGCCGAGCAGATCGCGGAGGTGCAGGCCGACGAGCGACGCCTCGCGCGAGGCGCCGGCCGCGCGACCCCAGGCCGCGTTGATCGCGCGCACGCGGTGCTCGACGTCCGCGTAGAGAGCCGGCGCCCGGACCCTGTCCAGGAGAGTGAGGAGCCCATGGCTTACGAAGCTTTTCGGCATGTTCTCCCGTGCGCTCGCTCGAACAGCGCAAAAAGACATTCCTAGCAGGATCACGTTCGGTTGACACCCTGCAAGAGAGACCGCCGGCCCCGCCGGGCCGGGGGATCACTCCCAGGTCCAGCCGCACCGGGGACAGAAGTCGGCCCCATCCTCGATGCGCTTGCCGCACTGAGAGCGCTTCAGCTTCCAGAATGGCATTCGACCTTCGCGCATCGCGCCGTCACATCGCGGGCATTTCATAGATAGGGACTCTGCCGGCATTGGTGGCGCTACCCGGCTGTTCCACGATCATGCCACACCTCGAGCCGCATCCTGGGCTCGGCGCGCTCGAACGGGGTTCGCGCAACCTGGGTCGGGTCGCGCCGGCTCCCGCCGCCTCGGGCAGGACCGCCGGACGCCCGCGACTCGTGGCGGTTGCGGTTCCCCCGCGCGGAAGGTACTTTCCATGAAGTATGCCATTGTCCACTTCCATCACGGAACGGGTGCTGCGAGCGGCGGCCCTCGCGAGCTCTCTCCTCCTGGCGGGCTGCGGGGACTCCGATTCGCCTGCCGAGGAGTCCATGGGCGGCTTCCAGCTCGTCACCGGCCTGCCGACCGTGCAGGCGCTCGGGGCGGTCTGGAGCTTCGGGCCGAACGACGTCTGGTTGACGGCGGACGGCGGGAGGGTGCTGCACTTCGACGGCGAGGCCTGGACGCCCACGCAGCTCGGCACGCAGGAGATGATGCTCGGCATCTGGGCGTTCGCGCCGGACGACGTCTGGATGGTCGGCGGCGTGACGCTGGCGCGTTACGACGGCGCGGCCTGGACCGTCACGGACCTGAGCGCGCAGGATGCGGGAATCGAGGGGCTGAGCGCGATCTGGGGCAGCTCGCCGACGGACGTGTGGGTCGTGGGCTCGCAGAGCACCGCCGCGCACTGGGACGGGTCGAGCTGGCACCGGTACATCGCCGCGGGAACCGAGAACGCCGCCGTCTGGGGATCGGGCCCGAGCGACGTCTACGTGTCGGGCACGTTCGACCTCGCCCACTGGGATGGGAGCGCCTGGGCCACGGTCGAGGCCGAGGCGCTCTACGGGGGCACCGAGGGCATCTGGGGGTCCGGGCCCGACGACGTGTGGGTGGCGAGCGGCTCCGACCGGGTGGCGCGCTTCGACGGATCGGCCTGGACGACGTACGAGCTCGACACGGTGGCGGAGGCCTCGGCCTTGTGGGGGAGGGCCGCCAATGACATCTGGGGCGTCGGCACCCCGGGAGGCATCCTGCACTACGACGGATCCGCGTGGAGCGAGGTAGCCCACCAGGAAATCGGGAGCCCGTACCTGCGGATGTTCCACGGCGTGTACGGCAGCGAGCAGGGCGACGTGTGGATCGTGGGGACCGAGCTGGGCGAGCAAGGCGCCGTGCCGCAACTCTATCGCCGCTGACGGCGTCGCCCCGAACGGCCTGCCAGCGGCTGAATCCTGTTGACTTCCGAAACGAAAAGTTTCTTACCCGCTTCCCCGCCGGCGGCAGGCGGCGGCCTCCTTCACGGCTTCTTCTCCGAACCGCTCTTCGCCTGGAGGTCCTGGATCTTCTCCTCCGACTTGCGGAGCCGCTCCTCGAGCCTCTCGATCCGCTCGCGGAGCGCCTTCACCTCGTCGCCGTGGAGGCCCTTCTTGAGGCGCGCCGCCATCCGCTCGATGCGCGGCGCGTCCTGCGCGGCGTGGAGGCGCTTCATGCGCTCGATGGCGCTCGTCGCCTCGGGCAGGCCGAGGTCGGCGAGGGCGCTCGCCGCCGCGAGGCGGGTGCGCGGGTGCGGATCGCGCGTCAGGTCCGTGAGCCGCTCGAGCGCCCGGACCTTCGCCTCGCGGTCCAGGAGCGAGGCGCAGCGCCCGTAGGCGGTCGCCGCCGCCGGGCGGCAGGGCTCCCGTTCGACGCCGCAGGGGAGCCGCGCCTCGAGCGCTCCGAACGCCGAATGGGAGGGCATCGAGCCGATGCCCAGGAGCGCGCCGCTCCGCACGATCCCGTGGAGGCCGTCGTCCTTCGCCGCCTCGAGGAGGAGGCCCAGGTCGCGCTCGTCCCTCTGGAGGCCGAGCGACTCGAGCGCCGCCGCCCTGGCCCAGTAGGGCTGGGGCCTCGAGAGGAACTCCCGGAGCGCCTCCCGCAGCCGCGGATCGCGGATCTTCCCGCAGGCGCGGGCGAGGGCCGCCCTGGGCATCGGGTCCTTCTCCTCGAGGAGCATCGCGGCGAGCGGCTCCACCGCCTCCGCCGCGCCGGAGGCGCCGAGCGCGATCGCCGCCGCCTCGCGCACGCCCCAGAAGGGCTCCTTCGCCATCGCCTCGCGGACGGCGCGGAGGTTCCCGCGGGTGCCGGTCTTGATCAGCTCCCGGGCGGCCCAGATCCGGTTCTGGACGTCCTTCGCCTCGACGAGCGCCCGCCGGAGCAGGTCGTCGCCGGGGTCGAGCTCGAGGGAGAAGAGCGTCTTCCTCTCGGGGTCGACGCGGACGAGCCGCGGCGCCCTCTCCATCCGCACGGTGAGCGCCTGCCGCGCCCTCTCGACGCGCAGGACCGCCTGGCCGCCCTTCCCCCCGTCCTCCTCCCAGTCGAGATCGAGGTCGAAGGAGAAGAGCCCGATCCCCTTCTCCTTGTCCTCCTGCGTCTGCTCGACGACGAAGGTCCCCTCGCCCCGCGCCGGGTCGTGCTTGAAGGTGACCTTCAGCTTCGGGTAGCCGGGCGCGTGGATCCACTCGTCGAAGAAGCGGACGAGGTTGAGCCCGGTGTGCTCTTCGAGCTTCTTCCGGAAGTCCTCCGTCTCCACCGTCTTCCCGGCGAAGGCGGCGAGGTACTCCCGCACCGCGACCCAGAAGGGGCCGTCGCCGATGAGCTTCCGCAGCATGTGGAGGCGCCAGGCGCCGCCGGGGTAGAGGTGGCGGTCGAAGAGGTCCCACGAGGTGTCGTAGGTGCGCGTGACGATCGGCCGCGCGTACTGGCCGTCCGACTCCTCGAAGTAGGAGACGGCGTTGCGGTGGAGCTCGTAGTCGCGCTCGTCGCGGCCGCTCGTCTCCTCGGTCCAGACCGCCTCGATGTAGGTGGCCCACGACTCCTTCAGCCAGGAGTGCTCGAAATGGCGGCAGACCACCGCGTCGCCGAAGTAGCTGTGCGCCATCTCGTGGATGTTCACGCTGTCGATCCGCTGCTGCCACTCGGTCGCGAGGGTCTCGTCGAGGAGCATCACGTCGTCCCATGTGACGAGGGAGATGTTCTCCATCGCGCCGCCGATCTCCGGCAGCGCGATCTGGAAGTACTTGGGGAAGGGGAAGCGGTTGCCGAGCCGCTCCTCGAGCCAGCGGAGCATCCGAGGGGTCCGGCCGAAGCTCCGCGTGAGGTGCGACCCGTCGTGGCGCTCCGCCGCGAAGTAGGCGACCGGCCGCCCGTCGACCGGCTCGTCGTCGACGCGGATGAAGCGGCCGATCGCGACGCAGCAGAGGTAGCTCGGGCAGGGGTGCTCGAGGCGCCAGTGCGCGGTCTTCGTCCCGTCGCCGTGGTCGGTGTCGCCCACGTGGACGCCGTTGGCGAGGATCGTCAGGTCGCGCCTCGCGGTGAGGTGGAAGTCGAAGGAGGTCCGCACCGCCGGGTAGTCGACGCAGGGGAGCCAGTAGCGGGCGCGCTCCGTCTCGTGGTCGGAGGCGGCGAAGAGCGGCCGGTCGGGATAGCGGGCGTCGGGGCGCGAGAAGAGGAGCCCGGTCAGCGGCTCGACGACGCGGTACCGCACCTCGATCCGCCGCTCCTCGCCGTGCAGGAAGGGCTCCTCCCAGTCGATCCGGAGGAGCTTCCCGTCGTAGCGAGAGCGGATGGGGCGGCCGTCGGAGAGGACCGAGACCTCCTCGAGGGAGACGGCGTTGAAGCGGATCGTGGAGGCGCCCTCGCGGTTGCAGCGGAGCGTCGTGGTCGCCGACCCCTCCGCCACCGCGCGCTCGAGGTCGAACCGGAGCCGCACCGCGATGTGCTTCGGCTCGAGGGCCAGGTCGGGCGCGTAGCTCGGCTCGGCGCCGGGCATCGCGAACCCGTCGGAGCCGCCTCTGCAGCGCGCCTCGTTGTCTTCGTGGAAGGGGTGAACCGGCATGGTGCGCCGGATGTTACGGGATCCACGCCGCGGCGCAGCGGGGACCTGACCCGGGTTGGGGGCGGCGACCCGGGTTACCCGGGTTGGGGGCGGCGGGTCGGGGCCTCAAGCGTCGTCGGGGTCGACGAGCGCGCCGGGGTTCATGATGCCGGCCGGGTCGATCGCGCGCTTCGCGGCGCGGAGGGCGAGCGCGAAGGGCTCGGGGCGCTCGCGGTCGTACCAGGGGCGGTGCAGGCGGCCGACCGCGTGGTGGTGCGTGATGGTGCCGCCGGACGCGGCCACGGCGTCGCCGGCGGCGCGCTTGATGGCCTCCCATTGCGAGACCTCCTCGCCGCTCCGGCCCGGCGCGATGAACGTGTAATAGGGGGCCGGGCCGTCGGGGTAGACGTGCGTGAACCGGCAGGCGAGCACGCCGCCGCCGCACGCCTCGGACATCGTCCTGCGCACCGCTTGGCACACCGAGGCGTGCAATGCGTCGAAGCGGTCCCAGGTGCAGGCGGTCTCGAAGGTGTCGACCACGGCGCCGAGGCTGACGAGCGCGCTCTGGAGGTAGGGGGCCTGGAAGAACGACTCGCGGTAGGTCGCGGCGGCGGCGGCCTTGCCGGGCTCGCCGTCGTCGCGCAGGACGGCGCCGCCGGGGCAGGTCCCGCCGAATTCGGTCGCAATGGCGATGGCGCGCTCGATCCAGGGGCCGAGCGGGTGATCGGCGGACTCGAAAGCGAGCAGCAGGGTGGCGCCGGCGTCCCCGCCGACTCCATTGAGGAGGGCCTCGACGCGGTCCAGGAGGCGGCAGTTCGAGGGGTGGAGGCCGGACTGCGCGAGCGCGCGGGCTGCGGCCACGCCGGCCTCGAAGCCCGGGAAGGCGACGCTCGCGGAGGCGCGGTGGCGGGGGCGGGCCTGCACGCGGAGCCAGGCCTCGGTGATCACGCCGAGGATGCCCTCGGATCCGATCGCGAGGCGGTCGGGGCTCGGGCCGGCGCCCGAGGCCGGGAGGCGGCGCGTGGCGAAGAGGCCGGCGGGGGTGACCATCCTGATCGATTCGATGAAATCGTCGATGTGGGTGTGGAGCGTCGCGAAATGGCCGCCGGCGCGGGTCGCGATCCAGCCGCCGAGGGTCGAGTGCTCGAAGCTCTGGGGGTAATGGCGGAGCGTCAGGCCGTGCGGGGCGAGCTGGGCCTCGATGGCGGGGCCGCGCGCGCCGGCCTGGATGCGGGCGGCGCGCGAGACGGGGTCGACCTCGAGCACGCGATCGAGGCGGCGCAGGTCGATCGACGCGACCCCGCGGAGGCGCTCGCCGGGCGCGCACTCGACGCCGCCGACCACGCTCGTGCCGCCGCCGTAAGGGACCGCGGCGACGCGCGCGTCGCCGCAATGGCGGAGGATCGCGGCGACGTCCGCCTCGTCCGCGGGGTAGGCGACCCAGTCGGGCGCGCTCGAGAAATCTCCGCGGAAGCCGCGGATGATGTCGCGGTAGCTCCGGCCGTAGGTGTGGGTGATGCGATCGCGCGGGGCAGCGGAGCAGAGCTCCGCGAGCTCTCCGGGCGGCGCGCTCCTCGGGGGCGGCAGCGCGACGCCGTCGATCGACGGCGGCGTCCTCGGCTCGAGGGGCCCGCAGCCGAGCAGGGCGCCGACGTGCGCGCCCAGCGCGCGCCGGGCGTCCTCGTCGGGGAATCGATCGGCGTGACCCCAGCCCCAGAAGCTGCGCTCGCGGTCCATCAGGTGCTCCTCCGGCCCGGCAATGGACCGCGTCCGCGGCGCGGTGTCCACCTCCGAGTCCAGGTCCGCGCCCGCGTCCGAGTCCGTGCCCGTGCCCGCGTCCGTATCCGTGCCCGCGTCCGAGTCCGTGCCCGCGTCCGAGTCCGCATCCGCGCCCGCGCCCGCATCGTCCCGCGCCCGCGTCGTCCCGCGCCCGCGTCCGTTGACGGCGCAACGGGTTGCCCGGATGCTTGCCGGCCCCGTGGACACCCCGACGCAGACCTCGCACGCCGCGGAGCTCGCGGCCCCTCTCGGAGCGCACCTCGCCGTCCTCGAGCAGAACCCGCTGATCGCCGGGCTCGGGCCGGAGGCCTTCAAGCTGTTCGCCTCGTACCTCGAGGTCGTCAGCTTCCCGGCGGGGGAGATCATCGTGCAGGAGGCCGCGGCGGGGCAGGAGATGTATTTCCTGCTCACGGGGGAGGCGGAGCTCCGCCGCGCGCGCGTCGACCTCGGGCGGCTCGGGCCGGGGGCGCACTTCGGGGAGCTCGCGCTCATCGCGCGGCGGCTGCGCGCGGCCTCGATCGCGGCGGTCACGCCGGTCACGCTCGCGCGGCTCTCGCGGCCCAGGTACGAGGCCATGTCGGCGAAGGCGCCGGCCCTCGCGCTGCGGTTCACGCAGGCGCTGGTCGGCTCGCTCGGGAGCAGGCTCACCGAGATGACCGACAGCGTGGGGCTGCTCCTCCACGAGCGCTCCCTCCCGCGGCGCGTCGAGGTCGAGGCGCGGATCGGCGGCGAGGCGCGGCGGGTCAAGACGGGCACGGCGCTCCAGGCGCTCTTGCCGGCGCGGCTCGACGGGCTGCCGGTCATCGCGGCGCTCCTCAACAACAAGGCGGTCTCGCTCGACGCGCCGGTCACGTCGGACGCGATCATCGCGCCGCTCACCACCGCGCACTGGGAGGGCAAGCGCGTCTACAGGACGAGCCTCGCGCTGCTCCTGCTCGAGGCCGCGCGCCGCGCGGACCCGGCGGTGCCGCTCCGGATGGGGCCCTCGATCGGGTACGCGCAGTGGGTCGAGCGGGTCTCGCCGGCCGAGGGGGAGGGGCCGGCGCCCGAGATCGATCGGGTGGATCTCGCGCGGCGGATCACGCGGGAGATGCGCGCGATGATCGCGGAGGACGTGCCCTTCCGGCAGGAGCTCTGGACCGTGGAGGAGGCGCGCAGCCACTTCGAGGAGCGGGGGCAGGCGGACGTCGCGCGGCTGCTCCGGACCACGCGCAGCGCGGCCGTGCCGCTCGCGACCGCGGGCGAGACGTACCTGCTCGGCATGACGCCGCTCGCGCCGAGCGCGGGCCGGATCGCCTCGTTCCCGTTCCGGTTCTGCGCCGACGGCGAGGCCGGCTTCGGCGCGCCGCCGAACGGCGAGCGCTGGGCCTTCCTGCTGCACTACGGCGACGAGGAGGCGGTCCCGCCGGCGGCGGGCGGGCGCGCGGGGCCCGCGGAGGGCTGCGGCGCGCCGGCGGCGGGCGTGCCCGACGACCTCTCGCCCGGGCCGCAGGGCGCGGGCAAGGCGATCCACGGTGAGGAGCCGTGGCTGCGCGCGCTCGGCGTGACGAGCGTCGGCGCGTTCAACGAGGCGTGCATCGCGGGCAGCGTCTCGCAGATCATCCGCGTCAGCGAGGGGCTGCACGAGAAGCGCATCGGCCAGATCGCCGACGCGATCGCGGGGCGCGCCGGCCGCGTGCGCGTCATCTGCATCGCCGGGCCCTCGTCGTCGGGCAAGTCGACGTTCATCAAGCGGCTCACCGTCCAGCTCCAGGTGAACGGCGTGAGCCCGGTCGGGATCTCGCTCGACGACTACTACCTCGACCGCGAGCGCACCGCGAAGGACGCGCGCGGCGAGTACGATTTCGAGGCCCCCGAGGCGCTGGACATGGAGCTCATGCGCGGCCAGATACGGAGGCTGCTCGACGGAGAGCGGGTGACGCTCGCGCGCTACGATTTCTCGACGGGCAGGAGCCTGCCCTCGGGCGGGCCGACCATCGCGCTGCGCGGGTCGGACGTGCTGCTGCTCGAGGGCATCCACGGCCTGAACCACCGGCTGTTCGCGCCGATCCTCGAGCGCTCGGAGGTGTTCCGGGTGTTCATCCAGCCGGCGACCGGGCTGCCCTTCGACCGGCTGAGCCGGGTCAACGTCTCCGATCTGCGCCTGCTCCGCCGCATCGTCCGGGACCGCCACCAGCGCGGCATCAACGCCGCGGAGAACATCCGCCGCTGGCCGGCCGTGCGCGCCGGCGAGCGCGCGCACATCTTCCCGTTCCTCGGCGAGGCCGACGCGGTCTTCGACTCCGCGCTCGTCTACGAGCCCTCGGTCCTCAAGGTGTTCGCCGATCGCTACCTGCTCGAGGTGCCGCAGGACCACCCGTCGTTCGTGACGGCGCACCGGCTGCGGCTCCTGCTCGATCGGTTCATCACCATCTACCCGGACCACGTCCCGCCGACGTCGATCCTGCGCGAGTTCATCGGCGGGAGCGGCTTCGAGTACTGACGCCCGGGACGGGGTTCGAGGCCCCGAGCGTCAGCGGGCTCACGGCGAGGATGGATCGGGCGCCGGTCTCACGGGCAGCCGGGGTACGGGTCCGGCACGCCGGCGTTCGCGCAGTCGTAGTAGCACGCCGAGCAGACGACGCAGTCGGCGAGCGCGCCGAAGAGGGTGGCGCCCTGCGGGTGCAGCGTCGTGCAGTCATCAATGCACGTCTGATCGGGGCAGGGATCGGTGCACTGTGCGAACAGGATGCAGTCGATATCCGCCGCGCAGGTGTTGAGCTGGGCGGTGCATTCTCCCCCATAGGAGCAGGCAATGCAGCCCTCCGAGGCGCTCCCGCACCCGTCGGCGTTCAGGTCGCAGGGACCGGGAGGGGGCCCGCCGCCTCCGCCAGCGCCGCCAGCGCCACCAGAGCCGCCCGCGCCAGCGCCGCCGGAGCCGCCCGCGCCGGAGCCGCCCGCGCCAGCGCCGCCGGAGCCGCC
>CAYQYG010000212.1:0-14534 GCA_964421485.1 uncultured Polyangiaceae bacterium | reverse complement strand
CCGCGCCCGTCGCTGCGCCCGCGCCGCCCGCGCCCGCGGGGCCCGCGGGATCCGGCGTCCCGCTCGACGCGCCGTCCACGGACGTACCCGCGCAGAGCCCGCCGCCGCGGGTCGCGCGCGGCACCGGCACGCCGTCGGACCGGAGGCTCGAGGAGGGCGACGCCGCGTACGCGCGCGGCGACTTCGTCGCGGCGGAGCGGGCCTACCGCGCCGCGGGCGCGCTCGCCGCGCGCGACCCTGCGCCGATCGTCGGCGCCGTGCGCGCGCGCCTCGGCGCCGCCGGCGCGCCGACCGATTTCGGTTCCGCGCCGGGCGATCGCGCGCTGCTCGCCGCCGCCGCCGAGCTCGGCCGTGCGATCAAGCTCGATCCTGCCTACGCGCCCGCGCACCTCGAGCTCGGCAGGACCGAGCTCGTGCTCGGCCGCGCGGACGAGGCGCTCGCGGCGCTCCGCCGCGCCGTCGATCTCGCGCCCTCCGACGCCGAGGCCCACTCCGCGCTCGGCGTCGCGCACCTCGCGGCGGGCGCGCGCGACGACGCGCTCCGCGAGCTCGCCCGCGCCGCCGAGCTCGCGCCCGGCGACGCCGAGCGCTGGACGAACCTCGGCACCGCGCTGCTCGCGACGGGCAAGACCGCCGAGGCGATCCGCGCGTACGAGCGCGCCGAGCGCCTCGCGCCCGCCGACGCGCGCGTGCAGAACGATCTCGGCACCGCGCTGCTCGCCGCGAGCGATCCGCCGCGCGCGATCCCGCACCTCGAGGCCGCGGTCGCGCGCGATCCGCGGCGCGCGACCTACCGATCGAACCTCGGCTACGCGCACCACCTGAAGGGCGATCTCGCGAAGGCGACCGCGCTCTACCGCGAGGCGATCGCGCTCGACGCGCGCCTCGGCAGCGCGTGGATCAACCTCGGCAACGCGCTCGCGCAGACCGGCCGCCGCGCCGAGGCGCGCGACGCGTACCGGAAGGCGCTCGAGATCGATCCCACCGATCCGCGCGCGAAGGCCGTGCTCGAGGAGCTCGACGCGATCGAGCGCGGCGCCGCGCCGCCGGCCGCGCCCTGATCGCCGCGCCGCCCGCGCGCCCCGCGCGCCAGGGGCGCTGTTCGACATTCCGAGCCCCAATGCGACGACCGCGCTGATAACCAATGCGCGCGCCCGCGTGCAGGAAAGAGTTGACAGCCGCGCCCCGCTCGCTCTCTCTCCTCGCCCCGCCCGCGCCGCGCGGCCGCGACGGATCGCGTGTGACTCAAGTTACATGTCAACCCCGATCGTGGCCCCGGCCTGTGGAAAAAATCGGATCCGCGCCGAGCGCGGGCGGCGAGGCCACGGGCCGCCAAAACCCTTGAAAGGGCGGCAGCGCGCGCACAAGAAGACGACATCTACGCGGACTAGATCACCTTGGCTCACATGAATTTGAGATCAGTTGTTGCTCCAAGTGTGTCGGTCGCCTCACGGGCTTGTCGGTGGTCCTGGCACGCTGCGTGCTTCTCAGTGAACAAAGGTCGCGCGGGGGACGCGCAAGAGATGCGCAGGCGGCGCGCGAGAGACGGCCCGAGAGGGACCGAGACACGCCGAGCGCCTTCGGGAGAGTCGCGGCGCATGCCGGAAAGCGCGGGATGCCCTCGACTTGACGCCCCTGGACCGGGTAGCCTGCACCAACCTCCCCTGAACCCAACGACGACCGAGGACTTGATGTCCGGTTCCACGCACGCCGACGTTGCTCCCACACTCCGCCCCCCTCAGGGAGGGGTGCCCCTCGGCATGGTGCTCACCGCGAACTTCTCCATCAGCGCGTTCAGCAAGCGCTGGACCCACTGCCATCAGCTCGCCAACTATCTCGCCAGGTTCGCCAGCGCGAACGAAGGGGATCCGGAGCGATACTCCACGCTGCTCTCGACGTTCTTTAACGAGCTGCTCGAGGCCGTTTACAGGCACCACGCGAGCAAGGGGGTCATCACGATTGACTTCCAGCGCACCGCCTCCGGCATCCTGCTCCAGGCCGACGTCCCGATCGCGGCCGAAAGCATGGACTTCTTCCAGCGCGCCGCGGAGCTCGTGAGCCTGCCGGACCCCATGGCATGGTATCGAGAGCGCCTCGAGCGCGACGTGCCCGACGAGGAGGAGAGCATGCTCGGCATCCTGGAGCTCGCGGTCGTCTACGGCTCGAAGCTGAGCGTCGGCATGCCAGCGGATCGATCGACGGAGGGGACGATCCGCCTGGAGATCGAGTTCCCGCTCCACGAGGTGGAGGAGCCATGAGCCAGTCGGTTTCGCCTGAATCGATCGCGCCTCCCCCGTCGTCGTCGAGCACCACGCCCTCGTGGCGCTCGTCGGTGAGCTTCAGCATCCGGGTCGACCAGCAGGATCAGCAGGTCGCCTTCTCCGGCATGCTCCGCCCGTTCGTCGGCGAGCACATGAAGGCCATCCGGGCCACGCTGGAGAACGCCGCCAAGAGCGCCTGGGGCGAGCTCTGCCTGGACTTCAAGCGCCTCAAGTTCATGAACAACGTCGCGTTCATGGAGATCAACCGCTTCGTGCGGTGGGCGGCGGCGGAGCGCCCGAACCTCAAGATCAAGCTCATCATCTCGAGCGTCATCCCGTGGGCGATCCGCAAGTTCCAGGTGATCGCCGAGATCTATCCGAACGTCTCGGTCGAGGTCTACGACAAGTCCCTCTACCCGATCCAGCAGGTCATCGAGGACGAGGACTTCGTGAACGTCCTCCGGACCCAGGAGAAGATCATCTGGAATCACGAGCGGCGGTTCCTCTCGCGGCACGGCGTGCGGCAGGGGATGAGGATCGCCGACATCGGCTGCGGCCTCGGCGACTTCGCGATCCGGCTGAACGCCGAGTTCAAGCCGGAGTTCGTCGTCGCCGTCGATCACTCGAAGGCGTTCCTCCGGCACGCCCAGGCGCACGCGAAGAGCCTCGGTATCGAGAACATCGAGTACCAGTACGGCGACGCCGCCGCGCTCCTCCTGCCCGACAACTCGTTCGATTTCGTCTCCTGCCGCCTCTGCATCCAGGTCTTCCACATGCCGGATCAGCTGATGCGGGAGCTCTACCGCATCTGCAAGCCCGGCGGCCGGATCTACGTGACGAACGAGATGCTCTCCTGCGTCACCGGCCACCCGGACCAGGACCTCGTGCGCATGGGATACCGGCGCTACCTCGAGCTCTCCCGCATGGTCGGCATGGACTTCGACATCGGCGTGCGCACGCGCGAGCTCCTCGTGAACCTGGGCCTCGAGGACATCCGCGGCGATCTCATCGACATCAACAACATGAACACGGATCCGTACAACTTCGCGCGCGTCGTCGACAGCTGGATCAAGTTCTGCGGTGACGTCTCCGCCTCCGCCGGCGCGGAGCCGGCGGTGTACGAGGAGATCTCGATAGGTCTCAAGGCGCA
Source organism: uncultured Polyangiaceae bacterium (assembly GCA_964421485.1). Taxonomy (GTDB): domain Bacteria; phylum Myxococcota_A; class Polyangia; order Polyangiales; family Polyangiaceae; genus CAYQYG01. Next base: position 11,123 of record CAYQYG010000212.1, on the reverse strand, counting down.
CGTCTCCGCGATATTGAACGAGAAGGGATATGCGACGTGGCCGATATTCGCCGGCTCCGGTCGCAAGCCCGAAGGCGCAGTGGAGTGAGCGAGCGAGCGGGCCGCTGAGGGGTCACGAGCCGAACATGGCAGAGAACCAGCGCAAGGGGTCGGGGTTGGTGGACTGGATCGTCGCGAGGACGTCCCAGCACTTCCGCACCAAATTCATGCTCGTGACGACGATCGGCGTGCTCATCGCCCTGGCGTCGAGCGCCGGCACGGCCTTCTACAACGTGTCGCGCCTGGAGAAGGACGCGAGCGCCGAGGTGCACGACGGGCTGGCCAAGGCCAACAAGGAGTACCTCGAGAACTACATCGACACCACCGCGCAGCGGCTGGACCTGCTCTTCAAGCAGACCCAGTCCGAGCTGCAGATGGTCGCGTCCATCTTCCAGACGCTCATCGACGACCCCGCCACGGCCGACGCCCTCGGGCGCGTCGCGAACGACGTCCCCTATTTTCAGGACAGCTTCGAGCGCGATCCGAACGGGAAGTGGACGCAGAACAAGCCCGGCGAGCCGTCGGTCATCAGCGTCTGGCATTACATGCTGAACCCGGACGGGTCGATCAAGCCGGACGTCCTCGAGGACGTCCGGCGGAACGCGATCTTCGACCTGTTCGCCCCGTCGATCCAGAAGAACGGCAGCGAGAAGCTGCAGGTCTATTACATCGGGCCGAAGGAGCGCCCGATCTTCCGCCTGACGCCGTACACCGAGATGGCGCAGACGTTCGACAAGATCACGCCCGGCCACACCGACAAGAACTGCTGGGACTCGTTCTTTCCGGGCATCTACGAGGGCTGGCAGAGCTGGACCAGGAACCCCGCGAGCAAGGCGGATCCGAAGACGGATGTCACCGGATATCCGCCGTACATCGACGCCGCGACCGGCAGCCACATCTTCACGTTCTTCGACCCGCTCTGGACCAAGGACCGGAAGGACGTCGCGGGCGCCGTCGCGATCGACATCACGCTCGATCAGTCCGTCGCGCTGATCCGCAACGTCAAGATCAAGGACACCGGGTTCGCGTTCCTCTCGATGTCGTCGAACGGGAATGTGCTCGCGATCAACAAGGAGGGCGAGGACACCCTCGGGATCGGCACGCGGGACGCGGCGGGGCAGGGCTCGGGCGTGCTCACTGGCCTCGAGCGGAAGCTCGGCGAGAGCATCTACCCCGAGATCGCGGGCATCCAGATGCCGTCGAGCGAGGCGCCGGTCACGACCCGGGTCTCGGTGCGCCGGAAGCCCGGCGAGCCGCCCATCTCGTACACGGTCGTGCTCCGGCGCCTGCCGGCCATGAACTTCTACAAGAACGATCAGTCGATCGGCGCCGAGCACTGGGTGCTCGGCTTCGTCGTGCCCGACTCGGAGCTCTTCTCCACGGTGCGGAGCGCGGAGCTCGCGATCCAGGCCACGTCGAAGAACATCCTCGGCGAGCAGATCCTCGTCGTGATGGTCAGCCTCCTGCTCGTCCTGATGGGCATCACCTGGGTCGCGCGCAGGGTCACGGCGAACCTCGTGGACCTCTCCGAGGGCGCGCGGCGCCTGATGAACAAGGACTACTCGGTCCGGGTCAAGATCGACGCGCAGGACGAGATCGGGCGCCTCGGCGAGACCTTCAACGCGATGGCGACCGACATCCAGAAGTACACGACGAACCTCGAGGAGCTCGTCGGCGAGCGGACGAGGGCCCTCGAGAAGGCGAACCTCGAGATCAGCGAGCTCAACTCGAAGCTCGCGCAGGAGAACATCCGCCTCGGCGCCGAGCTCAACGTCGCGCGGCAGCTCCAGCTCATGGTGCTCCCGGCGCCGCAGGAGCTCCAGGAGATCCCGGACCTCGACATCGCCGGCTACATGGCCCCCGCCGACGAGGTCGGGGGGGACTACTACGACGTGCTGACGAGCGACGGCGTCGTGAAGATGGGCATCGGCGACGTCACCGGCCACGGCCTCGAGAGCGGCGTGCTCATGCTGATGGTCCAGACCGCGGTCCGCACGCTGCTCGCCGCGAACGAGCGCGATCCGAAGAAGTTCCTCAACATCGTCAACAAGGTCATCTACCAGAACATCCAGCGGATCAGCTCCAACAAGAACATGTCGCTGACGCTGCTCGACTACAGCGACGGGCGCCTCCAGCTCACCGGCCAGCACGAGGATCTCATCATCGTGCGCGGCGACGGGAACCTCGAGCGCGTGGACACGATGGGGCTCGGCCTGCCGATCGGCATCGATCTCGACATCAGCGACTTCATCTCCAGCGCCGACGTGCCCCTCGCGCCGGGCGACGTCGTGACCCTGTTCAGCGACGGGATCACCGAGGCGGAGGACGCCGAGGCGGAGCAGTACGGCGTCGACCGGCTGTGCGAGGTGATCAAGCGTAACCACAAGCGATCATCGAAGGAGATCAAGGACGCGATCATCGAGGACGTGCTGTCCCACGTGGGATACAACAAGATCTACGACGACATCACGGTGCTGGTCATCAAGAGGTTGTGAGAAAAAAGGGGGAGACTGGGCATTACCATGAGCGAAATCATCGGCGTCTATTCTCTGGACGATTCGTTCAGCGAGCACATGTCGCTGACGCTCTACCCGGATTCCTTCCCGGTCCGGTGGAGCCTCTGCAACTTGACCGCGAACTTCATGGCGGAGTATTTCGGCGAGCTGTTCCCGGAGAGCGATAACGAGGACAGGATGCTCAGCCGCGACGAGATCTCCGGCGCTGTCGGCTACGTTCTGAACGAGCTGGTCGAGAACGCTGTGAAGTTCAATCAGAACGGCGACATCAACGTCACTGTGGGGCTCGGCCGCGAGGACCTCGTCTGTCTGGTGAGCAACCAGATCATGAACGAGGACGTGCCTGGCCTCCGGAGCAAGCTCGTCGAGCTCACCCAGGAGGACCCGGGCGAGCTCCTGCGGCGTCAGGCCGAGGCCAACGCCGAGGACGATGAGAGCACGGGCTCGGGGCTCGGCTACCTCATCATCATGAGCGACTACCAGGTGAGCCTCGGGTGGAAGCTGGATCCCATTTCGCCGACCAGCTACTGCGTCAAGACGATGGCGAGAATCCCCATTTTGAATGAAAGGTCGAGAATGGAAATCAAAGGCGGCAACTATCGGGTCTGGTACGACGAGGCCGAGGTCACGGTGTTCTTCGAGGGCATCCTGCGGCTCAGCGGCGCCCAGGAGTACGAGCCGATCGAGGACCTGCTCAACAAGGTCCTGGCCAAGAACCCGAAGACGGTCACCCTCGATCTCCGGGCGCTGAACTTCCTGAACAGCTCGGGCATCAACGTCCTCTACAAGTTCGCGATCGCCACGCGCAAGAAGGGGGATCTGCAGCTCGCGGTGCGCGGATCGAAGAACGTGCCGTGGCAGGGCAAGTCCCTCCCGAACTTGAAGAAGTTCAACAGCAACTTCGAGCTGACCCTCCTTGATTGATCGGGAGCGCGTCCCTTACCCATCCCCTGCGGAGCCCCGGGCCGAGCGATGACTGCACAGAAGAACACCTCCATAAGATCCAGGGGAGAAGTGCAGAGGAACAGCCTGGACGTCTTCCGGTCCGTGCTTCGGGACCGGAACGCCTGGGGGGAGCTGCTCCGCGAGGAGAGGCGCTTCACGGAGTTCATGGAGAGCTGCGGCAGCGTGGCCGAGCACCTGGAGAAGCTCAGGGCGGACTTCGACGATCTCACGCTGGTCCACGAGGCGATCCTGGAGCACGCGACGGCGATCGAGAACGAGCTCGAGCTCTACAACCGGGTGATCAGCGACGATCTCGGCGTGGCGAGGCAGGTCCAGCGGGCGCTCCTGCCCGATCAGCGGTCGCTCAGCTCCCAGCTCGACATCGCCATCTATCACAAGCAGCTCGGCGAGGTGGGCGGCGACTACTACGACTTCTTCTCGTTCTCCGGGGAGCGCCACGCGGTGGGGGTGTACGACATCTCCGGCCACGGGGTCTCATCGGCGCTGATCATGGCGTTCTTGAAGGCCCAGTTCGCGCACGCGACGAAGAGGACCGACAGCCCCGGGGCGATCGTCGACTGGGTGAACCGCAGCGCCTACACGTTCCTGCGCGAGGTGCGGCGGTACTCGACCGTGAACTTCGTCATGTTCACCCCTGGCTTCCTCAAATACGTCTCCGGCGGCGGCTACGGGCTCGTCGTGCGCCGCGGGGTGCCGCGTCCGTTCAACAGGGTGAGCAACTTCATTGGCCTCAGGATCAAGCCGTTCCATGAGTTCGAGCTCCCGTTCGAGGAGCAAGACGTGCTCGCGCTGTACACCGACGGGATGTTCGAGGCGCAGAGCACGAACGGAGATGTTTACACCGTGAAACGACTTAACGATATTGTCGTGAAGCACTGCGACGAGCCGGTCCAGATGATCCTGGATCGCTGCGTCGAGGACTACACTCGATTCCGAGTGGCGGACGCGGACGACATCACGCTGATCATCCTGCGAAGGTGCGCCTGATGAAGCCGGAAATGAATCATTCGCAGACGTCGGTCGGTGCATCGATATCGATCTCCCCGATCAACCACATCACGAGCGACGTCGCGGGCCTCCTCGCGAACTTCCTCGACGCGCTGCTCGTGAGGTTCTATCCCCGGCGGATCTGCCAGAAGGTCAACGTCGTGGTGACGGAGCTCGTGACGAACGTGATCCAGCACGCGTCCGAGCGCGACGGGGAGGTGAAGCTGGAGCTGAAGATCGGCTCCGAAGGGCTGGTCATCAAGGTGTCCAACCGGGTGACGCGGGAGGAGTACGAGACGGTCAAGGCCGTGTTCGACGAGATCTTCGCCGCCGAGGATCCGAGGGACCTGTTCGCCAGGACGGTGCGCGAGCGGCGCATCGACCGGCAGCGGGGCGGGCTCGGTCTGATCAGGCTCACGGCGGAGAACAAGTTCCACCTGTCGACCGAGCACGTCGACGGAGTGCTCGTCATCCAGGCAACTTTCCCGTGAAAGGTTCGGTATGCTCTCCATGAAAGGTTGCGTATGAAGACCCTCAGCTACGGCGAGATCACGGATGGTGGGCTGAGCGTCTTTCAGTCTGTTGCCAGGCTCGAGGATGACGGCCGCCTGGTCCTGAGCTTCGAGGGCGCCATCCGCATCGACAATCCTTATCGCTACCTGTCCAGCTACCTGGACGAGCTGGCGCGCGTGCTGCCGCAGCACCCGATCACGGCGACCACGATGGACTTCGTGAAGATGCGCTTCTGCAACTCCAACGGGTTCTACGTGATCATGGACATCGTCGACGCGGTCTACAACCTGGTGCCTGGCCCGGTGCTGGTGCGGAGGATCTGCGACGACGACTGGCAGCACGAGACCCTGCCGATCCTCCTCAACCTGAACGAGGAGCACATCGCGGCGCGGACGACGTTCGAGGACGTCCGGGAGCCGTAGCGCGGGCTGGAGGATGAGCGGGGCGACGAGCGAGCAGGATCTCGACCGGTTCTTCGCGGTCAGCCCGGAGCTCCTGTGCGTCTTCAGCGAGGCGGGCTGGTTCCTGCGATGGAACGCGGCCTGGGAGAGCACGCTGGGGCACGGGGCGGAGGAGATGGCGAGGCTCCGCTTCCTCGATCTCGTTCATCCCGACGACGTGGCGGGGACGCGGGCGCAGCTCGATCGGCTGGGCGCGGAGGCGACGATGCCCGCGGGCGGGGGCCCGCTGCGGCTGCGGCTGGAGAACCGCTTCCGGACGCGGAGCGGGCTCCACGTGCGCCTCGCGTGGTCGCTCTTGACGGTGGTCGGCGGGGGGCGGATCTACGGCTCGGCGCGGAACGTCGACAAGCAGCGGCGCGTGGAGCGCGCGCTGATGCAGCGGATCGAGTCGAAGATGCAGGTGGCGTCGATCTCGTCGCACTTCATCGACGCGCAGCCCGAGGACCTGGATCGTGGGATCGACGAGGCGCTCGCGCGGATGGGCGCCCTGCTGCAGGCGGATCGCTGCTGCCTCCTGCTCTCGCCGGAGGACGGGTCCTCGCGGCCCTCGACGCGCTCGTGGGCGGCGGAGGGGGTGCCGCCGGAGGCCTGCGAGGCCGGGGCGGACGAGGCTCCGCTCAGCTGGCTCATGGGCCGGCTCGCGGCGGGAGAGCCGGTCGCGGTGACGCAGCTCTCGAACCTGCCGGCCGAGGGGGCGGAGGCGCGGGCGCTCTACGAGCGAAGCGGGGTGCAATCGATCCTGAGGGTGCCGGCGGCCTACGCGGGGCGGATGGTGGGCGCGCTCGGGCTCGACGCCGTGCACGGGCCCCGGAGCTTCGGCGAGGGGGCGCGGACGCTGCTGTCGGCGGTGGGCGAGACGCTGGCGATGACGCTGGAGCGGGCGCGCGCGGAGGAGTCGCTCCGGCGCGTCGTGGAGCAGCAGGCGTCGATGCGGGAGGTGATCGAGCAGCAGGAGGTGGCGATCCAGACGCTGTCGACGCCGATCATGCAGGTGTGGGACGGGGTGCTGGCGCTGCCCATCGTGGGCGGGATCGACGCGCGGCGGGCGGCCGATATCATGGAGAAGCTGCTCGGGCGCATCGTGGACACGCAATCGCGCCACGCGATCCTGGAGCTGACAGGCGTGGAAGAGGTGGACGCGGCGACCGCGCAGCACCTGTTCAAGATGCTGCGGTCGATCGAGCTGCTCGGGGCGCAGGGGGTGATCGCAGGGGTGCGGCCAGGCGTGGCGCAGGCGCTGGCCTCGCTGGACGGGGGGCTGTCGCCGCTCGTGGTGCAGCGTGATCTGCAGCACGCGCTCAGGTACTGCATGAGCCGGGCGGACCGGGGCGGAAAGATCGCGCGGCGGCAGTAGGCGGATCGGACCCGCCGGGGCCGGCCCCTTGACAGTCCCTTCGGGACCGGATATTTCGCACACGAATCATCCGTGAGCGCGACGAACCAGGAGAACCGTGAGAGGCCGGAGCTCGACTCGATCGTCGAGACGATCATCTACCTGTACACGGAGTCGCGGCGGCTCACGAAGGACATGGCGAGCTCGTTCGGGCTCACGGGCCCGCAGCTCACGATCCTGAAGCTCCTGGAGTCGTTCGAGGATCTGTCGCTGTCGACGCTGTCGGAGCGGATCCGGGCGCAGAACAGCACGGTCACGGGGATCGTGGACCGGATGGAGCGGGAAGGGCTCGTCCGACGGGAGCGGTCGAAGACCGACCGGCGGGTGGTGCACCTCCGGCTCAGCGAGAAGGGGGCCAGGCTCGCCAGGGAGATCCAGGTCGAGCCGATGGAGATCTTCCGGGGGGCCCTGCTCAGCCTGAGCCCCTCGGACCTCAGAGACCTGCTCCGGATCCTGACCAAGCTGCAGAAGCAGGTGCTCGCGCGGGTCGGGGAGGCCATGCAGCCGCAGGACGGAGAGGCGCGGGACGGGAGCGCGAGGGGCGCGGGCAAGGCGGCGGGCAGCCGAGGGAGATAGCGATGAAGGACAGGCCTACGTTCACGGGGCAGCCACGGTCAGGGGAGGGGCGCGATCCGGACGTCTGCGTCGTGACCTGCGCGCTGTCGGGCGTGCTGGCGAACCGGCGGCAATGCCCCGGGATCCCGTACACGCCGGCGGAGATCGGGGAGGAGGCGCGGCGCGCGTACGAGGCCGGGGCCGTCGTGGCGCACATCCACGCGCGCAACGACGACGGGTCGCCGACGTTCTCGCCGGCCGTGTTCGCGCGGATCAAGGAGGAGGTGCGGAGCCGCTGCCCGATCATCCTGAACTTCTCGACGGGCACCATCCTCGACGACGTGCGCGAGCAATGCGCCTACATCCGCGAGTCGCGGCCGGAGATCGCGGCCCTCAACATGGGGACCATGAACTACTCGAAGTACTCCCAGAAGCGGAAGGCCTTCGACTTCGACATGATCTTCCCGAACACGTACGAGAAGATCGGGAAGCTGCTCGCGGCGATGAACGAGGCAGGGGTGAAGCCGGAGCTCGAGTGCTTCGACACCGGGCACACGCACGGGGTGTGGCCGCTGCTCGACATGGGGCTGCTCAAGCCGCCGCTGCAGTTCTCGTTCATCGTCAACGTGCTCGGGGGGATCCCGGCGCACGTGGAGTCATTGCAGCTCCAGGCGAAGCTCATCCCGCCGGGGTCGGAGTGGGAGGTGATCGGGATCAGCCACGGTCAGTGGCGGATGCTGGCGGCGGCGCTGGTGCTCGGGGGCAACATCCGGTGCGGGCTGGAGGATCACCTGTACCTGCCGGGCGGGGAGATGGCGAAGAGCAACGGGGAGCTGTGCGAGGTGGCGGTGCGGATGGTGCGCGACGTGGGGCGGCGGCCGGCGACGGTCGAGGAGGCGCGCGCGATCCTCTCGCTGGGGGCGCCGGTATGAAGGCGCTCTCGACGCTGCTCGTGGCCGAGGAGGGCGACGTCCTCCGGATCACGCTGAACAACCCCGCGCGGAAGAACGCGATCGGGCCCGTCATGGTGAACGAGCTGCTCCACGCGATCGGCGACGCGCTGGAGGTCGAGGCGGTGCGGTCGATCGTGCTGACCGGCGCCGGCGACGCGTTCTGCGTGGGGGGCGATTTCTCGCAGATGACGGGGGCCGCAGGGGAGGCCGCGCTGGAGCACCGGGGCGATTACGCGGATCTGCTGCTCGCGATCGCGAACGCGACCAAGCCCGTGGTGGCGCGGGTGAACGGGCACGCGCTGGGCGGGGGCCTGGGGCTCGTGGCGGCGGCGCACTTCGCGATCGCGGCCGAGGGGGCGAAGCTCGGGACGCCCGAGATCAACGTGGGGCTGTTCCCGATGATGATCATGGCCGTGCTGCAGCGGCACGTGCCGCGGCGGCGGCTGCTGGAGATGATGCTGCTCGGGCAGCGGATCGAGGCGGAGGAGGGGGTGCGCCTGGGGCTGCTCGGCAAGGTGGTGCCGCGCGAGGGGCTCGATCAGGCGGTGGCCGAGGTGACGGGTGGGATCGCGTCGAAGAGCCCGATCACGGTGCGGCTGGGGCTGGAGGCGTTCGCGGCGCAGGACGACATGGATCTGGAGTCGGCGCTGCCGATGCTGCGGGGGCGGCTCGCGGGGTGCCTCGCGACGGATGATGCGCGCGAGGGGCTGATGGCGTTCATGGAGAAGCGGCCGCCGAGGTGGTCTGGGAAGTGACGCCCGGCATGAGAATGCCGGGAGGGATCCGAGGGTGTGGCGGGCGACGACGTCCGGCCCCGGGGACCGAGGGGGGGGCCCCAGACCGGGTCCCGCCTCCCCCCCTGCGCGGCGGAGAGGTGGGGGCTATCGCTCCGATGCGCTCGCCTCGTGCCGGACGACGACGTCACGCTCGGGGGGATCGGCCCAGTCTGGGGGGCCCCCCCTCGGTCCCCGGGGCCTCCTGCCGGGTGAAGGGGGGCGCATTCTCTTGGGGAGGCAGAGGACGAATCCGAGGGGGCTCTCTTCGCCTTCCTGTGAATTCATCTCCGGGTGGTGAACGGTTCTGCATTGCAAGTGAGGTGTCGCCGTGAATATGCGTGAGCTTCTCAAGGATCTCGAGGCGCGCCGCGAGCTGGTGCGGAAGATGGGCGGCGAGGAGCGGGTGGCGAAGCAGCGGGCGCGCGGGAAGATGACCGCGCGGGACCGGCTGGCGACGTTCTTCGACGACGGGGTCTACTTCGAGGTGGGGATGCACGGGACGCAGATGGGGCTCGCCGCGGGGCAGGACGGCAAGGACCGGCCAGCCGCGGACGCGGTGGTCTGCGGGTTCGGCAAGGTCGACGGGCGGATGGTCTGCGCGGCCTCGTACGATTTCACGGTGAAGGGGGGGAGCATCGGCCAGACGGGGGAGGAGAAGGTGACGCGGATGCGCCAGATGGCGCTGCGCGGGCGCTGGCCGATGGTGTGGTTCATCGACTCCGCCGGGGCGCGGATCGATCCGGGATCGACGCACCCGGATACCATTTCACTGTTCGCAGGGTCGGGGCACCTGTTCCGGGAGCAGGTGCACATGAGCGGGGTGGTGCCGCAGGTGGCGGCGATGGTGGGGCCGGGGGCGGCGGGGACGGCCTATATACCCGGGCTCGCCGACTTCGTGCCGATGGTGAAGGAGATCGGGTCGATGGCGCTCGGGGGGCCGCCGCTCGTGCGGGCCATGACCGGGGAGGATATCTCCGAGCAGGAGCTCGGCGGGAGCAAGGTGCACTCGACGAAGAGCGGGGTCGGCGACGGGGAGTACGCCAGCGACGAGGAGTGCATCAAGGCGATCAAGCGGTACCTTTCGTTCTTCCCGTCGAGCTGCGAGGAGGAGGCGCCGCGGCTGCCGGTGACCGATCCGGTGGACCGGCGGGAAGAGGCGCTGCTCGATCTGCTGCCTGAGAACCCGCGCAAGGCGTACGATATGTACAAGCTGATCGGCGCGATCGTCGATCACGGCGAGTGGATGGACCTGAAGCCGCGGTGGGCGCGGTCGATCATCACGTGCCTGGCGCGGATCGGGGGGCAGCCGGTCGGGATCGTGGCGAACCAGCCCAATCACATGGGCGGGATCCTGGACGTGGACTCGTCGGACAAGGCGGCGCGGTTCATGCAGATCTGCGACGCGTTCAGCCTGCCGCTCGTGTTCCTGCAGGACGTGCCGGGGTTCATGATCGGGTCCAAGGTGGAGCACGAGGGGATCATCCGGCACGGGGCGAAGATGCTGCACGTGATGTCGGCCGCGACGGTGCCCAAGGTGACGGTGGTGGTGCGGAAGGCGTACGGGGCGGGCTATTACGTGATGTGCGGGCGAGCTTATGAGCCGGACCTCATCGTGGGGTGGCCGACGGCGGAGATCAGCGTGATGGGGCCGGAGGGGATGCTGGGGATCGCGGCGCGGAAGATGTTCGGCGACGTGCCGCCGCCGCCCGAGGTGAAGCAGGGGATCATCGATATGATCCAGAAGAACATCGACGTGATGAAGGTGGCGGGGTGGGGGCTCATCGACGACGTGATCGATCCGCGGGACACGCGGCGGGCGATCGCCTGGGGGCTGGAGCTGTCGCGGCACAAGCGGCTGGAGCGGCCGGGGAAGAAGCGGGGGATCATCCCGGTGTAGCGGGCGCCGCGCCGCGGGCTAGCGCGGCGGGCGGCGCCGGCGCCGCCGCGCGGCGGCCCGGGGAGAT
>CAYQYG010000211.1:0-14575 GCA_964421485.1 uncultured Polyangiaceae bacterium | reverse complement strand
GTCGAGCGCGCGCGCGGCGCCCGCCCGAGCGGCGGGACGCGCCTCCGGAGCCGCCGCAGCGCCTCGGGATCGGCGACGGCCTCGCCGCGGATCCAGGCCCGGATCGCGGGGACCGCGTCCGATTCCCACGCGGTCGACAGGCGCAGCGCGATGAAATCGCCGTAGATCGCGCCGAGCAGCTCCTCGAGCTCCTCCACGAGGTACATCCGCTCGTAGAACATCTCGTCGGTCTCCTCGCGGACCTGGCTCGGGATCTTCACGCCCGAGAGCCCCAGCGTGTCTGCGTTGAAGAGGAACGCGTATTCGAGCTCGCCGCGGCGCACGCGCACGCGCGCGTGGGTGGGCAGCTTGCCCTGCCGGAGCGCCTCGTGCGCCTCGGGGGCGGCGCTCGGCGCGGCGCCCTTGAGCTTGCTCTGCTCCTTCTCCTGCACGAGCGTGATCTGCCCCTCGAGCAGGACCTCGCAGGGGCCGAGCCCCTCGACTTCGAAGCGACCCTCGAAGAGCTCGCTCTCGAACCAGAGCCAGACCAGGAACTCCCGGCCCACGAAGCGGCGCTTCTCGATCAGATCGACGAGGTCCACAGGGCATCTCCTCGGGCATTGTCGGTGTGGAAGAGGGTGGGCTTGATCGCCTCGAAGGCGCGCGCGTGGGCCTCGGACAGGCCGAACTCGCGGGCCGCGATGTACGGGCTCGCGGGGACGAGCTCCACCCGGAAGGTGTCCTCGAAGAGCTCGCAGAGGCCCTCGTGGACGCGCGGCGACTGGTTCCAGAAGCGGACGACGCCGGTGTCGAGGTTCCACGAGAGGTCGATGACCTTCATCACGGGCATGAGCTGCGCGCGGAGCCGCCGCGAGACGACGGCCTTGAGCTCCTCCTTCTCGCGCTTCGAGAGCTTCTCCCGGCCGCGCTTCGCGAGGTGCTCCCGCTCCGCCTCGCCGAAATGGGCCTTGAAGAGCGGCGAGGGGATCTGCCAGCGATCGGTGCGGAGGCCGAGGTTCAGGTAGGAGTTGAAATACATCCTGGTGTGATCGAGATCGCAATCGAGCGGGTTCTCGATGGAGCACCAGCCGGTCCGCTCTTCCTCCTCCACGGTGAGCGGGCGGAAGGCGCGGAGCCGGACGCTGTCCACGAACACGTCGCGGAAGGCGTCCGGCAGCTCGCCGCGGACATGGAATTTCGAGAAGGAGATGGTTCCTTTGAGCGCGCCCACGCTGTGGACCTCCTTTGCGGGTGAAGCGCGGGACGTAACGGAGCGGCGCGGGGCCGGTCAAGAAACCGGCCTGGAGTCGCGCTTCAACGCGGCGATCGCGGCGTCCAGCGGGAGGACGGGCTGCGCGCCGCGCTCCACGAGGGCGCGCACGGACACCTCTCCGCGCTCGGCCTCGCGCTGGCCGACGATCCAGAGGACGGGCACGCCCGCTTGCCGCGCGTCGACGATCTTGCGGCCGATCTTCTCCGCCCGATCGTCGAGCCGCGCGCGCAGGCCCGCGGCGCGGAGCGCGCCGGCCACGCGCCCGGCGTACTCGCGCGCCGCGTCGGAGATGCTCGCGACGACGACCTGCTCGGGCGCGAGCCAGAGCGGCAGATCGCCGCCGTGGTGCTCGAGCAGGATGCCGACGAACCGCTCGACGCTGCCGAGGATCGCCCGGTGCAGCATGATCGGCCGCGCGCGCGCGCCCGACGCGTCGACGTAGCCCGCGTCGAAGCGCTCCGGGAGCACGGCGTCGAGCTGGATCGTGCCGCACTGCCAGGCGCGCCCGCGCGCGTCCTTGAGCACGAACTCGAGCTTGGGGCCATAGAAGGCCCCCTGCCCGGGCTGCTCCTCGTAATCGAGCCCCGCGGCCCGCGCCGCCGCGGCGAGCGCGGCCTCGGCGCGGTCCCAGACCTCGTCCGATCCCGCGCGCACGGGCGGCCTCCGCGAGAGCTTGACCGCGACGTCATCGAAGCCGAACGCGGCATAAGCCGACCGGAGGAGCTCGCAGAAGCGGCCTATCTCGTCGTCCACCTGGCCCTCGTGGCAGAAGATGTGGCCGTCGTCCTGCACGAAGGCGCGCACCCGCATGAGGCCGAGCAGGGAGCCGCTCGGCTCGTTCCTGTGACAGACGCCGAACTCCGCGAGGCGCAGCGGGAGCTCGCGGTACGATCGCAGGCCCCGCTTGAAGATCTGCAGGTGCCCCGGGCAGTTCACGGGCTTGAGCGCGAACTCGCGCTCGCCGTCGTCGACCTGGAGCATGTCGGCCGCGAAGTTCTGCCAGTGGCCGCTCTCCTCCCATATCGAGCGGCCGATCACCTGCGGCGTGCGGACCTCCTGATAGCCATGGAGCCTCAGGAGGTCCCTGATGTGGTCCTCCACCAGCCGGTAGAGGATCCAGCCCTTCGGGTGCCAGAAGATCATCCCCGGGGCCTCCTCCTGCAGATGGAAGAGGTCCATCCTGCCACCGATCGATCGGTGGTCGCATTCGTCGAGCATTGCAGTCCTCCGTTCCGTGCTCTCGTCGGGCTGCCTGCCGGACACGGTGGGGTCTGGGGTGCAGGGCGCCGAAAGGCGCCCGGAACCCCAGATGTCAACCGGGATCCACAAAACGACGAGGGCCCCGGCCGTGTCCGGCGGGGCCCTCGGGTCTCCGTGAGCTTGTCGCTATCCGCGCGTCACGACGACCTCGGTCCCGCCAGGGCGAGTCGTGGTCGTGGTGGTGAGCGCGAGGGCGACGAGCATGCGCGGAGCTTGCGGCGGGGCGGCGAGGTTGTCAAGTGGATTCACGAGGGGGGTTGACACGGGCGAAACGTCCACCGTTAACTGCGCCTGGCAGCCCCAGTCAGGGCGTCAAGGCCACGCACGACGCCTCGGAGGACCCCGACCGTGTTCACCGCGATGCGACTCAAGAGCTTCAAGGGCTGGGAGGACACGGGCGACGTGAGGCTCGCGCCGATCACGCTCTTCTTCGGATCGAACAGCTCCGGGAAGACGAGCCTGCTCCAGGCCATCCTCCTGCTCAAGCAGACGGCCGCGTCGTCGGACCGTTCGCGTGTCCTCTACCCGGGCGACGACCGGTCGCTCGTGGACCTGGGCACCGTGCCCGATCTGATCCATGGCCACGCCGCCGACGGCGCGCTCGAGGTCGGATTGAACTGGACGTCGTCTCCAGGCGATCCGGCCCTGCCCGTGGAAGATGGTGAGGCCAATCTGGGGTTCGCCACCCGCGTTCGGCTCACTCCCGAGGGACAGCCCCATGTGGAATCGATATTCTATGGGATCGGGGATGTCAGCGTCAATATGGCCGAGAGCGACAGCGGTGGCTATAAGCTGGTCGCAACGGGCATTCCGCTGAAGCGGAAGCGGGGACGACCATGGCCGCTTCCCGCGCCGGTCCGGTTCTATGGGTTCCCGAGCGAGGTGGAGAACTACTATCGGGACGCACAGTGGCTCTCCGATCTCGTGCTCGTGCTGGAGAAGCAATTCGACCGCGTGCAGTATGTAGGGCCACTCCGCGAGTATCCTAAGCGGACCTATCTCTGGGCCGGCGAGAAGCCCGAAAATGTTGGCAAGAAGGGCGAGCTGGCTGTGGCCGCGCTTCTTGCGGCGCGCGCCGAGGAGCGCAAGATCCCGTACGGCGAAGGCAGGGGGAGGCGATGGCGCCCCTTTGAAGAGGTCATCGCGGGGTGGCTTCGGGAGATGGGCGCGATCGATTCGTTCGAGGTGGTAGCCATCGCCAGGAACCGGAAGGATTACGAGGTGCGCGTCAAGCGCACCCCGGAGTCGTCGGAGGTCCTCATCACGGACGTGGGCTTCGGGATTTCCCAGCTTCTGCCTGTGCTCGTCCAGTCATATTATGCCACGCCGCACTCCACCGTGATCTTCGAGCAGCCGGAGATTCACCTGCACCCGCGGCTGCAGGCAGCCATGGCCGACGTGATCATCGATGCCATGAAGCGCTGTGATGTGCAGTTCATCATCGAGAGCCACAGCGAGCACTTCCTGCGCCGCCTCCAGCGTCGGATCGCGGAGGAGGTGCTCACGAAGGACGACGTGGCGCTCTATCGCTGCGACGTCGACGGAGGCAAATCGACCATCGATCAGCTCACCGTCGACTCTTACGGCAACATCACGAACTGGCCGAAGGACTTCTTCGGCGATGAGATGGGTGACCTCGCCGCAATGACCAGGGCCGGCATCCGGCGCCGGAGGCAGGGGTGAGCCTTCCGCTCGTCGTCGACACGAACGTCCCGCTCGTGGCCAAGGGCCTCAGCAACTTCTCGGACGACTGCGTGGAACGCTGCGTCGACGAGCTCACGCGGTTCCTGGATGGGCAGCACTGCCTTGTGCTTGATGACGGCGATCGCATCCTCGACGAGTACATGAGCCAGCTATGTCTCTCGGGGCAGCCGACCGTCGGCGATGCGTTCCTGAAGTGGGTCTTCTCGAACCAGGCGGTCGAGGGGTCCTGCGAGAAGGTGCAGATCACGGCCATCTCGGAAGAGGAACAGATCTTCCAGGAATTCCCCACCGACCCGGCGCTCGCCGCGTTCGATCGCTCGGACCGGAAGTTCGTCGCGGTCGCGTGCGCGCACCCGGCGCGGCCGGCCATCCTGGAGGCGACCGACACAAAATGGGTCGACTGGTCGGTCCCGCTATCGCGTGCCGGGGTCGACGTGCGCTTCGTGTGCTACCACGAGATCTGTGCGAGGCACGAGAAGAAATTCGGTCCGACCAAGGGCGAGAAGAGCACGCCGAAGGAACGCTCTTCGCCGAAGCCGCGAGGACGACGGCGGCGTGGATAGCGATCTCGTGAAATTCCCGCGTACGCCACACATTTTCTGGTTGAGCCGGGATGCGCCGCGGGGGGACAAGCTGCTCCCGCCGGACGAGGCGGCGGAGCTGATGCGGCGGCCGGCGAGCGTCGAGGAGAAGCTCGACGGCGCATGTCTCGGGATCTCTGTAGGCGACGACGGAGCGCTCCGGGCGCAAAATCGGGGGGGCTACCTCGAGCCGGGTGGACATCCGCAATTTCGGCGGCTTTGGGGCTGGCTCGCCGAGCGGCATGCCGTGCTCGAGGAGGCGCTCGGGCAGGGGCTCATCCTCTTCGGCGAGTGGTGCTATGCACGCCATACGGTGGCATACGGCGCGCTGCCGGACTGGTTCCTCGCGTTCGATGTGTACGAGCGCGAGGCGGGCCGCTTCTGGTCGCGGGTGCGGCGTGACGAGCTCGCAGGGAGGGCCGGTGTCGCGACGGTTCCGCTGCTGGCCGCCGGCTCGTTCGACCGAGTGGGCATCGAGCGGCTGTTCGGACGGTCCCGGTTCGGTCCGGAGCCGATGGAGGGGGTCTATCTCCGCTGGGACGAGGGTGACTGGCTCGTGGCGCGCGCGAAGGTCGTGAGGCGCGGCTGGGTACAACCCGACGAAGAGCACTGGGCTCGTCGCGCGATCATCGCGAATCGGCTGGAGGGGGGGAGGCCGTAGGCGGAACGCCGCCATCCTCCCCGCGTTGCCCGCGTCGCGGCCTGAGCGGCGCGCGCCGGCGAGATCTCCATCACTCACTCCGCGATGAGCGCGGTGACGCTGCCGTCGCCCGGGTTGCCGGTCACGATGTCGAGGCTCCTGTCACCGGTGAGATCCCCGATCGCGAGGGTGGAGGCGCCCTCGCCGACGGCGATGCGCTCGGGGCCTCGGCGGAAGGCGCCGCCCGGGAGGCCGAAGAGCACGCTCACCGAGCTGTCCTCGGAGCTCACGGTGATGACGTCGAGGAATGGATCGGAGTTGAGGCGGGCGACCGCGAGGTTGCGCGGCCCGGCGGCGACGGACCAGCGGACGGGGGCCGCGAAGCTGCCATCGCCGCGGCCGCGGAGGACGCGGACGCTCCAGTCCTCGGGGCAGGCGACGAGGGCGTCGGGGCGGCTGTCGGCGGTGACGTCGGCGAGGACGACCTCGCGGCCGCTCGCGCCGATCGGATACGTGGCCCCGGGGCGGAGCCCGCCGGCGCCGTCATTGATGTGGACCGCGAGCATCGTGGAGGGCCGCATCTTCACGACGTCGGGGCGGCCGTCGCCGTCCACGTCCTTGACCGCGAGGCCGAGGCCGGTCACGTCGGGGAAGAAGCGGGGGTCCGCGAAGGTGCCGTCGCCGGCGCCGCGGATGATGTAGAGGCCCGGCAGGTCGCCGTTGGAGGCGACGAGATCCAGCTCGCCGTCGCCGTTCATGTCGGCGGCGGCGACGGTCCTCGGGGCGTCGGGGCCCGGCACGCGGATCGGGGCCCCGAACATCCCGCCGCCGTGGCCGAGCAGGACGAGCACCTCGCCGCCGCCGTCCGCGGCGACGTAATGTGTGACCGCGTCGAGGCGGCCGTCATGATTGACATCGATCAGGAGGACGCTGCGGGCGCTGAAATCGGGGTAATTCAGCAGTATCTGGTCGAATGTGCCGTCTCCGCGGCCGAGCAGCGCGCTCGCGCCCTGGCGCTCCCCGGAGGCGTCCTGGATGAGGCGATGGCCGACGACGAGATCGGCGCGGCCGTCGCCGTCGAGGTCGCCCGCATCCACCGGGACGATGCTGGTGCCGGTGGTGAGCGGGGTGTCGACGCGCGCGAAGGAGCAGCCGTCGGCCGAAGCGGCGGTGAGCGCGAACACGGGGACAGCCATGAAATACCTCACGCGAACCTCCCTGCCCGACCGGACGCGCCGGATCTCGGGCATGAATTCATTCAGCGAAGGCAGGCGAGCAGGGGGCGTGCCACGCGGCGGCGTGCGGGACGCCGCCAGCGCGCGGCGCGGCGCGGCGTGGAGGCGGGAGCTCCAGTGAACGCGGTGAGGCGGCGCGTGCGCGGCGGTATCGATCACATCGAGGGGCGGAGATCTGCATCACTCCGTGATCAGCGTGGTGACGCTGCCGGCGGTCGGGTTGCCGGTCACGATGTCCTGCCTGCCGTCGCCGGAGACATCACCGATCGCGACGCTGGAGGCGCCCGCGCCGACGGCCATCCGGGGGCCGCGGAGGAGGCGGCGGGCGGGCCGGCCGTACAGCACCCTCACGGAGCTGTCGTCCCGACTGACGGTGGCCACGTCGAGCCAGACGTCGCCGTTCATGCGGCCGATCGCCAGGTCCGTCGGCGGGGCGCCGACGGACGTGGCGATGGGGGCCGCGAAGGCGCCGGTGCCGCGGCCATAGAGGACGCGGACGGTGCTGGTCGAGGCGCTCGCGACGACGGCGTCGAGCCGGCCGTCGCGGTCCAGGTCGGCGAGCGCGAGGGCGTTGCCGGCGGCGCCGATCGGTTGCGTGACCACGGGGCGGAACCCGCCGGCGCCGTTGTTGAGGTGGACGGCCAGGCTCGAGCCGCGGAGGAGCAGCACGTCCGGGCGGCCGTCGCGATTGACGTCGCCCACGGCGAGGCCGGCGACGCCGGTGAGGCCGGGGAAGACCCTGGGGCTCACGAAGGTGCCATCGCCGGCGCCGCGGATGACGTAGAGGCCCGGCATGTCGCTGTTGGCGACGACGAGATCCAGGATGCCGTCGCCGTTCATGTCGGCCGCGGCGACGCGCCTCGGGGAGTCGGGGCCGGGGACGCGGATCCTGGGGCCGAACGCGACGCCGCCGCGGCCGAGCTGCACGAGCACCTCGCCGAGGCCGTCCGCGGCCATGTAATGGGTGACCGCGTCGAGGCGGCCGTCGCGATTGACGTCGATCAGGAGGACGCTGCGGGCGCTGAAGTCCGGATAATTCAGCCGGATCTGGGTGAATGTCCCGTCTCCGCGGCTCCGCATCACGGTGGCCCCGTGACGCTCGCCCGCGACGCCCGGGATGGGGCGGTGGCCGACGACGAGGTCGGCGCGGCCGTCGCCGTCGAGGTCGGCCGCCGCGACGGGGATGCTGGCGCTGCCGGTGACGATCGGCGTGTCGACGCGCGCGGCGAAGGAGTCGCGCGCCGCGGATACTGCGGCCAGCGCGAACATGGGGATAGCAACGAAATATCTCATGTGGATCCTCCCCGCCCGCACCGGGAGCGCCGGGCCTCGGGCACGAATTCATTCAATGGATGGAGCAGGCGGCGTGCCACGCGCCGGCGTGCGGGGCGCCGCCAGCGCCCGCGGATCCGCGCGGCGTCGAGGCGGGAGCAACGGTGAGAAAGGTGAAGGCGTGGAGGGCGCGCGGCGGCGGTATCGATCAGGCCGGGGCCCGCGCGAGCCCGCGGCCGCCGGGCGCGGCGCGCGGGGGGTGCCCTCGATCCGGGAGATCAGGGCGGGCTCCCGGCGGAGGTACATCGCGCCCGGCGGGGGTCCGCGTCTATACTGCGGGGCCCATGAGCCCTGCCCCGTTCGTCACCATCGCGATGCCCTGCCTCAACGAGGAGAGCTACATCGAGGCCTGCCTGGAGAGCGTCGCGGCGCAGGACTACCCGCGCGACCGGATCGAGGTGCTCGTCGCGGACGGGGGGAGCACCGACAGGACGCGCGAGATCCTCGCGCGGGTCTCGGAGGCGGACCCGCGCGTCCGGATGATCGACAACCCGGAGCGGATCCAGGCGGCGGGCATGAACCACATCATCCGGGAGGCCCGGGGGGACGTGGTCGTGCGCATGGACGTGCACTGCGAGTACGCGAGCGACTACGTGCGCAAGTGCGTGGAGGTGCTCGAGCGGACGGGCGCGGACAACGTGGGCGGGGCGCAGCGGGCGCGCGCGAAGACGTGGTTCCAGAAGGCGCTCTGCGCGGCGCTGGAGAGCCCGCTCGGGGTCGGGGGCGCGAGCTACCGGTCGCCGGACAACGAGGGGTTCGTCGACACGGTGTTCCTGGGGGCGTTCCGGCGGCGCGTCTTCGAGACGGCGGGCATGTATGACCCGGGGGCGATCACGAACGAGGACGCGGAGCTGAACCAGCGCATCCTGGCGGCCGGCGGGAAGGTGTTCCTGAGCCGCGAGGTGGTCGTGCACTACTTCCCGCGCGACTCGTACAGGGCGCTGGCGAAGCAGTACTTCAAGTACGGGAGCGGGCGGGCGCGGACGCTGCTCAAGCACGGGTCGTTCCCGTCGCCGCGGCCGGCGATCCCGTTCCTGATGGTCGTGGGGGGCGCGGCGCTGCTCGCGACGTCGAAGTGGCACCCGCTGACGCCGATCGCGTTCGGGCTGTACGCGGCGGCGACCGGGATCGAGGCGGTGCGCGTGGGGCGCAGGGCCGGGCTGCCCGCGATCCCGATCGTGTGGGGGATCTTCCCCGTGCTGCACGTCTCCCACGGCGTCGGCTTCGCGTCGGGGCTCCTGCGATACGGGCTCCGGCCCGACTGGTCCGAGCCCGAGCGGCTCGATCCGATCCCGGTCGCGACGGTGTCGGCCGAGCCGCTCGAGGGCTGAGCGCGGCGCCGGCCGGCGCGGCGCCATTGCGCGCTCCTCCGCCCGCCGTCAATGCGGAGCGTGTGGCGGCGCCCGGCGAGATCCCTTACCGTGCACGCCGCGGGGGGGCCGGGCGCCTCCTGCGGGGAGATCGCCATGGATTCCATCGGGAGGCTGGTCGCCGGGATCAAGCGCGTCGATGAGCTCATCGCGGAGGACGTGCTCGAGCCGGACCTCGGGCGCGACGACTGGATGAGCATGCGGGCGCGGGTGAAGCTCCTGCACGACACCGTCAAGGACGACGTGCTCGAGCCGCTGGAGGACGCGCTGGTCGAGGTCGAGGGGACCGAGGTCGCGCCCAAGGTGAGCCGGCGCGTGGCGATGCTGCTCGCGGAGGTCGCGGCGCCCGTGTACGCGAGCGGCGATACGAGCGGCTTCCGCGCGCTGCTCGCCCGGGCCGCGGAGCTCGCAGAGCTCGCAGAGGAGCCGGCGCTGCGGGCCGAGATCGGGGCGGCGCAGGCCGAGCCGGAGGTGTTCTGCAGGCTGCAGCACGCGCGGTGGCTCCAGGACCACCGGCGCCACGGCGAGGCCGACAAGGCGCTCGCGCGCGTCGCCCGCGAGACGCGGCAGCCGGCCCTCAAGGAGGCCGTGAAGAAGGCGAAGCGCGCGCCGCGGCCGCTGAACGGCGCGCCGCCGCTCTTCCGGCTGAACGGCTGCGGGGTCGGGCTCTACGGCTCGCGCGACCAGGGGCCGGACGGCTCGTACATCGCGACGTACTGCATCTGCCTGCTGTGGATCCCGGTCTTCCCGCTGACGGCGTACCGGGTGCGGCAGGTCGACAGCAACACGTATCAGTTCGGGACCAGGGAGGTGCTCGGGCCGCTCGCGCGCGCGTGGCAGGCGGCGGTGCTCGGGGGCGCGCTGCTCTTCGCGGGCTTCGCCGGGTACCAGAGCTACATGGAGTCGCCCTCTCACCGCGCCGCGGTCGCGCTCGAGGAGGCGCGCGCGGCGGAGGCCGCCGGGGACCGCGACGCCGCGATCGAGCGCTACAAGGGCGCGATCCAGCGCCATGAATTCGACGCCGACATGAAGCCCGCCGCGGAGGCCGTGGTGCGCCTCGCCGCGGCGGGGATCGCGGAGCCGGCGACGCCCGCGTCGGTCGAGCCGATCGGGCGCGTGGTGAACACGTTCCACGATCTGCCGGCGAGCGTGCGCGGCGGCGCGCCGGCGGCGCTGCTCGCGCAGAAGCTCGGCGCCTGGGCCGACCAGATCGGCGACGAGGGGGCGCCGGAGGCGAACGCGGGGCTCGTGCTGCTCGACATGGCGAGCAAGGTCGCGCAGGGCGGCCCCGAGGAGGCGCGCGTGGAGGAGCGGCGATCGAAGCTCCGCCGCGCGATCGCGGGGCGGGTCGCGGGGGAGCGGCCGTTGCTCGCGCTCGAGCATTACACGCGGCTCAAGGATCCAGGCGCGATCGACGCTGCGAAGAAGATCATCGACTCGTTCAGCGAGCCGCGCGACGCGCCCTCGCTCTGGATCGAGGCCGAGGCGCCGGTGGAGCGGTGGATCGACCTCGCGGCGGCCACGACAGGCTGGGGCGACGACGGCGCGGCGGTGAAGGCGAAGCTCGCCACGGCGCGCAAGGCGCACGACGACGACGCGAAGCTGATCGAGGCCGGCGACGAGAAGGCGATCGCGAAGGCGCTCGCCGCGCGGCCGGGCGATCAGGAGCTCGCGGCGGCGCTCGCCTCGCTGAAGCGCGGCCAGGGCGACGTGAAGGGCGCGATCGCGACGCTGGCCGGCCTCGGCCCGCCCGGGCGGCTCACGGCCGAGGCGCAGCAGCTGCTCGGCGCCTGCCACAGCGACGCGGGCGATCTCGCGAAGGCGGACGAGATCCTGAGCGGCCTGCTCGACGAGCGGCTGCCCGCGTTCCAGGAGGCGCAGCGCGCGTTCTTCGACGCGATGGCGGAGACCCAGCGCAGGATCATGGCGGACCTCCAGACCGGCGCCGCGCCGCCGGATCTGGACGCGAGGATGGCCGGCGTGACCGACGAGGCCAGGCAGCGCGAGATCTTCCAGGAGTGGCTCGGCGAGCGGATGGATCGGGACCCCGAGCTGGCGCGGCTCCGCGGGGAGTACCTGCGGCACGGGGCGGTGGTGCCCGCGTCGCTGATGCTCGGCATGGTGAAGCTGCGCCGCGCGGTTGACGCTCGGGGCTCCGGGTCGCCTTCGGCGCCCTCCGCCCCGAACCCCGGCGACGCTCCCGGCGGCGAGCGCCGCGCGCTGCTCGACGCGGCGGAGCGGGCGTTCCTGTCGATCCGGCGCGAGGCCGCCGGCGAGCCCACGTTCCACCTCGGCCTCGGGCAGGTCTATCACCGCCTCGGCCGGCCGGCGGACGGAGACGCCGAGCTCAAGGGCGTGCTCGATCGCCGCGAGCCCGCGCTGAGCCTCGCCGTGGCGCGCGCGTACCGCGAGCTCGGCCTGGGCACGCGCGCGCGCCAGGTCTGCGAGGCGATCCACGCCGATCCGAAGGCGGAGAAGGTCCACAAGGACAACGCGGCCGCGCTGATCGCGCACCTCGTCCCGGACCTCGACGAGCAGGAGACGTGGCTCAAGCGCAGCGACACGAGCGCGCCCGAGATCCGGAACCTGCTCGACAACGTCCGCGCGATGCGCCTGCTCCGCGCGGGCAAGCTCGCGGAGGCCGACCAGGCGCTGGCGAAGATCGCGAGGTTCCACGAGCGCGACGCGAAGCACAGCGCGGTCGGCGCCAACAACGCCGCGGTGGCGTACATGAGCCGCTTCGAGGCGACCGGGGACACCGCGCACCTCCGGTCCGCGGTGAGCTCGCTCGAGGCGGCGGCGCGCCTCGGGGCCGACAACGCGCTGGTGCTCGGCAACCTGGCGAGCGCGCTCCAGCACCTCGGCGAGGTGACGGTGCTCGACCGCTGGGTGCAGATCCGGACGCTCCTGCCCGACGGCAGGGCCGCGAGCTCCGTGATCGACGCGATGCTCGAGGGCCCGCTCCGCGGCGAGGTCCTCGCGGCGCTGCAGCGCGAGCCGGCCTTCCAGAGGTCCCTCGAGGTGACCCGGCAGGCGCAGATCCTCGCGCCGCAGCAGACGTCCGCCTACGAGCCGCAGCTCGAGTGGCTCGGCTGGAACGCCGACGCGAAGGGCTTCACGGAGCTCGCGAAGCGGCTCGAGTCGATGCCCCCGTTCGACCCGGAGGACGTGGCGACGGAGCGCCGGAAATGGGAGCGCGGCGAGCGCGACGAGGAGCTCAAGCGCCAGAGCGCCGCGGCGCTCGAGCGCGCCCGCGCGTGCCTCTCGCGCGCGGAGAGGTCAGGCCACAAGCCGACGCTCGCGGCCGCGTACCTGGGCCTCGGCGAGGCGCTCTCGTCGAAGGCCTACTTCGAGGGCTCCGCGGCCCTCGCCGGCGAGATGATCGACGCCTACCGGAGCGCGACGCAGGCCTGGCCCGAGGGCGTGACCGACCGGGAGCTCGCCGGCGCGCTGGTCAACGCGGCGATCTACAAGGCGCTGCCGGAGTCCCCCGCGCTGAAGAAGGCGTGGGACGCCGAGCGCCGCGTCTTCGGGACCGCGATGCTGCTCCACCGGGCCGCGGCCGGCCCCTCGGGCGCGGAGATCCTGGCCGCGCTCCGGAAGCAGCCCGAGCTGGCCGAGGCCGCGCGGCTCCGCAAGGCGAGCCTCGGCGATCGCCCGAGCCTCACCGACTGGATCATCGCCCGGATCGCGGGCGACAGCGAGCTGGAGCAGGCGGCCGCGAAGGTCTTCGACCGCGCCGATCTCGGGGCGCGCCTCCAGATCGAGGCCCGGATCTACCCCGGCCAGCCGCGCGAGAAGGCGGACATCGATCTGTTCACGAGCCGGGGCAAGTAGCGACAGCGAAGAATGGCGCGCGCCGCGCCGCTTTGTTGGCCCGAGGGGCGCGGGTCTGCCACGGGGAGGAGACGACCGTGCAGACCGACCTCCCCTGCGACGACCGAAGCCCCCGCCCCCGCCCGGAAGCCTCGCTCGATAGACCCGCCGCGCCGAACAGGCGGGCGGCGCGGCCGGGCCGGCCATTGCCGTGCCGGCTGGGTCGATACACGCTCTTCGATCGGATCGGTCAGGGCGGGATGGCCGATATCTATCTGGCGCGCGCGCGGACGGAGCTCGGGGCGGCGCGCCTCGTGGTGGTGAAGGAAGTGGCGCCGAAGCTGGCGCACGACGAGCGCTACGCGGAGATGCTGGTGAGCGAGGCGAAGCTCTCGGCGAAGCTCAGGCACGCGAGCGTGGTGCAGGTGGAGGACCTGGGGCGCGAGGAGGGGTCGCTCTACATCGCCATGGAATACGTGGAGGGGCTCGATCTGCGGGAGCTCCTGAAGCGGGCGGCGCGGCAGCGGGAGGCGTTGCCGGTGGAGTTCTCGCTGCTGATGGTGGCGGAGGCGCTGCGGGCGCTGAGCTACGCGCACCGGATGGGGGTGATCCACCGGGACGTGTCGCCCTCGAATGTGCTGGTGAGCTTCGAGGGGGAGGTGAAGCTCTGCGATTTCGGGATCGCCCGAGCCGCGGACGTGGCGGCGCTGCCGGCGGACGAGGCGCTGCAAGGGAAATTCGGGTACATGAGCCCCGAGCACGCGCGGGGGGAGGCGCTCGACGAGCGGGCGGACGTGTTCGCGGCGGGGATCCTGCTCTGGGAGCTGCTGGCGGGGCGGCGGCTGTACCGGGCAGAAGGGGATCTGCCGCTCCTGGAGGCGGCGCAGCGGGCGGAGATCCCGGAGCTGCCGGAGCGGCGGTTGCCGGATGAAGGGGTGCTGCGGGCGATCGTGATGCGGGCGCTGGAGCGGCGGCGGGAGGATCGGTACTCGAGCGCCGCGGAGATGCTGCGGGATCTGGAGCGATATGCGCTCTCGGCGAACCTGATGGCGAGCTCGCTCAGGCTCGGGGCGTGGGTGCGGGAGTGCTTCGGGGAGGAGATCGTGGCGGCGCGGCGGAGCCGGGAGCGGGCGATGCGGGCGCTGGAGATGGGGCCGGCGGCGGTGATCGAGCCGATCGCGCTGCCGATTGCGGTGCGGCCGGAGCGGGAGGCGGCTGCGCTTCCTCGGCCTCCGGTGGGATTGGCTGGGATGGCGCTGAGGGCAGTGGCGCCGTGGGCGGTGGCGGTCGCGATTCTGGGGCCTGCGTTCTATTATTTCGCGACGCGCTGAGGGAACGAGCCCGCCCCGGATTCGGTTGCCCGCCGTCAGGGCTGATCACTGAGC
>CAYQYG010000210.1:0-14602 GCA_964421485.1 uncultured Polyangiaceae bacterium | reverse complement strand
TCGCCGTTGCAGGAGCCGTCGCCGCAGGCCGGCGGGCAGGCGCCGCAATCGGTGCTGCAGCTCGAGCAGTCCTCCTCGCCGTTGCAGGAGCCGTCGCCGCAGCCCGGCGGGCAGCTCCCGCAGTCGGTCGAGCAGGTCGAGCACGTCTCGTCGCCGTTGCAGGAGCCGTCGCCGCACTCCGGCGGGCAGACGCCGCAGTCGACCGCGCACGTCGAGCAGCTCTCGCCGGCGCCGCAGGCGCCGTTGCCGCAGGAGTGCTGGTAGCCGAAATCGGCGGCGAGGAAGTCCTGCCCCCAGCCGAGGTTGACCGTGGTCGCGTTGTCGAGCGCGCCGTCGTTGTCGAAGGTCGGCTCCTCGCCGGCGAGCGGGCCGCCCTCGCCGAAGCTCGAGGTGTGGACGACGACCGTGTAGCTGCCGGGCGGCAGGCTGTCGAAGAGGTAGAAGCCCGGCAGGCCGGTGTACGGGCTGCCGTCGGTGTACGTGTAATCAAGGAGCCCGCCGTTCTGGTAGAGCTCGACGAGCACGCCGTTCACGCCCGCCTCGCCGGCGTCGGAGTCGTAATTGCCGTCCGCGTCGCTGTCGAGCCACACGGTGTCGCCGATCGACGAGAACGTCACGTACCCGAAATCGACGTCCATGTCGTTCTCCCCGGGCGCGAGGCTCACGGGGGACTGCTCGTGGCTCGTGGTGAGCAGGTGCCCGGGCGGCAGCGTGGAGTCGTCGACGTCGACCACGTAACAGCCCGCGGTGAGGCCCGTGAAGTGATAGGATCCATTGAGATCGGTCACGGTCGAGTCGATCAGGGTCCCGCTGGAGAGGCCGTCGCAGTCGGCGTCGTCGTACAGGTTGACGATGACGTCGTTGATGCCCGGCTCGCCGCCGTCCTGGACCCCGTCCGCGTTCGAGTCGAACCAGACGGTGTCGCCGACGGAGCTCTTCGGCGGCTCGGTGTAGCAGACCTCGAGGTAGGGGAACTTCTCGGGCTTGCCGCACTCGCCCGTCTTGTAGCTGGTGAGCCCCTGGAGGTCCTCCTCGAGGACGACGCCGTGGTTCGGGGACGTGCCGTCCAGCCACCTCTGCACGAGCGCCGAGAGGTCGACCGACCTGTAGCCGGCCGAGAGCCCGCCGGCGACGAAGGTGCCCTCGACGAGCGGGTTGATGGCGCCGAAATTCGACCACTTGACCGTCGCCTCGTCCCAGGGGCTGAGGATCTCGTGGGCGCGGACGGTCTGGCTGGTGTTGCTGTACTGGAAGACCCAGAGCTTCGCCGAGCTGACGATCGAGCTCGACGGGATCGGGGAGATGTCGAAGCCGAAGACGGCCCGCTTCTGCCGGACCTTGTCCGTGCTGCCGCTGTAGGTCTCGACGTAGCCGCCGTACGTGGAGTTGTCGCCCTCGAAGAGGAGGGAGTCGTAGACGTCCCCGAGGGCGCCGCGCTTGATGACCACGCAGCCGCTGGCGGGCGCGGGGGGAGGGGAGGTGGTGGCCAGCGCCGCGCTCGAGGCGAGCAGGGAGCCGAGGGCCGCGGTCGCTGCGAATACGAGCTTCTGTTTCATCGCAATCGCTCCATTCCTGTGTCGAGTCGCAGGATCGGTCACCGGAGCCGTCGTCACGACGTGGGCGTGGGCCATGGCCGCGAGCCGGCCAGGCAGCGATCGTTGTGCAGCCCTCCCGATTCTCACCCCCTCCGGGCCGGGATCGACAAGATCAACCTCGGAGCCGCTGGGCGTCGAAAGGATTGTCGGTGTGAACGGGTCCAATATGCAAGGTACCCATCCAGGTCGCGAAAGTCCAGTCTCTTTTCCGGGGCGTCGAATTTGTGATTTTTCGAAATCGACAAGGGTACCGCGGGAGCGTGGCGCATGTCCAGCCCCGAGATTGCGGCGAGCTCGCGCGGCTCGGGGGAGGGAAAAGCAAGATCGACCAGGGTACCTGCGGGGGGGCCGGCGTGTCCAGGCGGAAGTCGACGGCACGGCGGCCCGGGCGCTCCGGGCAGCACGGGGCGTGGGCGAGATCCTCCGACATGCCGGGGCGCGGCTGCGGCGACCCGCCGCGGGCACCTCGCCGCCGCCGTACCCCGGGGCGCCGCGGCCGCGGGCGGGCGCGGACCCAGCGTCGGGGCTTCCTCCGCGGCGGCGTAGCGGAAGGGTCGCCAAGGCTTCGCCTTCCGTTTAGACTGCGCCGACAACCCCCGCCCGTTCCGACACCCTGCATGAGCTCCCCGCACGCGACACCGCGAGAGACCGAAGCCCCGGGCCGGGCGGCGGCGGTCTGCGCGCGCCTGGTGGATGGGGAAGTGACGGAGTTCTCATGAGCCCCGAAGAGAAGGTCGCCGAGAATGCCTCGGCCGAGGCGCCGCGGAGCGAGTCCATCGATCCGCTGCTCGGCAAGGTGCTCAACGGCAAGTTCAAGATCCTCTCCATGCTCGCCACGGGCGGCATGGGGACGATCTACCGCGGCGAGCAGCTCCCCCTCGGGCGGCCGGTCGCGATCAAGGTGCTGATCCCGAACCACGCGTCGCGGCAGCTCGACCCGAACTTCCACAAGCGGTTCTTCCTCGAGGCCAGCATCCTGGCCCGCCTGCAGCACCCGAACATCGTCACGGTCTTCGACTACGGTCGCATCGAGGACGTCGAGGGGGAGCGGTTCTTCATGGCGATGGAGTACCTGGAGGGCGAGACGCTCTTCCGGCGCGTCCGACGCCAGGGGCGCCTGCCGCCGCCGGAGGCGATGCGGATCGCGCGGCAGATCGCGCGCGGGCTCCGCGAGGCGCACAAGCACGGCGTCGTGCACCGCGACCTCAAGCCGTCGAACATCATGCTCGTCGCGAACGAGGACGCCGAGGAGGGCGTCAAGATCATCGACTTCGGGCTCGTGAAGATGCTCGCCGACGACTCCGAGGAGCTCACGCAGCAGGGCGCCTTCCTCGGCTCGCCGCGCTTCATGTCGCCCGAGCAGATCTCCCACGGCAAGGTGGATCTGCGCACCGACATCTACTCGCTGGGCGTGATCCTCTACCAGATGCTCTGCGGCAAGGTGCCGTTCGAGTCGGAGAAGTCGATCCAGATCCTGATGGCGCACCTCCAGCAGCCGGTGCCCAAGCTCAAGGAGCGCAACCCGGAGGTCGACATCCCGGAGCCGCTCGAGGCGCTCGTGATGCGGGCGCTGTCGAAGGATCCGGAGGGGCGCCCCGCGACGATGGACGCGTTCATCCAGGCGCTCGGCGAGTGCGCGCGCGGGATGGGCGTGTCGACCGGGTTCGGCGCGCCGCTCACGTCCATCGAGTCGCTCAGCGGGGTCCACTCGTTCCGCGGGTCGACGTCGACGCTGCGCGCGCTGAAGGAGGCGGAGACGCTGCCGGCGCCGGCGGAGGAGGCCGAGGCCGCGCCGCCGGCGTCCGCGAAGCGCTCGCAGGAGGCGCCGCCCGCCGCGTCGAAGGCGACGCCGGCGCCGGTCGTGGCCACGCCGGAGCCCAAGCCCTCGGGCGGCGGGAAGGGCCCGATCCTCATCGCCGGCGGGCTGATCGCGATCGCGGCGGTGCTGTTCTTCGTGTTCGGACGCAAGGCGCCCCCGGCGGCCGAGCCGCCGCCCACGCCCACGGCCGCGGCGACGCCGACGGAGAAGCGGGCCGCGTCCTTCGTGCTGATGCTCGAGTCGATCCCGCCCGGCGCGTCGGTGCTCGAGGACGGGCGCACGCTCGGCACGACGCCGCTCCACCTCACGATCCAGAACGACGCGGTCCGCGAGACCCCACGGAAGCTCACGGTCCAGAAGGAAGGCTACCAGCCCTACTCGATCCTCCAGGGGCCGTCCGAGGAGTCGGTGCGGCTGATGGCGACGCTCGTCGCGATCGGCCAGCCCGCGCCGTCGGCAGCGGAGACGGCGGATCCGGGCGGGCCCAAGGTGAAGGGGCCGAGGGGGCCGAGCAGGGGCCCCGCGCCGACGCCGACCGCCACCGCGAAGGCGAGCGGCGCGCCGCCGCCCGCCATCGTCATCGACAGATGAATGAACCCGCTGGTCCCGGGCTTCATCCTCCGCGAGGACGCTGCCGGGCGCACCGCCGGTAGCTTCGCGGCCGCCGCGCTCTTCATCGACATCCCCGGGTTCACGCAGCTCACCGAGACGCTGCTCGAGCACGGGCGCGCGGGCGCCGAGGCGCTCGCGGGCACGCTGCGCTTCTACTTCGACCCGCTGATCGCGGCGGTGCACGACGCCGGCGGCTTCGTCTCGAGCTTCGCAGGCGACGCGTTCACGGCGCTGTTCCCGGCGCCGCGAGCGGGGCCGGAGCGCGACGCGGCCGACCGCGCGCTCCGCGCGGCGATCGCGATGCGGCGCTTCTTCGAGGCTCACCCGGTGCGCGAGACGCCGTTCGGCGCGTTCCCGTTCTCGTTCAAGGTCGGCCTGTCCTGGGGCAGGGTCGCGTGGGGCGTCGTCCGCGCGAGCCCGACGCGGAGCTACTTCTACTTCCAGGGCCCCGCGATCGACGCGTGCGCGTCGATCGAGCAGCGGGCGCACAGCGGCGACGTGCTGCTCGACGAGGCCTTCCTGGGGCGCGTGGACGCGCCCGGCGCGGCGCCGATCGCGGGGGATCCGCCGGCGTGGCGGCTCGTCGCGTCCGACGCGCCGCCGCGCGCGCCGCTGCCCCGCGACGCGCGCGGCGGCGGCGGCGAGCGCTTCGTCGACCCTGCGGTGGCCGGCGCGCCGCCGCTCGGCGAGTTCCGCAACGTCGCGAGCGTGTTCCTGTCGTTCTCCGACGTCGCGCCCGCCGCGGCCGCGCCGCCGGACGACGCGGCCCCGCCCCCGGGGCCGCGAGCGCCCGGGTTCCCGGAGCTCATCCTGCTCATCCACGAGCTCTCGACGCTCTACGGCGGGACGTTCACGGGCGTCGACGCAGGCGACAAGGGCACGACGGCGCTCGTGCACTTCGGCGCGCCGATCTCCCACGAGAACGACGCCGAGCGCGCGCTCGACTTCGCGCTCGAGGTGCGCGCGCGGGCGCCCTCGCCCGTGCGGGTCCGCGCCGGGATCACCTGCGACATCCGCTACGCGGGCTTCAACGGGGGCACGGAGCGGCACGACTACGCGTGCATCGGCCGGGCGACGAACCTCGCCGCGCGCCTCGTCATGGCCGCGCCCTGGGGCGAGATCTGGTGCGACGAGCAGACGCTCCGGAGCGTCGACGATCACTACCAGTGGTCGTCGCGGCGTGCCCGGCGCTTCAAGGGCTTCGAGGCGTCGGTGCAGGTCTACGCGCTCGAGCGCCGGCGCGTGTCCGTGCAGCGGCAGGTCTCGGACCTCGGCCTGATCGGGCGCGACGCGGAGCTCCGCAGGCTCTGGGCGATGGTGGCGCCGCTGCTCGGCGCGGGGCAGGGCGAGGGGGCCGCGCGCGTGATGCACGTCGACGGCGAGGCGGGGCTCGGCAAGAGCTACCTGGTCGAGAGCTTCCACCGGGAGCTCCGCGAGGCCCGCCCCGCGCGCCGGCTGCTCTGGCTCGATGCGCGGTGCGATCAGACGATCCGGAGCTCGCTCAACGCGGTGGAGTACGCGCTGCGCGGGTGCTTCCTGCCGGCGGTGTGGGTGGATCGCGACGAGCGCCGCGCCTGCTTCGAGGAGGGGCTCGCGGGGCTCCTGTCGAGGCTGCCGGAGGACCGGGCCGATCTCCGCGAAGCCATCGAGCGGGCCAGGCCGATCCTGGCGTCGCTCGTCGGGATCCGGGCAGGGAGCGAGGGGCCTCGCTCTCAGCGCGGGCTCCAGCCGGGCGAGCCTCCGGCGCCGCGCGATCCCGGCGCGCCGGAGGCTCCGGCGGCAGGCGCGGCCGCGCCCGCGGCGAGGCCGCGCTTCGACGAGATCCTCGTCGCGCTGTGCGCCTACTTCCGCGCGGAGTGCGCGACGCGGCCGGTCGTCCTCTACCTCGAGGACGCGCACTGGGCCGACGAGGACTCCCTGGCCGCGATCGCGGCCGTGGTCCGCGCGTGCAAGGACCTGCCGCTGGCCGTGATCTGCACGAGCCGCCGCGGCGACGACGGCACCCCGCTCCGGCTCCCGATCGATCCCGAGATCCCCTCGGAGGTGATGGAGCTCGGCCCGCTGCGCGAGCCGCACCTCGTCGCGATCGCGAGCGCGGTCTTCGGCGGCGCCGTGCCGAAGATGATGGTCGACCTGCTCCGCGAGAACGCGGGCGGGAACCCGCTCTACGCGCAGGAGATCCTGAGCTACTGGCTCGCGGACAAGGGGCAGACGATGAGCTCGATCACGGGCACGTTCTCGCCGCCGCGCAGCATCACCAGCCTGCTGGTCGCCCGCCTCGACCGCCTCGAGCCCGGCGTCCGCGCGACGGTGCTCGCCGCGTCGGTGCTCGGGCGGGAGTTCGAGCTGGCGGTGCTCGCGAGGATGCTGCCCGCGACCTCCGCGCTCGAGCGGCACATCCGCGTCGGGGAGATGCACTGCATCTGGCGCGCGGTCGACGACGCCGACCCGGTCCGGGGCGAAGGGGCCCGCCTGACGGCGCCGCTCGCCGGGCGGCGCTACCAGTTCACCAACGTGATGCTCTGCAGCGCGGCGTACGAGATGCAGTCGAAGGCGCGGCTGCGCGATCTGCACCGGCTCGCGGCCGAGGCGATCCTGAGCGTGCACGGCAAGGACGACGCCCACCTCACCGCCCTCGCGCGGCACTTCTACCGCGCCGGCGCGCTCACCGAGTCGATGCCCTACTTCCTCGCCGCGGCCCGCAAGGCCGAGGAGCGCGACGCGCTCGAGGAGGCGCGGCGGCTCTACCGCGCGTACGAGAAGATCACCCTCGGCGACGGCCCGCCGAGCGTGTTCGCGCCGCCCTTGACCGAAGCCCCGGCGGCGCGAGGCGAGTAGCGCCGCCCGTCCGCGCGGGAGGACCTGCGGCAGGCGGTCCTTGTCAAGACCGACGAGGTCCCCGCGGTCGCGGCGCAGGTCGCCACGAAGCGCGCCGGCCCGCTGGGCGATCTGCCCCTCGCCCCGCGCATTGGATCGCGGGCGCGCGCCGGTTATGCTCGCGCCTCCTCGGCGACCCATGCCCACCAAGACCAGCGGATTCTTCCTCCAGCGCGGCACCGGCGGCCCGCGCGTGCTCGATGTCCTCGCCCCGCGCCCCGGCGCGCCGGGGATCGGCCACCACGCGCGCGACGAGGGCGCGGCCGCGCCCGCCTGGCGCCTCGCCGCCGTCCTCGGCGAGGAGCTGGGCGCGGTCTCGGCCGTATCGCTCATCGAGAGCAACTTCGGCGCCCCCGGCCACCTCGAGGCGGTGGCGCTCGCCGGCGGCCGGCTGGCGGCCTTCTGGCGCGGCGCGGAGCCCGGAGCGCGCTGGAGCGGCGCGCAGGTCTTCGCCGAGGGCGTCGCCGGCAACCCGGCGCTGATCCAGGGCGGCTTCGGCCACCGCGGCCATTTCGAGCTGGTCGCGCCGCTCGAGCGAGGCGGCCTCGGGCACTTTCGCCGCGACAACGACTCTGCGGCCCTCGCCTGGCGGGGGCCGGCGGTGTTCGGCGAGGGCGTCCGCTTCGACGCGGTCGCGATGATCCACGGCAACTACGGCTCGCTCGAGGTCATCGCCCGCGCGGGCGACCGCCTGGTGTCCTTCTGGCGCTCCGCCGACGTCCCCTGGCGCGGCCCCTTCGACGTCGTCTCCGGCGTCGGCGGCCGCCCTGCGCTCCTCCAGGGACGGGCGGGCCGGCGCGGCCATTTCGAGCTGGTCGCGCCGCTCGCCACGGTCGGCCTGGGCCACTGGTTCCGGGACAACGACGATCCCGCGGTCCCCTGGCGCGGCCCCGCCGTGCTCGCCACCGAGCTCGGCCGCTGCGACGAGGTCTCGCTGGTCGAGCGCGAAGCCGGCCCTCCCGGCCGCCTCGAGGTCGTCGTCCGCGCCGGCGACCGCCTCGTCCACATCAGCCGCGAGGGCGGCGTCTGGGCGCAGCGGACCTCGTTCCTGGCAGTCCCGCGGCCCGCGCCCGCGCCCGAATCCGCGCCCGCGGTCGAATCCGCGCCCGCGCCCGCGGCCGGATCCGGGCCCGCGGCCGAATCCGCGGCCGAATCCGGGCCCGTGCCCGGACCCGCGGCCGAATCCGCGCCCGCGCCCGCGCCCGCCCCCGGATCCGCGCCCGCGGCCGATTCCGTGGCTGCAGCCGCCGCGCCCCCCATTGCCTCGCCGCCTCCGCCGCGCGCCGCGCGCCCGCCCCCGCCGCGCCCCCGCTGGTCGCCGCTCGACTCCGGACCGCACCGCGCCGGCTTCCGCCGCATCGTCGATATGCCTCTCTCCGAGCAGGCCCGCTACCCGGACGCCCGCCCGTTCGAGGGGCTCATCTATCGGTGCCCTGAGCGGGGCCTCGCGCTCCTCCATTACCCCGCGGCGGCGGACGGCGAGGACGCGCCCGTCGCCCCGGGCGGCCCGTTTCCGGTCATCGCCATCGCGCACGCGCGGCGGCTGCGGAGCGCCGGCGTCCGGCCCGGCGCGCCCGAGGACCCCTCGCAGGATTATCGCCAGCTCACCGGATTGATGGCGCACCTCGCGCGCCGCGGTTTTGTCGTGATCGCGCCGGACCTCTCGTGGCTCGCGCCGGACGACGGGCCCGCGCGGCGCGCGGCGGCCCTGCGCGACGCGCTCTCCAGCCTGCGCGCCGGCTCTCGCGGGCCGCTCCTCGCCGATTTCGATCGCGCCGGCCTGATCGGGCACGGGCACGGCGGCCTCGCCGCGGCCGCGCTCGCGATCGACAGGGCGTGCCCGTTCCACGTCCGCGCGCTCGGGCTGATCGCGCCGCTCCCGCCCCGCGGCGCCGCAGCGCTCGCGGGCGGCCCGCCGGTGCTCATCCTCCGCGGCGGCGCGGACACGGGCGCGGCGGGCGCGGGCGCCGGCCCCGCCGCCCTCTTCGAGCTGGCCCCGCCGCCGAAGACCCTCGTCACCATTCCGGGGGCGAACCATTTCGGGTACACGACGTCGATCGCGCTCGCCGCGCCGCTCGACGGGGAGCCCGGGATCGGCCGGCGCGATCAGCAACGGATCGCGCGGGCTTACCTGACCGCCCTCTTCGAGCGCCACGCGCGCGGCCGCGAGGAGGCCGACGCCTGGCTCTCCGGCGAGCTGCCCATACCGCAGCTCGAATCCACGTCCGGGGCTGCGAGCCCCGAGGCGCTCGGCGTCGAGGTGCGCGCCGAGATGGAGCCGGCCTGATCGCAGGGCGCGCGGCGCCCCGGATCAGCAGGGGCCGTCACACACCGAATAGGCGCACTCCAGGAGGTCCTGGAGCTTCGGCACGCCGGCGCCGTGCGCGTCGTAGCAGCCCTGCTGGCACGCGAGATCGACCGGAGCGCAGCCATCCAGGCAATTGTAGAGCGCGACGCACTCGGGGTCGGCGAGGCAGGCGTTCATCTCGTCGTCGCAGCTCTCGGCGAGGCAGTAGCTGCAGGGCTGCAGCTCGTCGCCGCCGGCACACGAGGCGTCGCAGATCGTCGCGGCGCAATCGCTGAGGAGGTAAGCGGCGGCGATCCCGTCCTGGTGCGCCGTCATGCAGGCCTGCACGCACGCCTGGTCGCCGTCGCAGCCGCTCGAGCACTGGAACAGCGCCAGGCAGTCCGGGTTGTTGTAGCAATCGCAGTAGATCTCCGGGCAGCTCGCCGACGCGCAGCCGGTGCACGGATCGCCGAAATCGGGGCAGACCACGCCGCCGCCCGCGCCGCCCGTGCCGGTGCCGGCCCCGGCGCCGCCCGTGCCGGTGCCGGCCCCGGCGCCGCCCGTGCCGTCGTCGTAGGCCAGATCATCGAGCGGCTCGCGCGCCCCGCACCCGGCCACCCACGCCACGAAGAGGACGCCCGCGAGCCTCGCCGTCGATCGCGCGATCATGGAGCCATGGTCGCGCGTCCGCGGCGCGCCATCAAGCCCGGCCTGCGCCCGCGCATCGGGTATAAGCTCGACGCCACGCTCCATGAACGCTCCAGGTGCCAGATGAACCAGCCCCCGGCCCCGCCTTACCATGCCCCGCAGAAGAAATCGGGCAACGGCTGCATGATAGCCCTGCTCATCGTGGGCGTGCTCTTCCTCGCGGGCATCGGGGTCATGGCGCTCGGCGCATTCCTCTTCGCGCGGAGCAAGCCTGGCAAGGAGATCGTGGACCTCGTCGGCAAGGGCGCCAGGGCCGTGGGCGAGGCGGCGAAGGTCATGGAGGAGGCGTCGCGCGCGCCGGGCACGCGGGAGATTCGGGCGACGGGGTGCCGTCAGGCCTTCGCGATCGACATCGACAGGCTGCTCAAGGCGATCGATCAGTTCGACGCGGGCCTGCCGCCGGCGGGCGCGGGGTCCGGGCCTGACCTCATGCTGCTCTGCCAGGTGGGCGTGATCGACGCCGCGCCCGCCTGCGACGGGGTCGCGCGGGCTTACGTCGGCGCGGTCGGCCGCGCGCCCGGGAAGTTCTCGGTCCTCGTCAACAGGGACCAGGCGAAGCGGTCCGAGTGCGGCGCAATCTACGATCCGAGCGGCGCGCGCCTCGCCGACTTCCACGGCTCGGCGCCGGTCATCCCGACCGCGCCGCCGTGATCTCGCGGCGCGCCGCGGCCCGTCACGGGTGAATGTACACGAGCGTCCCGGCCTTCTGGTTGAACGCGCCGTGCCAGCCCTCGGGCACCGGCGGATCGGTCCACTCGAAGAGCCAGGCGGCGTCCGCGGGCGAGAGGTTCACGCAGCCGCTGCTGTGCACCTTGCCGAACCCGTCGTGCCAGTAGGCGCCGTGGAGCGCGTAGCTCTTGTGGAAGTACTGCACGTAGGGCACGTCGCGCAGGTCGAACGCGCGCTCGTTCGTGTCGTCGCCGTCCATCGTCGCGGTCACGTGCTTCGCCTGGACGAAGAACGTGCCGCGCACGGTCGCGCTCGTGGTCTCGGGATCGCCGAGCTCGCCGCGGCCGGTGGACACCAGCGTCGCGAACACCGGCCGCTCGCCCTCGTAGGCCACCAGCATCTGCAGCTCGATCGACACGTCGATCCACTTGCGCCCGCGCTCGGCGAAGCCCCAGAGGTCTCGCCCGAGGCGCGCCGGCCTGAGGCTCGCCGCGGGGATCCACGCGCCCGCGTCCGTCTCGACGTACGCGCCGCCGGCCGCCGAGCGGCCCGTCAGCACCCAGCCGGATCGGTACGCCGCCCAGCCGTCCGGCCTGAGCTCGCCCGAGGCGTCCTGCCGCAGCGTGCGCACGCCCTGGTGCCACACGAACGCGGGCGTGCCCGCCGTCTTCACCTCGATCCCGCGCATCGCCGAGGGGATCACCGCCCGCGTGCGATCGATGGGGATGAGATCGAGCTCGGTCGTGAGCCCGAAGCGCCGGCCGGTCCATTCGAAGGTGGAGATCAGCCCGAACGCCGACTCGCCCCGCGCGCGGCCGCGGTGAGCGGGGAACCGGATCCTCTCGAACGCGCCGAGCGGCTTCGGCGTGTCGCGGCGCTCGGCGAAGAACGGCGGGATCGGATCGGGGTCGCCGATCAGCGCCTCGTTCCGCGCCTCCCACGACGATCGGCCCTGCCCGCGCGTGCGGCCCTCGACGCGCCGCTGCTCCAGCTCGGTCGGGAGGTGCACGTAGAGGTGCGGGGGCGGGCTGCGCGAGATCACGTAATCGTACGGGTACGGCTCGCCGCGCCGCGGGCCGCGCGGCGTGGCCGCCACGATCGCGCTGTCCACGTCGAGCGTGGCGGTCTTGCCGATGCACACGAAGCCGCGCGGGGCGATCGCGAACCAGCCCTCGGGGCAGCGCTCGTGGCCCGCGGGCGCGGCCGCGCGATCGACCACCGCCCCCGCGCGCAGGTAGCCGAGCCGCGTGGAGCGCCGGTCGGGCTCCGCGTACACGACGGTGCGCATCGCGATGCTCGCGAGCTTGTCGCCCTGGCCGGGCCGCAGCGCCTCCTTGCTGACCACGACCTCGAGCTCCTCGCCCGCGGCCGGCGGGGGCGCGGCGAGCGGCGGCCCGCCGACGCGGGCCGCGACGGATCGGCCCGGCGGCTCGCTCGCGGGCCCGCACGCGGCGAGCGCCGCGGCGAGCGCCGGCGCGGCGAGCGCGCGGCGATACCGGGATCCGAGGGGCTTCAGGGCAAGGTCTGCGAGAGCCCGATCGCGCTCGGCGCGCCCCAGCCCGTCGGGTAGTCCCAGCCCGGGCCGGCCTTGTAGTAGGGCGTCTCGCCCTCCACCACGTCGCGGAAGGTCTCCTGCACGTCGGTCGAGCGATAGAGGAGCGGGTTGAGGAACCCGACCGGGGGCGCCCCGTCCTGCGCGCGGCAGCTGTTCACCGCCGCGACCAGGCCCGCGAACACGGGCGCTGCGAACGAGGTCCCGCCGTACCGGTTCCACTCGGCGAGGTAATAGACCCAGTAGGGCGACTCCGTCGAGGCGTTCAGCGCGACGTCGGCGACCGCGCGCTTGCCGTCGGAGTCGGTCACGACCCCCTGCTGGTACGAGGGCAGCGGGAACGACCGCGCCGCGCCCGAGCCGGAGCCGCTCCAGGCCAGCTCGTCCGCCACGTTGCCGCTCGCGTCGAGCCGCAGCTCGGTGCCGCCGACGCACGTGACGTACGGGCTCGACGACGGGATGTCCGTGCGCGACGAGTCGCCCGAGGCCACCACGATCGTCATCCCGAGCGCCGCGCCCATGCGCGCCGAGTCGTTGAACTGGTTCCGGACCGCGTCGGCCTCGGTCTCCTCGCGGTGCGCGAACGAGCTCGAGAGGACCGAGACCTCGTCGCGCGCGATCGCCTCGTTGAACGTGTAGACGATCGACGTGTTGCGCGCGTCGGGCCCCTCGTAGGCGATGAGCTCGGCCTCGGGCGCCATCGCGCCGGACCATTGCACGTCGAGCGTCGTCTCGAGGTAGCGCGTCGCCACGGGCTCCATGACCTCCACCGTGATCGGGTCCGCGCGCGTCACGCCGAACGTCTGCCAGAACGACTGCAGGTCCTTGAACTTGAACGTCGCGCCCACCACCACGCCGAGCTTCACGCCCTGGCCGCGGCAGCCTTGCTGGTAGAGCGCGTCGATCTCGTACGCGTGCGAGATCTGGTTGGGCGTCTTCCCGTCGGCCACGCCCGGCGGCGGATCGATGACGATGTCCCCGGCCTCGCCGGGCAGCTCCTTCGTGTCGGCGGGCATGTCCGCCGTGATCACGCCGGTCACGACCGCGGCCACCTCGGGCGGCGCCTTGAGCGGCTGGGTCGTCCCGTAGACGGGCACCGGCGCGCCGCCGGCGGACGGGTTCTCGCGCTCGAACTTGTGCAGCACCGTCTCGAAGGCCTCGTTGAACTGCCCGACGGTGCCGGTGAACTCCAGGAGCAGCCGGTTCGAGGCCACCCTCGTGACCTTCATCCCGTGCTCCGACAGCCACCCCCTCACGACCTCGATGTCGCCCGCCGCGGGCGCGTGCGCCGCGATCCACGCGTCCGCCGTCATGTAGTTGCGGAGCTCCGGGCTGGCCGGGTCGTACATGGCGTCGATCGCTGCGTCGAGCCCCGCGACGTCGCGCGTCGGGAAGCCCATGAGCGCGCGGAAGCCGTCCCCCTCCGGCGCCGGACCGAAATCGTCGTACACGCCGGTCATCGGCGCCGGGAGGCCGCTCCCGATAGTCGGGTTATTGGGGTCGTCCTCGCACGCCGCGGTCGTCAGGACGAGCAGCGCGCCGCACCATGTCGCCGCCTTACGCATCCGGCGAGCATAGCGAGAACGGGGGCCGGAGGGAAGGCTGGATCCGCGATCTAGGGGCTAGTCGCACCAGACATGGTGCACGATGTAGCAGTTCGCGCCGTTCGGGGGCTGCCAGCCGCCGGGGCAGACCTCGCAGTCGGCCTCGATGCAGTTGTCGCCCGTCTGGGGCTGCGTGGAGGCCGCGGACTCCTCCTTGTAGACGTAGCCGGTCGCCTTGAGCTCGGCGATCTCGGCGTCCGTCAGCTTCACGCCGAAGTCGAGCGGATCGGAGGCCAGCTTGAAGCGGCCGTCCGGCGTCGCGAGCAGATCCACCGGCGGATTGGTCCCGTAATCGAACGCCGCCACATCGGCCATCGAGTCCTCCATCGGGGTCTCGACGCCGTCCTCGCCCACGAGCGTGATGCGCGCGTAATCGATCGGGGCCGCGGAGTAGTCGAAGTGGTAGACGACGTTGTCGACCACGTCGATGTCGAGCTCCGCGCCCGGCTGGAGGTCGTTGATGGTGTCCGCCGTGACGAGCACGTGCGTCACGTTCGAGCCGGGCGCCTGCTGCTGCTCGACCGGCTCGCTGCTGCAGCCGGCGAGGGCGGCGGCGGCCAGACCGAGGGCGACGGAGAGGAAGGATCGGTGAAGCATGGCGCGGGTCCCTTTCTGCGTGATCGTAGGATGGAGGGGGGGCATCTCCGCGGGGGCGGGATATCTGGATGTCGGGGGACCCGATCCTGTGCTCACCCCCTCGGGTGGAGAGCTCGAAGGAGAGCGAGGAGGGTCCAGTAGCGACCGTGCCGCACA
Organism: uncultured Polyangiaceae bacterium; assembly: GCA_964421485.1. Taxonomy (GTDB): domain Bacteria; phylum Myxococcota_A; class Polyangia; order Polyangiales; family Polyangiaceae; genus CAYQYG01. The sequence goes on along the minus strand of CAYQYG010000210.1, from coordinate 126 downwards.
GCGCGGCCGGCCGGCAAGAGCTTTCTGTCGGCGGCAGGGCATTTTCATCGCCCTTCCTGCGCCTGGGTGGTCGGCTGGATCCCGCCGTGCGCGCTTCGCGCACCCTCGCGCAGCCGCGGCCATGGG
>CAYQYG010000209.1:0-14619 GCA_964421485.1 uncultured Polyangiaceae bacterium | reverse complement strand
CAAGCCCCGCCGCCCGCGCACCGATCGAGGCGGCCGCCACGGCGAGGAGCCCTCTCGGCGCGCCGGCGCCTCCCCCCCGCGCCGCGGCGGCCGCGCCGGCGCCGCTCCAGGCGGCGCCCACTGCGCCGGCGCCGGTGCAGGCCACGGCGCCGGCGACCCCGGAGCTGCCCCCGCCGGCGGCTGCCGCTGCCCGGCCGGAGCCCGCCGCGGCCCTTCGACAGGACGCAGGCTGGGGCTCCGGGTCGCGCTCCACGTGGCGCGCCCTCCGCCCCAGGCCCCGCGCGGGCCTCCTGACCGCGACCGTGCAGGTGCCCCTCTTCTCGCTCGTGGGCGCGGGCGGCGCGCTGATCACGATGGTGATCCTCGCGTTCTTCGCCGGCCGCTGCTCGGTCGGCGGCGGCGGCCGCGGCGCGATCGAGACGGCGCGGCCCGGGCTCGGCGGCGCCCCCGGGATCGCCCGGACCTCGCTGCCTGCGCCGCCTCGGCCCTGTTACGTGGCGCGCCAGCCCCGCCGCTGGGCCCCGCTCGTCGCGAAGAGCATCCCGTTCGACGTCGCGCCGACCGGCGCGGGCGCGATCGCCGTCGGCTACGCCCGGAGCCCCGACGAGGCCGTCGGGCTCGAGGTCGATCTCGCCACCGGCGCGGTCGCGGAGAAGTTCTCCAGGAAAGAGATCTCCCCGGTCGCCCGCGTCTACCCGGTGGCGCGCGGCGAAGAGCGCTTCGTCGTCGCCACGACGAGCCAGGAGGGGCTGCGCGCCGCGGTGCAGGTGCCGGGCCCGACGCCGTTCGCGCTCGGCTTCGCGGGCGGCGCCCTGTCCGCGGCCGACCGCCAGGACGCGCCGGCCACGGCGATCTGGCCCCTCGCCGGCGAGGAGGAGCCCGAGGCCCTCCGCGCGATACCCGCGGGCGGGCGCGGCTACGCCGTCACGCTCCGGCGCGAGAAGGCGGTGTGGGGCGGGTGGATCGGCCCCGATCGCAAGCCGCTCGGCGGGCTCACGCAGGTGGCCGGCTCGGGCGGCGCGGTCGGCAAGCCGTCGAGCGGCTGGAACGGCCGCGAGGTCGCCGTCATCTTCGCCGATCGCCCGGCGGGCAGCGCCCGCTGGGAGATCCGCGTCGGCCACGCGCCGTTCGGCGCAGTGCCCGCGTCGACCGAGGTCATCCCGCTCCCGGAGGGCGGCCCCGGCGGCGACGCGTTCGCGCCCGACATCGCCGGCCTCGCCGACGGCCGCTGGGTCCTCGTCTGGACCGAGGGTCCGCCGGGGAGCCGCGCCATGCGGGCCCAGACGCTCGGCTCCGACTTCAAGCCGGTCGGTGACCCGATCGCGCTCTCTCCGCCGGCCGGCAACTTCGGCCAGGGGATCCTCGGCGTCGCGGAGAGCTACGTCGGCGCCGTGTTCCTCTCGAGGCCCGCGGCGAGCTACGAGATCTGGGGGGTGATCCTCCAATGCGGCTGAAGGCTCCGGCGCGCTGCCGCGCCCTGCTGCTCGCGCTCGCGCTCCTGCCGCCGCTCGCCTCGGGCTGCGCGACGACCAGGGTCTCGCGCTCGCAGATCGAGCAGGGCCAGGCGATCACCACCGGCAAGGAGCCTTTCGACGCGTTCTTCCAGGCGGTGCGGACCGTGCGCGAGGAGGCGCTCAAGGCCGAGGACGACGCCGCGGGCGCGCGCGCGGGCGCGACGAGGATGCTCGGCCTCTCGTCGACGGCGAGCGCGGGCGAGGCGATCGCGGCGGCCCGCGCCCGGGCGGCGAAGCTGCGCGAGGCGGGCGTCACGCTGCACCTCGACCTCACGCCGGAGCCCAGGCTCGTCAGCGCGAGCGGCAAGGTGAAGATCGATGCCAGCGATCGGACCGTGCTCGACGCGCTGGAGGAGTCGGCGAAGGGCTCCCTCGCCGTCTCGCGAAAGCTCGACGAGCTCGCGGCGCGCGCGTCCGAGCTCCAGAAGCAGCGGCGCGCGCTGGAGGCCGAGTCGCCGTCGGCCTTCACGGACGCGAAGCGCCGCGACGAGGTGAAGCGTGAGATCGCGGCCGCGGAGCGGGTGCTCGCCGAGGCGGCGGACCAGAGCAGCAAGCAGGCCGCGCTCGCGTCGAAGTTCGCGCTCGACCTCGCGCAGGCCGTCGAGACCGGCGCGGGCGCGGGCGACGCGCGCCGCCCGGCGAGCTCCAGACCGGCCGCCGCGAAGCCGGCGCCCGGCGGTCGCAAGCCCCCGCCGAGCGGCGCGCGCCCCGCGGCGCCGCCGCCCCCGCCCAGGCCAAAGCCCTCCGGCGGCGGCGACGATTTCGAGCCCTGATCCGCGCGAGCGCGCCGCCGCCGCGCGCCGCCTCGCGGACCGGTCCGATGCTCGGGCTCCGGAACGCGCTCGACGCGGCGCGCCCTGCGCCGGAACCTCCCCTTGTCCTTCGAGCGGGGTGATGCCTATCCTCCTGACCCCGCGCGCCCATCGCTCCCTGGGCCCTCCCGTCCCCGATGATCCGATCCCAAACGCTAGCGGGGCAGGGCCCCGGCCCGACGCAGGGGGCTTCGCCCCCTACGCTCCCGATGGTCGCTACCCCGAGGAGCTGGAGCGCCGATGCAACTTGACTCGCTCGTCACTACGTTCGCTCCCTCAAGGACTCTGGCCCCAGTCGCCTCGGGATCGGTGCTCCTCGCGCTCGCGCTCGCCCCCGCGGCGGCGTCGGCGCAGGCACCGCCCCTCTCGGAGTCCGTCGTCGTCGGCGGGTGGACGTTCCGGCCCTTGATCGAGCTCAGGGCGCGCGGCGAGCTGCGGCAGCACCCGGTGGACACCGGGGGCGACGTCTACGCCTCGACCGCGGTGCTCGCCGTGGGGCTCGACACCGCGACGCCCGAGGTCGTCGCGACGCGCCCTGCCGTGGACACGCAGTGGCTCGTCGGCGAGCGCGCCCGGCTCGGCGTCGCCGTGGACCGCGGGCCGATCACCGGCGTGCTCACCCTGCAGGACGCGCGGCTCTGGGGCGACACCGGCGCCTCCCTCACCGGCCCCGGCGAGGCCCAGCTCCCGTCCACCGCGCCTTACGAGGCGTACCTGGATCTGCACACGCGCACCGGCCGCCGCGCGTTCCTGCGCCTCGGCAGGCAGCGCGTCGTCTGGGGCGACGGCCGCCTGATCGGCGAGAGCGACTGGTCGTTCACGCCGCGATCGCTCGACGCGGTCCGCGCCGGCCTCCAGCTCGGCGACATCGATCTCGAGGTGATGGCCGCGCTCCTCGCCGCGCCGGGCGCCGCCCCGCCCTCCGCGGCGGGCACCCGCGCTCCCACGACCGGGACCGGCGCGCAGCTCTACGGCCTCGACGGGGTCTGGCACATCGTCCCGCTGCTCCAGCTCGAGCTCACGGCCCTCGCCCGCATCGTCCGCGATCCGCTCCCGGTGTGGCTCACCGCGGGCGACACCTACGTGCTCGACGCGCGCATCTCCGGCGATCACCGCGGCTTCCGCTACGCCGTCGAGGGCGCGTACGAGCTCGGCCGGGTCGCGACCTACGGCGACAACCGGGACCTCGGGGCGCTCGCGCTCGCGGCGCGCGCGGAGCTCGAGACGGCGCTCCCGGGCCACCTCACGTTCGGCGCCCGCGGCGCGTACGCGAGCGGCGACGACGACCCCCTCGACGCCTCCGGGACGCAGCGCCGCTTCGATCCCATCCTGCCCGACGAGCACGCGAACCACGCGCCGATGGACCTCTACGGCTGGTCGAACCTCATCGAGGCGGGCGCGAGCCTGCGAGCCCGCCCGCTCGAGGAGCTCTCCTTCGGCGCCGGCTACACGTTCGCGGCGCTCGCGTCCCCCGAGGACCGGTGGAGCACCGCCCGCCTCCTGCCCGTCGGCGCGGCGCCGGGCAACACGTCGCGCGCGCTCGGCCACGAGATCGACGCCGGCGTCACGCTGGAGCCGTGGGAGCCGGTCCGCTTCGAGCTCGGCTACGGCGTGTTCCTGTTCGGCGACGGCGCGAAGGCGATCCTCGAGGGAGCGCACCGGCCGGCGGACGTCCAGCACTGGGGCTACCTCCAGGCGACGGTCACCGCGCCCTGATCGCAGGTCTGCGCGCCCCGCGCGCTGGCATGCGGGGCCGCACCTCCGCGCCGTGGAGGCGCGGAGGGCGTCGGGGCTGGCTCAGGTGCTCGGAGCGGGCTTCGGCGCGCCGAAGATGCTGGCCGCGCGCCGCTTCTCCTTCGCGGCGCGCTCGCGATCGCTGTAGCTCGGGATGACGATCTTCTGGCGCTGGGGCAGCTCGCGGCCGGCGACGATCGCGTCGACCTCCTCCGCGTCGAGCGTCTCGCGCTCGAGCAGCGCGGTGGCGAGCCGCTCGAGCACCTCGTGGTGCTCGGAGAGCAGCCGCCGCGCCTCCCCGTGCGCGTCGAGGATGAAGCGCCGGACCTCATCGTCGATCTGGTTCGCGATCGTCTCCGAGTAGTCGCGGCGCCGGCTCGTGAAGTCGCGCCCGAGGAAGACGGACTCCTCGTCCGCCGCGTACGAGATGGGCCCGATCACGTCGCTCATGCCGAACTCCGTGACCATGCGGCGCGCGAGGTTCGAGGCCTGCTTGATGTCGTTGCCCGCGCCCGTCGTGAACTGGCCGAAGACGATCTCCTCCGCGACCCGCCCGCCCATGAGCACTGCGAGCCGCGCCTTGGCGAAGTCGCGGGACATGCTGAGGCGGTCCTCCTTCGGGAGCTGCTGCGTGAGGCCGAGCGCGGGGCCGCGCGGGATGATCGTGACCTTGTGGACCGGGTCCGACAGCTTCTCGAGCAGCTTCGCGACGAGCGCGTGCCCCGCCTCGTGGTAGGCGGTGGTCTTCTTCTCCTCGTCGCTGATGACCATGCTCTTGCGCTCGGCGCCCATGAGCACCTTGTCCTTGGCCATCTCGAAGTCGGCCATCGTGACGATGTCCTTGTCCTGGCGCGCGGCGAGCAGGGCCGCCTCGTTCACCAGGTTCTCGAGATCGGCGCCGACGAAGCCGGGCGTCCCGCGCGCGAGCACCTCGAGGTCGACGTCCGGGCCGAGCGGGACCTTCTTGGTGTGCACCCGGAGGATGCCCTCGCGGCCGCGCACGTCGGGGCGGTTCACGACGATGCGGCGATCGAAGCGGCCCGGCCGGAGGATCGCGGGATCGAGCACGTCGGGCCGGTTCGTCGCGGCGATGATGATCACGCCCTCGTTCGACTCGAAGCCGTCCATCTCGACGAGGAGCTGGTTCAGCGTCTGCTCGCGCTCGTCGTGCCCCCCGCCGAGGCCGGCGCCGCGGTGGCGGCCGACCGCGTCGATCTCGTCGATGAAGATGATGCAGGGCGCGTGCTTCTTGCCCTGCTCGAACAGGTCGCGCACGCGGCTCGCGCCGACGCCCACGAACATCTCCACGAAATCCGAGCCGGAGATGGAGAAGAACGGCACGCCGGCCTCGCCCGCGATCGCGCGCGCGAGCAGCGTCTTGCCGGTCCCGGGCGGGCCCATCATGAGCACGCCCTTGGGGATGCGGCCGCCGAGCTTCTGGAACTTCTTCGGATCCTTGAGGAAGGCGATGATCTCCTCGAGCTCGTCCTTCGCCTCGTCGATGCCCGCGACGTCGGCGAAGGTGACCTTGTTCTGGGCCTCGCTCAGGAGCCGCGCGCGCGACTTGCCGAAGCTCATCGCCTTGCCGCCGCCCGCCTGGAGCTGGCGCATGAACAGGTAGAACATGACCAGGAGGAAGACCATCGGCAGGATGGTCACGATGGCCCCGGACCAGAACGGCGAGGTGTCCTCCTTCTCGAAGCTCACGGCGACCTTGTTGTCGACGAGCACCTTCGTGATCTCGTCGGCGTTCTCGGGCCCGATCGTGACCTTCTTGGTCTTCGAGTTGCTCTTCGGATCCTTGACCGAGAACGTGTACTCGCGGTCCTTGATCGTGACCTGCTCGACGTGCGCTTCGTGCTCTTTGTCGGTCACCTGCACCTGAGCCATGAAGTCGCTGAACGCCACGGGCGTCGCGCGCGATCCGTCGGGGCTCAGGAACTGCCAGATCGCGAGAAACATCATGATCAGCAGAACCCAGAGCAGCAGCGTCTTGTGCGATTGCTTCACGAGGACCCTCTAGGCTCGCGGAGCGAGCCGGCACGTCCAGAAATGGTACGCGTGTTCCGACCAGCGTGCCACCCGTGACCCCTCGACGGGGCTCGGGCTCGGGCGGGTGGGCGCGCGGTCAGGGCCTGCGGCGCGCAGGCTGACCCTCGATAAGCACGAGATCATCGCCTGGAAAGGCCAGGGCCATCTCGGCGCCGCCTTTCACCCGGACGCGGATCGGACGCCCGAGCTTCCTGGCCCGCTCGATCGCGAGCCGCTGCGCCCTCCCGAGCGGGACAGGGAGGTCGGGCTCGCCCGGGCCGGTGTGCGATCCAGCACCCGTGGCCTCTCTCTCGCCGCCCTTTCCGTGCCTTTCATGCGCGAGCATGTCCGCGAGGGCGGAGAGGTGGTCCACGATCCCGGGCGAGAGGTCCTCCATGAGGGGGATCAGCTCCCGGCGGACGCGGGCGCGCAGGAAGCGAGGATCCGCGTTGCTCGGGTCCTCGGCGAAGGCCAGCTCGTGCCGGCGCAGGTGGGCGAGCACGTCGCTCCGCCGCGCGAGCAGCAGCGGGCGGATGAGCTCGACATTGTGGGCGGACGGGGCCGGCTGATCCTCGCGTGACGCGGGCGTGCGGGCCGGTGGCAGCGGGGCGCGGGGGGGGAGGACCGCGAGGCCGTGAGGGCCGGCGCCGCGGAGCAGGCGCAGCAGGAACGTCTCGGCGCGATCGTCGGCCGTGTGGCCCGTCGCGATCGCGGAGGCCCCGTGCGCCTCCGCGGCGGCGGCCAGCGCGGCGAGGCGCGCCTCCCGCGCGCGCGCTTGCAGGTTGGATCCCGGCGCCACGTCGACGCGCGTCGCGGCGAAGGGGACGCCGAGGCGCGCGGCGAGGTCGCGCGCGAGGGCGAGCTCGGCCCCGGCGCCGGTCCGCAGGCCGTGGTCCACGCCGTGCGCGACGACCTCGTGTCCGAGGCGCGGCCGGAGCAGCGCGAGCGCATGGAGCAGGGCCGTGGAGTCGGGGCCGCCCGAGCAGGCGCAGAGGACGCGGTCGCCGCGCGCGAGCAGGCCCTCGTCGCGGATGAGCCGCTCCGCGAGGCGGAGCAGCGAGGGGGGATGTGAGCGGCCGCGCCGGGGCCGCGGCCCGCCAGGATCGCTCTTCACCGGAGCTCGAACGCCTTGCAGAAGATCACCTCCTCGCGGCCGTCGAGGTCGGGGTCGGCGTGCGGCTCGCAGGGGAAGCCGAGCGAGCAGCGGGAGGCGCCGGGATCGAACGCGGCGCAGTCAGGGCACGCGAACAGGAGGCGGAACCGCTGCGCCTCCTCGCGGAGCCGGTCGTCGACGCGGTGGATCATCGCGGGGGGAGCGTAGCGCACCGCCGGCCGCGGGGCCGCGCTCAGCGGCGCGCGCGCCGCGGGCGGGCGAGGCGGACGATCGTCTCGACGTGGCTGGTCTGGGGGAAGAGCTCGACGATCTCGACGTCGGTGATCTCGAGGCGGCCCCCGCCCAGGAGGAGCGCGAGGTCGCGCGCGAGCGTGGCGGGATCGCAGGAGACGTAGACGACGGCGCGGGCGCTCGACGCGGCGATGGCCCGCGCCGCGGCCGCGGCGCCGCCGCGCGGAGGATCGAGCACGACGAGGTCGGTGCGCGCGGGGATCGGCTGCGCGTCCGCGTCGGCCACGACGGCCTTGCCCTGGAGCCCGCGCGCGGCGAGGTTCCTGCGCAGGCAGGTGATCGCCTCGGCGGAGCGCTCCACCGCGACGAAGGACGCGGGCGGCTCCCCCGGCGCGCCGCGCGCGAGCAGGACCGAGAGCGTCCCGCTGCCGGCGAAGAGCTCGAGCACGTGCGGCGGCCTGCGCCAGGCAGGGCGAGCGTCGCGCCGCGCCTCGTCGCCCGCCTCGGCCGATGGATCGATGCGCGCGAGCTCGGCGACCCGGCGCGCCAGGACCGACGCGCCCTCCTCGGAGGGCTGGCCGAAGCCGCCCGGCGCGAGCACGAGCGGCAGCTCGTCGGCGCCTCGCACGACGGGGCTGGGATCGCCGAAGGTGGCCGGGCGGCTCGCCCCCTCGAGGGCGACGCGGGCGCCGGCCCAGGCCCCGGCCGCGACCCGCTCGTCCACGAGCCGGAAGGTCCCGGGCGGGAGATCGCCGCGCCATGCGAGCTCGACGACCGGCCGCTCGCCCGCGCCGCGCGCGACGAGCAGATCCCCCTCCCCGCGCGCGCCGCGGAGCACCTCGGGCAGCTCGCCGAGCAGCGGCGCGAGCGCGTCGCAGAGCACGAGGCAGCGCTCGATCTCGACGAGCGCGTGCGTGCCGGCGGCGCGGTAGCCGACGCGGATCAGGCCGCGCTCCGCGCGCGCGAACAGCCGGGCGCGGGTGCGGTAGCCGAGCTGAGCCGGGGCGGGGTGCACGCGGATCGCGGGGATCGGGGCGGAGGGCCCCCGAGCGTCAAGGGGGAGATCGCGGCGGGGCGTCGCCCTCGCGATCGCCTCGCGGACGATCCCGGCGTGGGCCTGCTCCTGCGCCTCTGGCGCGACGTGCATCCAGTCGCAACCGCCGCACGCGGCGGCGTGCGGGCAAGGCGGCTCGACGCGCGCGGGCCCGGGCTGGAGGACGCGGAGCAGGGCGCCGCGCGCCGGACGCGCGCCGCGGTCCAGCTCGATCTCCACGAGATCGCCCGGCGCCGCGCCGGCCACGAAGACCGCGCCGCCCTCGAGCCTGCCCACGCCCGCGCCGCCTGCGGCCAGCGACTCGATCCGGAGCTCCATCGTGTGGCCGCCGCCCTCGCGCCGCGCGGCCCCGCCTGCGCGGTCGACCTTCGCGGGAGCGGGGCGGCGAGCAGACCTCGCCGCGGGCTTCATTTCATGGTGACGCGCTGCGCGGTGACCTGGCCGGACACGACGATGACCGAGATCACCTTGGGCTTCTCCGACCCGCGCTTCAGCGTGATGCGGTGCTGGCCCGGGCTCGCAGTGACGTGCACGATCGGCGAGGGCCCCAGGCTGCGGCCGTTGTCGATGACCTCGTCGCACTGCGGGTTGCACACGATCGTGAGGAAGCCGGGCTCCTCCTTCTCGGCGCCCGTGGCCGCGGTGGGCGCGGCGGCCGCGGCGCCCGTGGGCTTCGTACCCACAGGAGCGGAGGCGGGGACGATCGTGCCGGCCGGCGGCGTCGAGGGGGCCGCGGCGGTGGGGGTCGCCGCGGCGGCGCTCGCCGTCGGCGCGGCGGCGGCGACCTCCGCGGTGGGCGCGGCCGTGGCGGGCGGCGCGGCCTCGCCGACGGAAGGCGCCGACTCCGCGGGCGCCGCCGACGGGACGGGCTGCGCCGGGGCCGCCTGCATCTTGAAATACACGAGCGCGCCGATGCCGATGATGCAAAGCGCGGTCAGCGCCACGACGGCGATGATCACGCCGGTGTTCTTGCGCTGCCCGCGCTTCGCCGCGTCCTGCTGCGCGAGCCAGAGCGCGGCGGGATCGGGCCGCGGCAGCGACAGCGCCGTCTCGATCTGCGACTGGAGCTGCAGCCCGCCCTGCGCGCCCGGCGGCATCGGGAACGCCTGCGTCGGGGCGGACATCGGCCCGCCGGGCGGGAACCCGGGCTGCGCCGCGCCCGGGTACATCGGCTGCGGCGGCGGGCCGTAGCCCTGCCCCTGACCGTTGAACGGCTGCGGCCCGAAGCCGGCGCCCGGATAGCCCTGCGGCTGCGGTCCGCCCATGGGGCCGGCGAGCCCGGGATGCCGCGATCGCTCGTCCGGGAGCGGCCGCTGCGGGGCTCCCGGCAGCGCGACCGTGGCGCCGAGGTCCTCCGCCCCGCCGGGGAAGGCCGCGGTGCGCTCGTCGCCGCCCGCGCCGGGCGGCATCGGGAACTGCGCGGTCGGGAACGGCGCCGGGCCGCCGGGACCCTGCTGGGGACCTGGGCGCGACCCGAAGGCCGCGGGCTGCGCGGAGGCGCCCGGGAACTGCGCCTGCGCGGACATCGCGGGGCCCCGCGGCGCCATGCCCGCCGCGGGCCGCGGCCCCAGCCGCTCCGGCCCGGGCGCGCCGTCGAGCTGCTCGCGCGACGCGACCGTCGTCGGCACGTCCTCGTCGTCGTCCATCAGCGACGTCGCGGCCATCGCCGCCTCGGGCTGCGGCGCGGGCGCGTTGCGCCCGATCGGCGCGACGCCGCTCGCCGGCGCCTGCTGAGGCCGCGCGGGCGGCTGCGGCGGCTGCGGCCCGCGCGATCGCTTGGGGTCACCCCCGAGCAGCGACTCGTCCGGGCCCGCGCTGAGCCCCCGGAGCTGATCGACGTTGACTGTCGACGTCACCTCCGCGGCCCACGCGAGGTGCGCCTCGCGCTTCTGGATCCGGTCGGCGAAGACCTGCTTGACGAATTGCGCGACCTTCTGGGCGCTGATGTGCATGCGGCGGGCGACGAGGAACTCCTCGAGCGCGTCCGAGAAATCCTGCGCGGTCGGGTACCGATCCTGCTTGCGCTTCGCGAGCGCCCTCATCACGACGCTCTCGAGCTCGACCGGGTAGTCCGGGACGATGGACGACGGCGGCGGGACGATGCACGCCTGCACCTTCTCGAGCGTGTCGAGGTCGGTGTCCATCCGGAACAGGCGCTGGTTCGTCGTGAGCTCCCAGAGCACGACCCCGAGCGCGAAGATGTCGGTCGTGCGATCGACCTCGGCGCCGCGCACCTGCTCGGGCGACATATAGGCGAGCTTGCCCTTGAGCGTGCCCGCGCGCGTCGACGAGAGCCGGTCGGCGACCTTGGCGATGCCGAAGTCGACGACCTTCGTGTTGCCGTCGTACGTGAGGAAGAGGTTGTGCGGCGTGACGTCGCGGTGCACGAGGCCGAGGAGCTGGCCGTTCTTGCCGCGGAGCTCGTGCGCCGCGTGCAGGCCCTTGGCGGCGTCCGAGCAGATGCGCGCGGCGAGCTCCGGCGAGATGCGGAGCCGGCGCTCCTCCGCGCGGCGCATCACCTCGCGGAGCGGCTCGCCGTGGAGGTACTCCATGGCGATCCAGTACGTGTTGTCGTCCTTCCCGAGATCGAAGACCTGCGCGACGTTCGCGTGGCTGATCCCGGCCGCGATGCGCGCCTCGTCGAGGAACATGTCGACGAACTGGTCGTCCTCGACGAGGTGCGGGTGGATCCGCTTGATCGCGACCCACTTCTGGAAGCCGCCGGGGCCGTCCATGCGCGCGAGGTGCACGCTGGCCATCCCGCCGACGCCGATCTCGTCGACCACGCGGTAGCGGCCGAGGAAGAAGGTGCTCGGCGGCTGCTTGTCGGACTCTTTCGTGCGCGGTCCGCCGGAGGAGCTGGCCGACCCGGGGCTGGAAGGTCCGCCCATTCGTGACGCGGGTCGAGGCGGAGGTTGGGCCATGAGAGAGGTTACTGTACCGCGAGAGCGCCGCGCTTTGCCACGTTTCGGGACGGAGCGGCGGGATCGGCCGGTTTGCGTGGCTCAGGGGAACGGTTGCCCAGGTTGGCCCCGCTCGAAGTAGAATCGGAAGTACCCGGTGAGGCGGGACTGGAGCTCCTCGGGGATGGCGTCGGCGGGGGCGCCGGGCGCGGCGTCGCGGGGGTCGCCGACCATCACGTCGAACGATGCGTCGGTGTACTTCTCGGCCGCGTCCTTCTCGTTCGGATCGCCGCTGAAGAGGGCGCTGAAGGTGATCTCGCCGCTGACCGCGTAGAGCACCGTGTTCTGGTTGTGGCAGGACTGCTGCAGGTACAGCCCCATGTGCACGAGCGACGTGCCGGCGAGGGGCCCGGGCTCGGGGACCGGGGAGCCCGGGGGCTGCACGCCGCGGGGCAGCGCGACCTGGAGCGCGGCGCCGAGCTTCTCGTTCCGGATGGTCTCGATATCGTCGACGAGGATGGCGAGGCCGTCGGAGACCTCCTGGAGGTCGTTGCCGCGCTGCACCCGGATCTGGAGCGTCTCGCGGTACGGGACCGCGGCGAAGAAATCCGGCTGGAGATCGTACGCGCGATCCCAGCAGTCGCGCGCGATGAGCCGATCGCTGTGGACCTCGCCCTCGCCCTGGCCGAGGGAGCACGCGGTCAGCGCGAGGGCGCACGCGAGGGCGCAGGCCGCGGGCGCCGCGGGCGCGCGGCCGCTCAAGGCCGGGCCTCCGCGGGCGGCGAGGGCGCCCGGCCGGCGCGGCGCAGCGCGGCGCGGATGGTGCCGCCGCCGAGCACGCGATCGCCGCGGTAGGCGACGGCGACCTGGCCCGGGGAGACGGCCCGCACCGGCGCGGCGAACCGGACGAGGAACACCTCCGCGCCCGTCGCGGGGTCGGGCCGCCGCTCGATGATCGCCGGCGCCCCCTCGTGCCGCGCCCGCACCTGCACCTCGGCCTCGAGCGGGAAGGACACGTCGTCGGACCACTCGGCGTCCGTGATCTCCGCGGCCTCGGCGAGCAGGTCGCCCTCGTCGCCGAGGCGCACGGTCGCGGACCCGGCGTCGAGGCCCACGACGAACGCCGGGCGGCCCAGCGCGACGCCGATGCCCTTGCGCTGGCCGATCGTGAACGCGTGCACGCCCTCGTGCTCGCCGACCCGGCGCCCGTCGCGATCGACGATGGGGCCGGGGCGGAGCCGGCCGTCGGCGCGCTCGGCCACGAACGCGTCGTAGCGGCCCGACGGCACGAAGCAGAGCTCCTGGCTCTCGCCCTTGCCGGCGCCCGGCAGCCCGCGCGCGCGCGCCTCGGCGCGGACCTCCTCCTTGGTCGACGCGCCGAGCGGGAGCCGGAGCCGCGCGAGCTCGTCGGGGCGCAGCATGTGCAGGAAATAGCTCTGGTCCTTGCGCCGATCGCGGCCCCGGTGGAGGCGCGCGGCGCCGGCGTCCTCGACGACGCGCGCGTAGTGGCCGGTCGCGACGAGCGCGGCCCCGAGGCGCGCGGCCAGCGGGAAGAGCTCGCGGAGCTTCACCGTGCGGTTGCACGCGACGCACGGGCTCGGCGTCCGGCCGTCGAGGTACGCGTCGACGAACGGCTCCACCACGCGCTCGCGGAACAGCGCGCGCCGATCGAAGGTGTAGTGCGGGATGCCGAGGAAATCGGCGGCGCGGCGCGCGTCGTGCTGATCCTCGGGCGCGCAGCAGCGGCTCTTCACGCCGTCGTCCGGGTAGTCCCAGAGGTGCAACGTCACGCCGATGACGTCGGCGCCCGCGTCGCGGAGGCGCGCCGCGGCGACGGAGGAGTCGACCCCTCCGCTCATCGCCACCACGACCCGCGTGCCCGGCGCCATAGACATCCCTTTATAGCCCGAAGTCCGCCGCCCGGGACCGGGGAGGTTCTTGAGAACCTGGCAGATCGTGGCCCGCTCGTGTCCGCGCGGCGGCCGTGAGCCTGCGTTCAGGGGTCCCACTGCAGCGATTCGGCGCTTGGCCTGGGCCGAGGGCGGCGTGTACCGTTTTCTGCACGGATGCCGAGCGGCGTGGTGCTCGTGATCGAGGACGATGAGTGGGTCTCGCGCCTGCTCGCCGGCGCCATCCGGGAGGCCGGCTACGAGGTGATCGCCCGCGGCACCGCGGAGGGGGGCCTCGCCGCGGCGTGCGAGTCCGAGCCGGAGTGCATCGTCTGCGACATCGATCTGCCGGATCACGACGGCTACTGGGTGGCGCGCAACGTCCGCATGCAGGCCTCGCGCGTGTCGGTGACGCCGTTCCTGTTCCTCTCCGGGCTCGACGATCAGGAGTCGCGGCTCGCGGGGTTCCACGTGGGCGCGGACGTCTACATGACCAAGCCGTTCCGCGTGGGCGAGGTCGTGGCGCAGATCGGGGCGCTCGTGCACATGGCCTCGCGGCTCAGGCACCGGCGCGACAGCCTCATCTCGATCCCCGCGGCCGCCCCGCAGGCGGCGATCGAGGGCGATCTCAGCCACATGTCGATCGCGACCGTGCTGACGGTGCTCGAGATGGAGCGGCGGTCCGGCGTCTTCGAGGTCGTCAGCAAGAAGCGGCGGGCGCAGCTCGACATCGCGGGCGGGTCCATCGTGCACGGGACCGTGGGCGGCACGCGCGTGTCGACGATCGCGGCGCTGCGGACGATGCTGTCGTGGAAGGTCGGGCGGTTCTCGTTCGCGCCGGTGGCCCGCGAGCCGCCGCCGACGCGGCAATCGATCGCGGCGTACCTGCTCGAGGCGACGCGCATGGAGGACGAGAGCGCCCGCGCGGAGCTGGAGCTGCCGCCGTCGCGCCGGCGGCCGGAGCCGCGGCTCGGGACGACGGCGCTGGGCGGGCCGCGCCCCTCGCCGGAGGACGTCGCGCCGCCGTCGTCGCGCGCGCCGCTCGACGCGCTCGATCGGCGGCTGCTCCGGTCGGGCTCCGCGCCGGGCGCCCTCGAGGCCAGGCTCGCGCAGAGCGAGCCGCCGGTGTCGATCGCGAACGCGCCGGACTCGTTCGAGGTGATGCTCGACCTCGAGTCGGCGCCGCCGTCCGGCCCGGCGCCCTCGAGCCGATCGGGGCGGCAGAAGCCCCCGCCCGCGTCGCTGCGCTCGCTCGCGAGGCCGGTCGCGGCCGCGCCCGCGTCGGCCCAGGTGGCGTCCGGTCCGCCGCGGCCGCCGCCCCGCCCGCTCGCGCCGCC
>CAYQYG010000208.1:0-14626 GCA_964421485.1 uncultured Polyangiaceae bacterium | reverse complement strand
AAATCAGGTGTACCTGCAAGGGTACCGCGGGTTCGAATCCCGCTCTCTCCGCCGGGTGGCAGTTTTCAGACGCAGCGAGCGACCGACGAGTCGGGGCACGCCGCAGCTTGAGATCGACCACCCAGGGCATGCCGGCAAGCGGGCCCGACCGACACATCGTCGCGGCGCGCAGCAAGTTTGCCGGCATACCCGAGCCCGGCTGCTCCGGGAGAGGTGACCGAGTGGTCGAAGGTGCACGACTGGAAATCGTGTGTACGGCAACGTACCGCGGGTTCGAATCCCGCCCTCTCCGCCGCCCTTGTCGGGCATAGAATTTCACCGCCATCGCTGCATGCTCGGCGCGCGTTGTCCGCGCTCGGAGGCCGGCGTATGGTGCGCGTATGCGAGCTTTCTTGCTGGGGGCGCTCGCCCTCGGGATCGCGGCAGCAGCGGGTGGCAGCTGCACGCTCGATGCTGACGGGACCGCGCCCACGCTGAATGGCCCTGGCACCACGTCGGGCTCGGGCGGCGACGGAGGCGTCCACAATCCGGGCACGCCCTGCGTTGATCGGGCCGAGTGCCCGGCGGACGCCGCCTGCGTCGCCTATGCGTGCAACAACGGCCACTGCACGCCGAGCTTCCTGCCTGCGGGCACCGAGGTGGCCGGCTCGATCCAGGGTGATTGCCGGCGCGTCACCTGCAGCGCGTCGGGCACGCCGACCGAGCAGCCCGACCCGGCGGACGTACCCGCGGGCGACGACTGCAACGTCGGCTCCTGCAACGGCACCACGCCCGTGCTCACGCCGAGGCCCAACGATTCCGCCTGCGGCGCGGGCGGCCTGCTCCGCTGCCTCAACGGCGTCTGCGTCGGCTGCATCGACGCGAGCGATTGCGTGGCCCCCCCGTGCTTCGACCCCGTGTGCAACGGCAACAATGAGTGCGGCACGACGCCGGTGGCCGCCGGCGCGGAGCTCGCCGACGCGAGCAGCACCGACTGCACGCACCAGGAGTGCGACGGCGCGGGCAACGTCGTGGTGGCCGCCGATCCGAACGACGTCCCCGACGACACGGTCGACTGCACCAACGACTCGTGCAACGGCACCATCCCGCAGCACCTCCCCAAGGCGGACGGGGCCGCGTGCAGCAGCAACGGCGGCGCGCACTGCTATCAGGGCGTCTGCTCCCAGTGCGGCCTCCCCGCGAACTGCCCCGATCCCGCCTGCAAGGCGCCCACGTGCAACGGCACCTGCGGGCTGACGAACGACCCAGACGGAGCGGCGTGCGGCTCGGGTCAGTACTGCTACCAGGGCGCGTGCTCCCAGTGCGCCGTCGACGCCAACTGCCCGGCGCCGGCGGGCTGCGTCGCCTCGTACACGTGCACCGCCGGCACCTGCGCGCCCACCTACGTGGCTGACGGCACGGACTGCGGCGGCGGGAACAAGTGCTACGGCGGCCAGTGCGTGCAGTGCGGGACCGTCGCGGACTGCCCGGCGCCGCCCGACTGCAAGGTCGCGGCCTGCGTCAACAACACGTGCCAGACGAGCAACGCGTCGGACACCAGCGCCTGCCAGAGCAACCGTATCTGCTGCGGGGGCGTGTGCTGCGGCGGCGGCGTCTCGACGTGCTCGGGCGGCGCGTGCCCGTGAGGGGCCCCATGCCCGGGCGCGGCGCGCCCCGCTCGCCGCGGGCGCTCAGAACGCCTTGAGGCCGGAGATGATGCGCTTCGAGATGACCACCCGCTGGATGTTCCCGGTGCCCTCGAAGATGTCGTAGACCTTGATGTCGCGGAACCACTTCTCGAGCAGCGCGTGCTCGCTCGAGAGGGTGCCGTGGGCCCCGCAGATCTCGATCGCGTCGATGCACGCGCCGATCGCCGCCTGACCGGCGGCCGCCTTCGACATGCTCGCCTCCTTCGCGTTCGGGATGCCCATGTCCGCCATGTACGTCGCGCGCCAGACCAACGCCCGGGCGGCCGCGAGCCGCCGGCCCGCGCGCGCGAGGCGCTCGGCGATCGCCGCGTAGCGCGGGATGGGGCGGGACAGCATGTAGTTCTCCTTCACGAAGTCGCGCGCGTACTCGTAGGCCGCGCGCCCGATCCCGCACGCCATCGCCGCGATCAGCGGCCGCGTGTTGTCGAAGGTCTTCATCGCGGCCATGAAGCCCTCCTTCGTCTGGTACGCCTCCTCGCCGCCGAGCAGGTTCTCCTCGGGCACCCGGCAGTCGTCGAGGACGAGCTCCGCGGTCTCGTTCGCGCGCAGGCCCATCTTCTCCTCGATCTTGCCGACCTCGAAGCCGGGCGTGCCCTTCTCGACCACGAACGCGCGGTGCCCCGCGCGGCCGAGCGTCGGATCCACCGTCGCGAAGACCACGTTCCACGACGCGCGCGCGCCGTTCGTGATGTAGCACTTGCGGCCGTTCAGGACCCAGTGCCGCCCGTCCTTGCGGCAGCTCGTGCGGATGCCGGCCACGTCGCTGCCCGCGCCGGGCTCGGTGAGCGCGTACGCGCCCCAGCGGAGCGGGCCGCTTTCCATCATCTCGCGGAACGGCTCGACGAGGAAGCGGCGCTTCTGCTCCGGCGTCCCGGTCGAGCGGATCGGCGGGCCGCCGAGGCCCGGCCCCGGCAGGCTGAGCAGCATCGCCGCGTCGGCCCACGCGAGCTCCTCCGCGCCCACCGCGGCGTTCCGGCTCCCCTCGCTCGGGCGCGACGGATCGCGCTCCTGCTTCGGCTTCGCGTCCTCGGCGTAGTCCGCCATCGCGTCCTCGCCGCGGAACCCCCGCGCGAGGCGCATGAAGTTGCGAAGGAACTCCTCCGGGACGTCGCCGTCCCGGTCCATCTGCAGGCTCATCGGCCGGATCACGTACCGGCCGAGGCTCTGGATGCCTTCCTTGATCTCCTGCTGCTTCCTGGAGAGGACGAAATCGATCATGACGGGCTCCGCGGTGGCTCGGGTCAGGTGAAGATCGCCTGCGCGTCGGGGGTGGGCAGCACGAGCGCCGGATCGAGCGCCGCGCCGATCTCGAGCGCGGCGGCGAGCTGATCGAGCTGCTCCGCGGTCGGGCACGAGAGCGCGAGCTGCTTCGCGTCGCGCATCAGCTTCTCGGCGACGAGATCGCGGATGAAGCCGGAGCCGCCGTGCAGGCTCACGCACTCGTCGGCGGTGCGCATCGCCGCCTCGAGCGCGCTCGCCGCGGCCTGCGCCGTGAAGAGCAGCGCGTCCTTCTCCTTCAGCTTCGCGTCCCACGCGTGCGCCGCGCGCCACACGAGCCACCGCGCCGAGTCCACCTCCATCAGCCGGTCCGCGAGCGAGAACGCGACCGCCTGGAAGTGCCCGATGGGCTTGCCGAACGCGGTCCGCGTCTCGCAGTGCTCGAGCGCGATCTGGTGCGCGAACCGCGCGAGACCCACCCCGCGCGCGGCCACGACGAGCGCCCGCTTCGCGAAGAACCGCAGCGCCGCGCGCGTGAACGCCTCCCCTTCCCCGCCCAGCTTCGCGCCCGCCTCCACGATCACGTCCTTCAGCTCGACCTCGCTCGACGACGCCGCGTCGAGCCCCAGCGTCCGGTGCCGCGCCCCCACGGTGAGCCCCGCTGCCCCGCGCTCCACCACGAACGCGCCGATCCCGCCCCACCCGGCCTCCGCGTCGACCTGCGCGAACACGACGAACCGATCCGCGCGCTCGGCGTTCATCACGAACGCCTTCTTCCCGGAGATCCGGTACCCGTCGCCCTCGCGCGCGGCCGTCGTCGAGAACCCCGCGCGCGCCTTGTTCGGCGAGGGCTCGCTCCACGCCACCGCCCCGAACCGATCGTGCCCGTCCGCTGCCGCGAAGGGCGCCAGGTACCTCTCGGCCTGCGCCTCGTCGCCGAGCTCGAGCACCGCGCGCCCGAACGCCCCCGGCCCTGGCAGCGCGAACGCCGCGGCCGCGTCCGCCGCGCCGAGCTCCTCCTCGAGAAGCACGACCGTGACCAGCCCCTGCCCGTGCCCCCCGTACGCCTCGGGGACGTCGATCATCCCGAGCCCGAGCTCGTGCGCGTGCCGCCGGACGTCCTCGGGCACACCGCGCCCTCGCTCGTGCTCGCGCACGCGCGGCGCGAGCGCGCTCCTCGCGAGCTGCGCCACGCTCTCCTGCATGAGGCGCTGATCCTCGGTCGGCTCGAAGTCGATCATCACAGGCTCCGGGGTGCTGGGGCGCGGCGCGGCGCGTCCGCGCGGGCGTGGTCAGGCTCAGAGGCCGAAAAACAACCTGATGCCGCTGGAGTAGACACCAACTATGTAGCGACACTATGCAGTATCCGTCAAGCGGACGGTGCCATGGCGCCGCGGCTCGCGGGCGCGATCGCCCGCCGCGGCCGGCCGGAGAGACGAGGGACGGACATGCGCCGGGCAGGGACATGGAGTAAGGAGCTGGCTCCGGCGCGATCGCAGGCCCGATCGCGGAGAGACGTACGGCGGAGCCCACCGGCCCGTCCGCCCGTCGTCCTTGACAAGGCGCACGGCGCTTTGTAGAAGTGGCGCCCCTTTTTGGCCGGCGCCTGTACGGAGTTGTCGCCCGATGAATCCTGAGCAGAAGAGTTTTTCCGCCAAGCCCGCCGAGGCGCAGAAGGCGCGCCGCTGGTGGGTCATCGACGCCGAGGGCAAGCCCCTCGGGCGCCTCGCCAGCCGGATCGCGACGGTGCTGCGTGGCAAGGACAAGCCGACCTTCACGCCCCACGTGGACACGGGCGACTTCGTCATCGTGGTCAACGCGAAGAAGGTCCTGCTCACCGGCCGCAAGCTTGAGCAGAAGAACTACGTGCGGCACAGCGGCGAGCCCGGCGGCTTCCGCTCCGAGCCGTACGGCCAGCTCCTCGAGCGCAAGCCCGAGCTCCCGATCCAGAAGGCGGTCAAGGGCATGCTGCCGAAGAACATCCTCGGCCGCGAGCTCCTGACGAAGCTCAAGGTCTACGCCGGACCCGATCACCCCCACGCTGCCCAGAAGCCCGAGCCCCTCGCGTGGACCGCGGGCGCGAACAAGTCGGCCTAGCGGCCGCATAGCTGAGCGAAACCATGCCCGAGACGAGAACGTACGCCACCGGGAAGCGCAAGACGGCCGTCGCGCGCGTCTGGCTCCTCCCCGGCGCAGGCAAGATCACGGTGAATCAGCGCTCCGCGGACGACTACTTCGTGCGCGAGACGAACCGCATGGTGATGCGCCAGTCGCTCGAGCTGCTCGAGGTCCTCGATCAGTACGACGTCGCGGCGACGGTCGCCGGCGGTGGCCACAGCGCGCAGGCCGAGGCGATGCGCCACGGCATCGCGCGCGCGCTCTGCGCGATCGACCCCGAGCGCCGCTCGCCGCTCAAGCGCGCCGGCTTCCTCACGCGCGACGCGCGGAAGAAGGAGCGCAAGAAGTACGGCCAGCCCGGCGCCCGCAAGCGCTTCCAGTACTCGAAGCGCTGAGCGCCGCAGCTCGGAACGAGGAGCCGGAGAGGGCCGGGAGCATCGCTCCCCGTTCTCTCCGGCTTCTTTCCATTTGATGCGTCACGAGCGCGCCGTTCCGGGGCGCGTAGCAGGTTTGCCGACACGCCCTAGGGCGTCGAGGACGCGGGGGGCGGGTTCTTGAGATCCGCGCCCTGGATGCTCTCGCCGCCCTCCTCGTCGTCGCCGCCTGGATCGCCGGAAGGCGGCGCCGCGGGAGCCGCGGGATCGGAGCCCGGATCCTCGGGCGTGGGATCCGGCGGGACCGCCGCGCTGTCTGCGGCGGGAGCGGCCGAAGCCGGCGGGGCCTCCTTGGGCGCGGGCGCGACGGGCTCGGGCGGAGGCTCGGGGAGCGGGATGCTGTCGAGGCGCTTGTCGAGCGCCTCCTTCGCCGCGGAGAACGCGGCCCGATCGGTGCCGGGCATCACGCGCTCGCCGTCGAGCTGAAGCGTCTCGGCGTCGAAGAATTTCCCGTCGCGCTTCGCGGTGAAATGCAGGTGCGGGCCCGTCGAGCGCCCGGTCGAGCCCACGTAGCCGATCAGGTGATGCGTGCCCACGCGATCGCCGGCCTTGATGCCCGGGGCGAAGCGCGAGAGGTGCGCGTAGCCCGTCGTGATCCCGTTCGGATGCGTGATCGTCACGAGGTTGCCGCTCGGCCCGGCGGGGCCGACCGAATCGACCACGCCCCGGTACGCCGAATACACCGGCGTGCCCATCGGCGCGCCGAAATCGGTGCCGTTGTGCGGCATGATCTTCTTCAGCACCGGGTGCAGGCGCTTCGGGTTGAACTTCGAGGTCACGGGCGCGCCCGGGACCGGCGAGCGCCAGCCGCCCGCGTACGGCTGCCGGCCCCGCTCGTCGAAGTAGCCGCGCGACTCCTGCCCCTTGAAATCGTAGATCCTGACGGGCTTCGCCGCCGGATCCGGCGGGCGGTACTCGAGCGCGACGACCTTCTTGTAGCGGGAGAACATGCCGAGCGCGGTCTCCTCGATCGCGATCAGCCGGACCGTCCCGCCCTCCTCGAAGCTCTCGGTCGACATGCGGCCGCTCAGCGCGTCGTCGATGACGTCGAGGGCGCCGTCCTCGAGGCCGCCGGACCGGTAGGACGCGATGATGTCCTTGCCGACGTAGAAGGAGGCGACCACCTCCTCCTCGGCGATCTTCATGTCGAGCGCCGCGCCGGTGAGCAGGCCGTTCGCGTCCTCGCGGGCCTGATAGACCTCGCTCGCGGAGATCGCGTACTCGAACGCGCGCACCCTGCGGGTCGAGCGGTCCATCGCGACCGTGAAGCGATCCTTTCGGCCGCACTTGTCGAACTTGCGCACCCCGTCGAAGGCCTTCATCACGCGGTAGACCTGCGCCTTGGGCACGCCCTTGTCGGCCAGCGCGGTGATGAACGAGCGGCGGTCGATCGCGTCGCTCACGAGGATCACGGACGCGTCCTTGGAGAGCTCGGTGATGCGCCAGGGCCCGGGGACCGGCGTGCGCTCCTTCTTCTTCACTGCCGGCGCGGCGGCGGCGACCTTCGGCGGCGCGAGCGCGCTCCCCGCGAGGCTCGCGGCGACCAGCGCGCGCTCGTCGCGCACGGGCACGACCTGGATGAGCAGCGCGACGATCGACGTGACCGTGGCGAGCCCGAAGAGGCCGCCGAAGATCGCCGTCATGCGCGGCGACAGGTGCGCGCCCGCGAGCGGGCGGGCGGCGCCGGGCAGGCGCATCGCCTCCGGGATCCCGTCCGTGTAGCCGGCGCCGCCGGCGGGGCGGCCACCGAGCGCGCGCGGGAATCGCGTCGACGGCGCCGCGGGCGCGCTGTCGCGCCGGCGGAGCGCCGCTGCGGGTGGAGCCCCGGTGGTTGGACCGATGTCCGGGGCGGAGGGCGCGCCGCGTGGAGCGCGATCCGGGGCCCCGGTGGTTGGACCGATGTCCGGGGCGGAGGGCGCGAGCTCCTCCTCGCGGGGCTCGACCCGACCGCTGCCCGGCGCGGGCGTGCCCGGCGCGACGCCTTGCCTCTCGGCGTCGGTCGTCGCGGGTCCCACCCGCGGCAGCGGGGTCACTGCGTTCGGCACCAGGGCGTGCGTACCAAGGCGCGGCCCTGGGTGCAACCCGAGGGCGCGCGGTGGGAACGGTGGATCGCATCGCCCGAGGCTCGCGTAAGCTAGGCGCCACCATGGATGACCGGTTGAAGCAGCTCCTGGTCCTCGCGCGGGAGCATTACGAGCGGCGCGAGTTCGATCGCGCCGAGCACGTCCTGCGCCAGATCATCGAGCGCACCGACCGCTTCGCGGACGTGTACAACATGCTCGCGGTCATCCTCCACGACCGCGGCGACTTCGTCGGCGCGGAGCGCAGCTTCGAGCGCGCCGTGGCGCTCAACCCCAATTACACCGAGGCGCTCCTGAACCTCGCCGTCACCTACAACGACCTCGGCAAATACGAGGCGGCGAAGCAGGTCTACGCCCGGATCCGCGCGGGCGAGGGCCAGCCGGGCGTCCTCGATCCGTTCGCGCGCGGCAAGATCGCCAACATGCACGCGGACCTCGCGCAGGCTTACAGCGACGCCGGCTGCAAGCCCGAGGCGATCTCGGAGCTCAAGCGCGCAGTGGAGCTATGCCCGTCGTTCGCGGATCTGCAGGTGCGCCTCGGCACGCTCTACCGCGACGTGGGCAATCTGGCGCTCGCGCGGCAGCACTACGAGGCCGCGCGCGACGCGAACCCGAGCTACGCGCCGGCGCGCGTCCTGCTCGGCGTCACGCTGCTCGCGCTCGGGCTGCATGACGGGGCCGTCGCCGAGTGGCGCGCGGCGCTCGCGCTCGATCCGGAGAACAAGAGCGCGCGCATGTACCTCCGCATGGTGGACCATCAGCCGAGCGCCTGCGGGACACCCGCCCTCGGCGCGCCGCCCGGAGAGGGCGTGTCGCCCGGGGCGGGCGCCGAGCCCGGGGCGCCGGACGAGGCCGCAGGCGCGGCCGGCTCCTAGACGTGGCGAAGTTCTCTCCGCTCCGGGAGGAGCTCCGCCGCGCGTTTCGCGAGCTCCGCGGAGGCGCCCTGTCGCCCGCGCGCGCCGCGGCCGCCGTGGCCATCGGCCTCTTCATCGGGTCCCAGCCGATCTTCGGCTGCCACACTCCGCTGGTCCTCGTCCTCTGCCTCTGGTTCCGGCTGGACGCCGCCATTGCCTGGGTCGCCTCGAACATCTCCAACCCGTTCTTCGCGCCCGCGCTGCTCACCGCCGAGGTGCAGGTCGGCGCGTACCTCAGGACGGGCTCGCTGCTCCGCCTCGATCAGGAGATCGGCAGGGCCGACGCGCTCTCCCGCTTCGCTGGGACCATGTTCCTCGGCGCGCCCGTCGTGGGGCTCGCGCTCGCCGGCGCCGGCGCGGCGCTGACTTACGGCGCCGTCGCGCTCAAGCGGCGGCTCTCACCCTCCTCGGCGTCGCGCCGGATCGAGCCCTATCGACTGCCCGACGACGCGCCCCCCTGGGTCCACGCGGTCGAGCGCGTCGCGTCTCGCTACGCGCCTCCGGAGGACTCGACCCCGGCCCAGCGCAGCCGCTTTCATTACGTGCGGGTGAAGCTCCTCGGCGATCCGGTCGCCCGCCTGATCGCCGACATCGCGGGAGAGCGGCCGGGCGCGCTCGGTGAGGTGCTCGACATCGGCACCGGCGCCGGGCAGCTCCCCATTCTGCTGGTCGAGCTCGGGCGGGCGACGCGCGCGCGCGGCCTCGATTGGGACGCCGCCAAGATAGAGGACGGCCGCCGCGCCGCGTCGGGCGCGGCGGCCGCGGCGCCCCCGCTGGACGTGGAGCTATGGCGAGCGGACGCCCGGGACGCCGTGCTCGGACAGGCTGACACCGTCCTCCTCATCGACCTCATCCACTACTTCCTGCCAGAGGAGCAGGACGCCATCCTCCGCCGGGCCGCCGCCGCGGTGCGGCCGGGCGGGCGCCTTCTGGTGCGCGAGGCGGATACCGAGCATGGATGGCGCAGCTTCATCACCCTCCTGGAGGAGCGCGTCTTCACCACGCTTCGCATGAACCGCGGCGAGCGGGTCCGCTTCCGCGCCGCGCGGGAGATCACCGCGCTGCTCACGGGCCTCGGCCTCGCGTGCGAGACCCGCCCCGCCTGGGGCAAGACGCCCTTCTCCAACGTGCTGATCATCGCCGCTCGGCCCGCGCCCGGCGACACCCCGGGTGACCAGGAGCGCTGAGCGGCGCTCTCGGGCGCCGGCGATCGACGTGAGCTGGATTGCTCTGCGATCTCTATTGGAGTGGAGAGGGGGCTCGCGGCCGGGGGACGCCGCCGCCTCGAGAGGCGGGCTGTGCCCATGGCCTGGACCGGGGATAATTCGGGGTCGCCCCCGGCGCGCCCCGGCGGCTGTCCCCTGTCGTTCACCGCCTCAGCGGGAAAAGTACTTCGTGGCGCGCTTCTCGCCCTTCGAAGTGATCTTCTTCTCAGCGAGCAGCTTCCGGAGGGGCAGGCTGAGCTCCTTGGTGCTCGTCCCGAGCTCCTTCGCGATCTGCTCCACGCCCTGGCCGCTGTTGGCCCGAATGTGGTCCAAGACCCTCTGGGTCACCTGGATCAGCTCTTCCTTGGATCGCTTCTCGCCCTTCTTCCGGGCGACCGGCTTGACGACCTTGGCCACCGGCTTCGCTGCTACCTTCTTGGGCTCCGGCGCCGCGGGCAGCGGCTTGGCAGCGGCGCGCGACGGCCGCGCACGCGCGACGGGCTTCGCCTCCCCTCCCCTCAGCGCGTTCGCGACCGCTTCGAGAGCGGCTTTGCGGACAAGGGCGCTCAGTTGAGAGACAAATGCATCAACCTGGCTTCGGATTTCTTGCTCGACGTTGCTCATCGGATCTCAAGTCCCATGGATGGAAAGACTTGTCAACAGGTGTCAGCGCCACACCTGAAAATAATTGGAGCGTTCTCAAAGGGAGTCCCCGGGGTCCTCCGGAGCGGCCGTCTCGCGCGAAGGTCTCCGTCGCAGTGGGATAGGCGGCGGCGCGGCCATCGACCATGCCCATCCACGCGGCGGCCGCGGGCTCGATTGGGCGCGGCGACATCTATTCTTCTCGTGCGGCCTCGCCGGGCCTCCGGGCAGGGGGTCATGGACACCCACTCCACCTCGGGCGCGGGGTGGATGGAGGGCGAGCGGCGGGAGGACAACCGGGGTTCGTGGCGGAGGGCGCGCTGCGTGGAGCGCGACCCGGAGCCCCGAATGTTCAACCGCGTGTTGATCCGGTGAAGCGCCCCCGACGGGCTCTCGGCGCCATGCGGGGAGATCCCGGAGGGGGTGTACGCCGCGGACAGGCGATCACACTGGAGATCCCGGAGGGGCTCCGGGGCCGCCGGCCGCGGCCGCTCAAACGAGCGCTTGCTGCCCGGGGGCGTGAATCCTAGATCGGCGTGACCTTGACGACCGAGCCGACCAGGATCGACCACGAAGCGCTGATCGCGGCGAAGCTCGCCTCGCTGCCGCCCAAGCCGGGCTGCTACCTGTTCATCGACAAGGCGGGCGGCGTCGTCTACGTCGGCAAGGCGAAGAGCCTCCGGGCGCGCGTCCGGAGCTACTTCCAGGAGGGGACCAGCGACGCCCGGTACTTCATCCCGATTCTGAGGAAGGTCGTCACCGATCTGGAGACCGTGGTGACCGCCACCGAGAAGGAGGCGGCCGTCCTCGAGAACCAGCTCATCAAGCAGCACCAGCCCCGCTTCAACGTCAAGCTGCGCGACGACAAGGACTTCCTCTGGCTCCGCATCGACCCGCACAAGCAGTGGCCGATGCTCGAGACGGTGCGGCGGCCCTCGCCGGAGAAGGGCGACAAGGCTCGCTATCACGGGCCCTACCACTCGGCGACGAGCGCGCGGCGGACGCTCCACCTCGTCAACAAGCACTTCCAGCTCCGCACCTGCTCCGACGCGGAGATGGCGTCGCGGCGGCGGCCGTGCCTCCAGTACCAGATCAAGCGCTGCCTCGCGCCCTGCGTGATGGAGGTCGACCGCGGGCTCTACGCGGAGATGGTCCGCTCGGTGAACATGTTCCTCGAGGGGCGGCACGACGAGCTGACGGGGGAGCTCACGCAGCGGATGAAGGAGGCGTCGCAGGGCCTCCGGTTCGAGCTCGCGGCGATCTATCGCGATCAGCTCCGCGCGGTGGAGGCCGTGCGCGAGGAGCAGCGCGTGGTGAGCGTGAAGGACGTCGATCAGGACGCCGTCGGGCTCTATCGCGAAGGGGCGCTGGTGGAGATCGAGGTGTTGCTCGTGCGCCGCGGGCGGGTGACCGATACGCTCTCGTTCTCAATCCGCAGCACGGAGCTGCCCGACGACGAGGTGCTCGCGGGCTTCCTGAGCGAGCACTACGGCGCGGTGAGCGCGGCCATCCCGGACGAGATCCTCCTGCCCGTATTGCCCGAGGGCGCCGAGGGCACGGCGGAGTGGCTCGGCGAGCGGCGGGGGCGGAAGGTCTCGCTGCTCGCGCCGCAGCGGGGGCAGCGCGCGGACCTGCTCAGGATGGCGGCGGAGAACGCGGAGCACGCGTTCCGCGAGAAGCAGCGGAGCTCCGATGATCTGGAGGCGCGGCTCGAGGAGCTGCGCGAGCGGCTGCGCCTGCCGGCCTTGCCCCGGCGGATCGAGTGCTGCGATATCTCGCACCTCGGCGGCGGCGACACGGTGGGCTCCGTCGTGTCGCTCCGCGACGGGCAGCCCGAGCGCAAGCGCTACCGGAGCTTTCACGTGAAGACCGCCGCGGACGGCGACGATTATGCGGCCATGTACGAGGTGCTCGCGCGCCGCTTCCGGCGCGGGAAGAGCGCGCGCGCGGAGGCGCAGGCGGGCGCGCGCGGCGAGGCCGCGGCGCCGGAGGGCGAGGCCGCCAGGCCCGAGGGCGGAGCCGCGGCGGCCGAAGGCGGCGACGCGGCGGCGAGCGGGGAATGGGACCTGCCGGATCTGCTCGTCGTCGACGGCGGGCGCGGGCAGCTCCAGGTCGCGCTCTCGGCGGCGCGGGACCTCGGGCTGCACGGGCTGCCAATCGTGGGGCTCGCGAAGGAGCGCGAGACGCAGACCGGCGACAAGATGGTCGACCGCGTCTACCTGCCCGGCCAGAAGAACGGGATCCCGCTGCGCTCGACGAGCTCCGCCCTCTTCTTCCTGGCGCGCGTCCGCGACGAGGCGCACCGCTTCGCCAATCACGCGCGCAAGCGGCTCGGCAAGGCGCGGCGCCTCCGCTCCGAGATAGAGGACATCCCGGGCATCGGCCCCGCGGCGAAGAAGGCGCTCCTGCGCGAGCTCGGCTCGCTGGAGGCCGTGCGCCGCGCGACCGACGAGCAGATCCTCGCGGTGCCGGGCGTCACGAAGCGGCACCTCACGGCGCTGCGGAAGGTGATCGCGGCGCCCGGCGCCGAGCCGGCCGAGCCGGAGGAGCTGCCCGGCATCGAGGAGGAGAGCGTCGAGATGGAGGAGATCGCCGCGGCGCCGCTCGATGGCCCGGAGGCGCAGGAGCCGGAGTAGGTGAGCCTCGATACCATCTCCACAGAATCCAATCTCGATGCATGGAATCCACTCCGAGCGTGCGATCAAGCCTGATGCGATGCCCGGGGCGGGCCGTACGTCGACACTTCCCCTGGACCCGCCCAGGTTTCCAGGTTGAGTCGGGCCGGGTTCTTTGAGACCCTCCGGGCGGGGTTTCGGATCCGACAACAGGGGCCGCGCGACCGTCGCGCGGCCCGGCGGCAGCGTCGCTTCGGGCGCGGCCAGCCACCCCGGCAGCGCCCCCGGCTGGCCTGATCATCGCCTGGAGTGCGCGCAGCGAATGGGCTTCACCGGAGACGTCAGCGCAGGGGCCACGCTCGGAAGGTACGAGCTCCTGGTCCCCATCGCGCTCGGCGGCATGGCGTCCGTGTGGGCGGCGCGCACGGCCGGCGCGATCGACAAGATCGTGGCCATGAAGGTCATCCGGGCCGAGCTGTCCGATGACGGCGATTTCGAGCAGATGTTCCTCGACGAGGCCGAGCTCGTCTCGCAGCTCCATCACCCGAACGTCGTCGAGATCCTCGACCTCGGAGAAGAGAACGACACGCTCTATCAGGTGATGGAGTGGGTGGACGGCGAGCCGCTCCACCTGGTGCTGCGCGAGAGCAAGGCGTCGGGGGGCGTGCCGCTGCCCATCACGCTGCGGATCGTGAAGCAGGTGTGCGCCGGGCTCCACGTCGCGCACGAGCTGAAGGGGCCGACCGGCGAGCTGATCGGCCTCGTGCACCGCGACGTCTCGCCGCAGAACCTGCTCGTCGGCTACGACGGGATCGTGAAGGTCGTCGACTTCGGCGTCGCCAAGGCGGCCTCGAACCTGCAGCGGACGCGCGTCGGCGAGGTCAAGGGGAAGGTCCCGTACATGTCCCCGGAGCAGGGCCGCGGCGAGCAGGTGGACCGGCGCTCCGACATCTTCGCGCTCGGCATCGTCTTCTATCAGCTCGTCACCGGGAAGCACCCGTTCATGGCCGACAGCGAGCCGGCCACGCTCCGCCGCATCGGGGATCCGAGCCCGGCCGATCCGGCCCGCAGCCTCGTGCCCTCGCTCCCGGCGGAGATCGAGCAGGTCATCATGAGGGCGCTCGCGAAGGACAGGGACCAGCGCTTCGCGACCATGGCCGAGATGCTGCGCGCCCTCGAGCGCGCGACGCCGGCGTCGATGCAGATCGGCGCGGCCGAGGTCGCGGGGTTCATGCAGCGCGTGCTCGGCCCGCGCGGCGAGCGCAGGCGCGCGGCGATCAAGGAGGCGATGCAGGCCGCGCGCGGGGGGCATCCGTTCGAGCGCCCGCCGGACAGCAGGACGCCCCGCGCGTTCGCGCGCGACTCCCACGCGCTCGTGGCGGCCCCCGCCTCGATCGCGATCGCGGCCGCGGCCGCCGCCCTCGGCGACCACGGACCGGCCCCCTTGCGCCGCCGCGCGGCGCTGTCGGCGCCGTGGTACGTCCGCGCCCAGGCGGCGCGCCGCGCCCAGATCGCCGCGTTCGTGGGCGTCTTCACCGCCGTGCTGCTCGCCATGATCGCCGCGATGCTGATCGCGGGGTCGGTCCCCGACGATCGGCCGACGCTCACGGCGGCCAGGGCGCTCCGGGGCGGGGACATGCTCACCCGCGCTGCCCGCAGCGCGGCCGCGCGCGCCGCGCCCGCCCCGGAGCCGAGCGCGCCCGCGCCGCCC
>CAYQYG010000207.1:5373-14654 GCA_964421485.1 uncultured Polyangiaceae bacterium | reverse complement strand
GGGCGGCCCCGCGGACGGCTCCGGCGTGGGCGCCGCGCCGTCGGACGGCTCCGGCGTGGGCGCCGCGCCGCGGGGCGGCTTCGCGGGCGGCTCGGGCGGGGGCAGGCGCGGGAGCTTCGACCCGGCCAGGACGGCGCGCACCCGCGCCGCGCGAGGCGGATCGTGGGTCACCTTCAGAATGACCACGCCGGCGAGCGCCGCGATCGCGGTGACCAGCCCGAGGATCGCTCCGACCATGGCCCAGGAGGTCGGCGGGCGGCCATGCCCGCTCCCGTGCTCTCTCGAGGCGGAGGGCTCCACGGAGCGAGGCGCGCCGGCGATCGCCGCGCCCGCGGGGGCGCCGGGAGGCCCCGGATCCGGATGCGACGGCGCGATGAGCGGCAGCGTCCAGCCGGGCTGAGCTTGCATCGACGGCGCGGCGGTGAGCTCCGCCGCCGGCGCTGCCGGCGCCGGCCTCGGCAGCGCGTGGGCCATCGCGGCGGGCCTGAAATGCCTGGTCTCCGCCTGGTCATCGACCTCGTCATCCGAATCCGACTCCATCACCCCCGCAGGCGCCCAGCTGGAGGGAGGCGAAAGGGGCCCCGCCACGCCCGTGAGCGTGGACCCAGCGCCGCTCGGGCGCTCCTCCGAGATCAGCGACGCCGGCGCGGCGGGCGCCCACGGATCGCCGGAGCCCGCGATCTGGTCCAGCATCGCGGCGATCCGCTCCGCAGGGCCGAGGCGGCCGTCCCGGTCGCGGCACATGCACCCGGAGACCACGGCGGCGAGCTGCGGATCGACGGTCCGCACATAGCTGGAGATGCTCGGGATCTCGCCGCGGAAGATCTGGTGGATGATCCCGGCCTGATCGCCCTTGAACGGGCGCACTCCGGCGAGCATCTCGAAGAGCACCACGCCGAGCGCCCAGATGTCGGCCCGTGCGTCGACGTCGGGTCGGCCCTGCAGCTGCTCCGGGCTCATGTAGAGCAGGGTGCCCACCGCGCCGCCCGGCGCGGTGCGGAAGTTGTCCTTCGCAGCGAGGTGCTTGCTCACGCCGAAATCGAGCACCTTCACGACCGGGGCGCTCGCGCCCGGCTCGCGGTGCAGAAAGATGTTCGGTGGCTTGAGATCGCGGTGCACGATCCCGATGCCGTGCATCGCGGCGAGCGCGAGGGCGATGTCGCGCGCGATGGAGGCCGCGAGCATGGCCCCGAGCCGCCGCCTGCGCGCCAGGAGATCCTTCAGGGTCTCGCCGGAGAGGAGCTGCATGACCAGCACGGGATCCCCGTCGTCGGTCTGCGCGACGTCATAGATGTCGACGATGTGGCGGTGCTGGAGGGCGCCGCACGCGACCGCCTCGCGCTTGAGCCGGAGGCGGAGCTCCTCATCGCGGCCGGCGAGCAGCTTCAACGCGACCTCACGCAAGATCGTCTCGTTCCGCGCCGCCCACACCCTCCCCATCGCCCCGCTGCCGATCTCCCGCAGGAGCCGATATTTGCCGGCGACGAGCTGGCCTGGGAGGAGGGGCGCCTGGCGCGACGGGTGAGGCATCATGAGGTCTTCTCCTTGGCTCCGCGGGTGAGCCATCGACGCGAGCCGGACGGACCACGCGGTCGCGCGCGATCGGTTCGATGCTGCCGGTCGGGCGTCCGCTTCCGGGTCCGCGCGAGGGTCAGGGCGCGAGCTCGGACCGGCGCGTTCGGGCTGTAAGGTCCCCCGGGCGGCGGCGTTCTCCTGCCCGACACCGCGACGCGGCTTGGAGGAGATCATGAACAAGGTGCGACGGATCGGGCTCTCGGCGATGGTGGCGATGGCGCTCCTGTCAGCGGCGGGGTGCGCTGCCCAGCAGGAGGCGGCGACACCCTCGCAGTCCGCTCCCGAGGCCCCCGCCCCGACCGCGAAGTCTGCCCCCGCCGCCGACGCCCCGGCCGCGGGCGCGGACGGGCCCAGCGCCCAGGCCGAGGAATCCCCGCCTCCGCCGGCGGCCGAGCCCGCCGCGCCGCCGGTGCCCGGCGCGGCCGCGAAGCCGTCCCAGTCGAAGGGCGACGTCGCCAGGAAGGAAGCGGAGCGTGAGGCCCGCGACGACGCGGCGTCGCGCCCGGGGCTCGGGACCGAGTGGGGCGAGACGCGGACGTCGCGCATCTCGACGGTGTCGTTCGTGCGCGCCGACGCGGACCACCCGTTCTCGACGTCGACCCTGTTCTACAACGACGAGCAGGGCGCGCGCGCGATGGCGAGCGCGGCCGGCTTCCAGCGCGTGGCGCCGCAGGCGTTCCCGATCGCGGGCGGGGCGGTCACGATAGGCCTCCGGAGCGAGGACGGCCGGTTCCTGAGCGGGTTCATCGCCGGCGACCGGCGCTTCGCGATCGGCGAGGCAGGCAACCGCTACACGATCGTGCTCCGCAACCAGACCGACAACCGCTTCGAATGCGTGGTCTCCGTCGACGGGCTGGACGTGCTCGACGGCCAGGCGGCCTCGTTCTCGAAGCGGGGCTACATCCTCGATCCGCACGGCGAGCTCGAGATCGACGGCTTCCGCCAGAGCATGGACGAGGTGGCGGCCTTCCGCTTCGGCTCGGTCCGCAATTCGTATGCGAACCAGAAGCACGGCGACGCCCGCAACGTCGGCGTGATCGGCGTGGCCCTCTTCCACGAGCGCGGCGCGACGCCCTGGACCCCCGAGGAGATCCAGCGCAGGAATCGCGCGAACCCCTTCCCCGGCCAGTTCGCCACGCCGCCAGGGACGCCCTAGCGCACCGAACAGGTCGAGACCCGGCGGCGCCGCCGAGGCCCACCAATTCCCATTCAATCGGTGATCGGAGGATTGAAGCCGCTGTGCAACACGGGGCTACTGGGGGACCTCCTGGCAGCAGCCCGTGATGCAATAGTGGGTCGCGGGGCAGGGGTCCTGCCCCGGGAGGCCGCACGGCTGGTCGCCGCCAGGGCACTGGCCCGTCGGGCCGCCGCCCGCGCCGCCGTCCGGATAGCACTCGGGCGGGAGCGTGTCCTTGCCCAGGCAGAGCTCGCACGGGTCGCAGCCGTTGAGGCATCCGGCGACGGGGAGGCAGGGCTCGCATTTCGTGGGGTCATCGATGACATCGCGGCTGCACGAGCCCGTCTTGTCCCCGTTCGCGTCCGAGCCGAGCCACACGTACTGGCCGCTCCCGGCGGGCAGCTCGCAGCAGCCGAAGCAATCGCACCCGTTCGGGACCAGGGGGCCGCAGTAATCATGGCAGGCCTGCGATTGCGCGTTGTAGAGCTCGTCGCAGGTGCCGGACGTGCCCGGCGTGTTCGCGTTCGGGTTGTGCGCGCAGGCGTCGCCGTTGGAGGACTCGGGGTGGTAGTCCGGCGACACCTCGTGGGGATCGCACTGGTGGTTCCAGTAGCAGTCGTCGTTGCCGGAGCCGGTGTCCTGATCGAAGTAGCAATCGACGGTGCAGGCCGGCCCGGGCTGTCCGGCGATGCCGCCGTAGTAGCTCCCCTCCGTGTTGTCGCAGGGGCCGAGGCAGTCCGGATCCTGGTAATCGATCAGGCCGTCGCCGTCGTTGTCGAGGGTGTCGCCGCACTCGTACACGTGACCCTGGCACGGGCTGACCGTGGTGGGGGCGCCGCCGACGCCGGTCGTGGTCGTGGTGCCCCCGCCGCCGGTCCCGCCGCCGGCGCCGCCGGCATTCGTGGTGCCCGTGCTCGACGTGCTGGCGCCGTCCACTGTGTCGTCGCTGCACCCCATACCCAGGGTGAAGCCGGCGATCGTGGTCGTGAGGGCGAGCGAGATTGCGGTGAAAAGGCGCATGATTCCTCCGGCAAGGTGGACGGCAAGGCGTCGGCCTGATCACTGTCGCAGGATGGGGCGCCGGAGGGTCAGGAAAATAGCGTTTGCTCGCCGGCGGAGGGTTCTTGAGCCGCGCGGCCGGCGCGTGGAGACTGCTGGCCCCATGAGCCGCCCGCGCGCCCCGTCGTTGCGCCCCGTGCCCTCCGTCCACAAGGGGGGGGAGGCGGGGCTCGGGGCGCAGGGCGCGGCGCGTGGAGCGCGGCCCGGCGCTCCGGGCGCCCGCGCGCTGCAGGCGCTGCCGCTGTCGGTCACGGATGACGAGGGGCTGGCGCGGGCCGCGGCGCAGGGGCACCCGGGGGCGGCGCCGATCCTCTGGAACCGGTTCGCGCCGCTCGTCCGGAGGCTGCTCCGGCGCACGCTCGGACCAGGGGACGAGGTGGAGGACCACGTGCAGGACACCTTCCTCCGCTTCTTCCGCGTGGCGAAGGACCTGCGCGAACCGTCGCTGCTGACGAGCTTCATCGTGGGGATCACGATGCGCGTGGCGCGGGGCGAGCTCCGGCGGCGGCGGCTGCGGAGGTGGCTGACCCTCTCGCCGACGGGGGTGCTGCCGGAGCTCGCGGCTCGGCCCGCGGACCTCGGCGGGCGAGACGCGGTCGCGCGGCTCTACGCCATCCTGGATCGCGTGGACGACCGCTCGCGCATGCTCTTCGTCCTCCGGTACGTCGAGGGGCTGGAGCTCACCGAGGTCGCGGCGGCGCTCGGGTGCTCGCTCGCGACGGTGAAGCGGCACCTCGGGCGGGCCACGCAGCGGATTCTGACGGCAGCGCAGCGCGACCCGGCGCTCGCCGCGTATCTCCTCGGACCGGCGGCCGGGCTGCCGCACCTCCCGATGAGCCAGGAGGATCTCGATGGGTGATCAGGCCAGGATGAACCGGCTGGGGCAGATCGCGCGGGAGGGACTGCCCGACGACATCGATCCGGCGCGCGATGCGGCGGGTCGGGAGCGGCTCGTGGCCGCGGTGACGCGCGGAGGAGGGCGCACCGGGCCGCTCGGCGCGGTCCTTCGCGGCGAGCGCGCGCGGTGGGTGGGGGCGCTCGCGGCGGCGGCGGCGCTCGCGGCGGGCGCGGCGGTGCTCTGGCCGCCACCGCGGCTCGGGTGCGTGGTCGAGAGCGCGGGCGCGGGCGCGGCGGAGTGCGGGTACGTGCGAGCGCCGGACGGGGCCGAGGCGCGCGTGCGGTTCACGGACGGCAGCGCGGTCGCGCTCGAGGGCGGGGCGTCGATGCGCGTGGCGGAGGTGACCGCGCACGGGGCGCGGGTGGTGCTCGAGGACGGGCGGGCCGCGCTGAAGGTCGCGCACCTGCCGGGGGCGCGGTGGTCGGTGGAGGCAGGGCCGTTCGCGGTGCTGGTGACGGGCACCGAGTTCCACGTCGACTGGTCGCGGGCCGACGAGACGCTGCGGGTGGACCTCATCGACGGCGCGGTGACCGTGCGCGGGCCGATGGCGCCCGACGGGCTGCCGCTCAGGGCGGGCCAGCGGCTCGTCGCGCGGCAGCGCGAGGGAGACGTGCAGATCGTCGGGATCGAGGCGGCGGACGCGGCGCTGCGGGGCGTCGAGGCGCCGGCAGCGAGCGCCGCGGAGGACGCGGCGGCATCCGAGGCTAGCTCCGAGGCGTCCGCCGCCGCTGCGCCGGGCGAGGCGGGGGCGGCCGGCAGGCCGCAGGCCGAGGCGGGCGCGCGGAGCTGGTCGAAGCGCGTCGCGGCGGGGGACTTCAAGGGCGTGCTGTCCGAGGCCGAGCAGCGCGGCCTCGACGCGGTCTTCGCTCACGCTTCGCTCGACGACCTCACGGCGCTCGGCGATGCGGCGCGGTACGCGCGGCGGGGCGACGTGGCGCGCGGCGCCCTCGAGGCCACGCGCAAGCGGTTCCCGGGATCGAGCGCGGGGCGCGCGGCGGCGTTCCTGCTCGGCCGCCTCGCCGACGGCGGCGCGCCGGGCGCGGCGATCGTCTGGTACGACACCTACCTGGCCGAGTCGCCCGGCGGACCGTTCGCGGCCGAGGCGCTCGGCCGCAAGATGCTCGCCGTGCAGCGGACCTCGGGCCGCGCCGCCGCCCGCGCCGTGGCGGAGCAGTACCTCCGCCGCCATCCGACGGGCGCGCACGCACCGCTCGCGCGGGATCTGGTAAACCCTTGAGGGCGTGCGCCCCGCCCGGATCGCCCTCCTCGCAGCCCTGCTGATCGCCGCGCGCGCGGAGGCCCAGCCGGCCGCGGCGGCCAGCTCGACATCGGGGGCTCCGGGTCGCGCTCCACGCGGCGCGCCCTCCGCCCCGAACCCCGCGCCCGCGGCGCCCGCCCCGTCCCGCGTCGTGATCCTCCGCGCCGCCTCCGACGACGCAATCCTCGTCGAGGCCGCGACGCGCCTCACGGCCGAGCTGCGCGCCGCCGGCTTCGAGGTGGTCACCCTCGAGCGCACCGCGCTCGAGCCCGCCGGCGCCGGGTCCGAGCCCGCCGGCGCGGCGCCGGGTGACCTCCGCGCCTCGATGGAGCGCGCCGCCCACGACTCCGGCGCCTTCGCGGCGGCGAGCATCTCCCGCTCGGCGGGAGGCGCAGCCGCGGACCTGTGGATCGTCGACCGCGTCACGGGCAAGACGGTGATCCGCACCGTCGGCGGTGACGGCGCGTCGACGCCCTCGATCATCGCCGTCCGCGCCGTCGAGCTGCTCCAGGCGAGCTTGCTCGAGG
The DNA here is from genome assembly GCA_964421485.1 of uncultured Polyangiaceae bacterium. Classification (GTDB taxonomy): domain Bacteria; phylum Myxococcota_A; class Polyangia; order Polyangiales; family Polyangiaceae; genus CAYQYG01. The sequence continues at coordinate 8,160 of CAYQYG010000207.1, read as the reverse complement.
CGACCGCCCGCGCGCGCGCGACCGCGCCCGTCCCCCGCGACATCGCGCGCTTCGCCGCGCCCGCGCCCTCGGCCGTTCCCGCGCCCGCTCCTGCGCGGCTCCCGCTGCTCGCGGGCTTCGGCATGGAGGGCGCCGTCGCCTTCCTCCAGAGCACCGGCGCCATCGGCCCCGCCGTCGGGCCCGCGCTCCGCGTCTCGCTCGGCGCCCCGATGGGCGCGCCCGCCTCGCCTGGATCCGCGCGCTCGGCCGGCGCGCTCGCGGCCCGGCTCACGCTCGCCGGGCCCGCCCTGGCCCCCGCGCTCGAGGGCCGCTTCGGGACCGTCTCCGTCCGGCAGGAGCTCGCCGCGCTGGAGATCGTCTACGAGCTCCCCGGCGGCCCGATAGTCCCGATCCTCTCGGCCGGCGCGGGCGCGTACCACCTGCACGCGGAGGGCGCTCCGTCGCCCCCGCTGCGCGCCGCGGCCGGCGACGTCTGGGCCGTCCTCGCCGGCGCCGGCGCGGGCCTCGCGCTCCGCATCGGCGACCGCGCAGCTGTCATCATGGACGTGAACGCGTTCGTCACGCAGCCGAGGCCGGCCGTCGAGCTCGCGGGCGAGCCCCTCGGCACGGCGGGCCGGCCCACCTTCGCCGCCTTCCTGGGCCTGCTCGCGCGGCTGTGACCGGCCGCTCGATGCCGGCCTGATTCAGCCCCTGCGCGGCAGCCGGATCGTGAATGTCGTGCCCGCGCCGGCCGCGGTGGACACGCTGACCTTGCCCCCGTGCGCCTGGGCCACGCTCTGCACGATCGCGAGGCCCAGGCCCGTCCCGTTCCGGGCCTCGTCCGTCGTGAAGAAGCGATCGAAGATGCGCGGCAGGAGCGCCTCCGGGATCCCGGGCCCGCGGTCGGAGACCGCGATCGCGATCGAGGGCTCGGCCTCGAGCCTCTGTCCGGCGTCCGGGGCTCCGGGCCGCGCTCCGCGCGGCGCGCCCTCCGCCCCGTCGGTGACGCGGATCTCCACTGCCTCGCCGGGCGGCGAGAACCGGAGCGCGTTGTCCACCAGGTTGAGCACCGCCGTCTCGAGGTCCATCTCGCGCGCGCGGACGAAGCGCTCGGGCCGCTCGTAATGGAGCCGCACCGGGCGCTCGGGGGTGCTCGTCCTCCGGGCGACGCGGGCGAGCAGCGCCTCCAGATCGAGGACGCTCATCGCCTCGCTCGAGGCCTCGATCCGGCTCAGCTCGAGCAGGCGCGAGACGAGGCGGTCGAGGCGGGTCACGTCGAGCTCGATGTTCTTCAGGAACCGGCCGCGCGCCTCGGGATCGTCCGCGGCGCCCTCGTCGAGCAGCTCGGCGGCGCCGCGGATGGAGGTGAGCGGCGACTTGAACTCGTGCGCGACGTCGGCTGCGAAATCGGAGATGTACCTGAGCCGCGCGTGGAGCTGCTCCTTCATGCTCGCGAACGACTCGGCGAGCTCGCGGATCTCGCCGCCGCCGGAGATCGGGATCTCGACGTCGGGCTCGCCGGCGGCGACGCGCCGCGCGGCGCGGGAGAGGCGGCCCAGCGGGCGCGAGATCGACCACGCGAGCAGGAGTGTGACGGCCCCGGTGCCGAGCAGCGCGACCGCGAGCACGCGCAGGAGGCCGGAGCGGATGCGGTAGAGCTCGAAGAGCACCGGCTGCGTGGACCGGACGGCGTAGACGGCGCCGGCGACGGCGCCGCGGCGGCGGATCGGCTCGGCGATGAAGAGCAGCACGTCGGGCTGGCGGGCGCGGACGCGGGTGGCGGCGGCGGGGCGGCCGGAGAGGGCGTCCCTGACCTCGGGGCGGTCGGGGACCTCGGGCCAGGTCCTGGGGGTGGGGCCGGGGTCGTCGGGCTCGATCTCGTCACGGAGGGAGCGCGGGACGATCGAGGGAGGGGGCGGCTCCGGGCCCTCGGGCGGGCCGTTCTCGTGGGAGTCGGCGACGACCTCGCCGGCGGCGTCGAGGAGGCGGACGCGGGTGCGGGTGCGGCGCGCGGCGGCGGTGAGGATGGCGGCGTGCCTCGGGTCGCCGAGCTCGTAGAGCTCGTCGATGTCGCGCTCGACGAGGGCGGCGACGAGCGCGGCCTGGTTGCGCATGTCGCGCTCGAGGGCGTCGAGGAGCTGGCGCTCGTGGATGCGCGCGAACTCGAGGCCCGCGACGGGCACGAGGAGCGCGACGAGGTTGACGACGAGGAGCCGGACGCGGATCCGGCCGAGCGCGCGGAGGAGGGCCTTGCTCAATGGGGTGCCTCTGGATCCTTGCGACGCGACGCCACCGCGGTGGTCCCTCGGGGAATCTGCCGCAGCCGCAGCATATCCTCGCCGTTCGTCCGCCGGCGCTCGCGTTCGTCCCCCCTCGTTGTGCCTGGCCAGAGGTGCGTGCTATGGGGGGGCCGCGATGGGAGCCGATCGCGACGATGCGCCGTTCACGGCCGATGAGATCGGGCGGGCGGCAGAGATCCTCGAGGCGCTCGCGGAGCGGCGGGGGCTGCTCGCGGGCGTCGAGGGGGAGCTGCGGCGCAGGCTGCTCGTCGCGGCGGGGCGGCTGTCGCGGCCCGAGCGGGTCGAGCAGCGGGAGCTCGCGAAGGCGTTCAGGCGCCGCGACCGGGAGGAGCGGAAGGCCGCGGACGGGGCGCTCCTGGACGCGACGGGGATCCGCACCGCGCGGCGGGCCCCCGTGTTCCAGACCCCGCCGCCCGAGCTGCGGCCGCCGTCCGGCGTGGTCCGCCGATCCGGAGCGGAACCGGAATCGGTCACGGCAGCGGAACCGGAATCGGTCACGGCAGCGGAA
>CAYQYG010000207.1:0-5273 GCA_964421485.1 uncultured Polyangiaceae bacterium | reverse complement strand
GAACCGGAATCGGTCACGGCAGCGGAACCGGAATCGGTCACGGCAGCGGAACCGGCCACGGCAGCGGCATCGGGCGCGGGCCGGGGGGGCGGGGGGCCGGAGCTCGGCAAGCCGCGGAAGTGCTACGTCTGCAAGGCGGAGTATCGCACGGTCCACTTCTTCTACGACTCGATGTGTCAGGCCTGCGGCGACTTCAATTATTCGAAGCGCAACCAGACGGCTTCCCTCGAGGGGCGCGTCGTCCTGATCACGGGGGCGCGGGTCAAGATCGGGTATCAGGCCGCCATCAAGCTGCTCAGGGCGGGGGCGCGGGTCATCGTCACGACCCGGTTCCCGCGCGACGCGGCGCGGCGATACGCGGAGGAGAGCGATTTCGAGGACTGGGCGGGGCGGCTGTCGATCTACGGGCTCGATCTCAGGCACACGCCGAGCGTCGAGCTGTTCGCTCGACACCTCGATCGGTCGCAGGACAGGCTGGACGCCATCATTAACAACGCTTGCCAGACGGTGCGGCGGCCGCCCGATTTCTATGCGCACCTCGCGCCGGGCGAGGCGGCGCCCGCCGCGGCGCTGCCGGAGCGGGCGCGGGGGCTCGTCGCTGAATACGAGGCGCTCAGGGGGGCGGGGGGCCTCGGGGCGGAGGGCGCCGGAGGCGACCCGGAGCCCCGAATGATGAAGGCGCTCGGGGCGGAGGGCGCCGGAGGCGACCCGGAGCCCCGAATGATGAAGGGCCTCGCGCTGGGCTCGGCGAGGCCGGAGCTCGGCGCGGGGCTGCTCGAGCCGGCGCTCCTGTCGCAGATCAGGACCGCGGCGGACAGGCCGCTGCCGGAGGACGCGCTCTTTCCCCGGGGGCGCTATGACGCCGACCAGCAGCAGGTCGACCTGCGCGATCGGAACAGCTGGCGGCTCGCGCTCGGCGAGGTGCCCACGGTCGAGATGCTCGAGGTGCAGCTCGTCAACGCGGTCGCGCCGTTCGTGCTCAACGCCCGGCTCAAGCCGCTCATGCTGCGGCAGCGATCGGAAGGCAAGCACATCGTCAACGTCTCCGCCATGGAGGGGCAGTTCTACCGGGCCCACAAGACCGACAGGCACCCGCACACGAACATGGCCAAGGCGGCGCTCAACATGATGACCCGCACCTCCGCGGCCGATTACGCCAGGGATGGGATCTTCATGAACAGCGTGGATACCGGGTGGGTGACCGACGAGGACCCGGCCCAGATCGCCGCGCGCAAGGTGGAGGAGCACGGGTTCCACCCGCCGCTCGACATCGTCGACGGGGCCGCGCGGATCTGCGATCCCATCTTCTCGGGGATGCTCACGGGGGAGCACGTGTGGGGGCAGTTCCTGAAGGACTATCTGCCGACGGACTGGTGAGCCCGGCCCGCCGGGGCGGCGGGCGTCCTCGGTCGTCAGTCGTCCTCGACCGCATTGATGATGCCGTCGAAGAACTCGGCGGGGCCGGTCTCGTCGAGCAGGCGATCCCAGCCCGGCTCGTCGAACGGGACGGGGAGGCCGTGGTTGGTCAGGAGGACGCCGAACAGGTCTCGATCGGGGTCGATCCACATGAACGTGCCGGCGCCGCCGGCCTTTCCGTAGGAGCGGGGCGAAAGGCGCATCCCGCCATTGGAGAAGCGGCGGGTCGAGAGCTCGAAGCCGTAGCCCTTGGGCGTGAGCAGGAGGTTCGCGATCGGCGAGACGTCGGTGCCGGCCACGGTCACCTGGGGGGTCTGGTTCTTCACCATCGCCTTGGCGAGCTGGCGATCGAGCACGCGCACGCCGCCGTATTTGCCCCGGTTCAGGACCATCTGACAGAAGACGGCGACGTCCCGCGCGGTGGAGAACACGCCGTCACAGCCGGTGATCCCGCCGAGCGCGAAGTCCTGTTCGTCCTGGACCTCGCCGCGGACCACGTAGCCGCGGATCTCGGACCAGCCGGTGGCCGCGATCCGGGGGAGCAGCGACGCGGGGGGGGTGAACGTGGTGTCGGTCATGCCGAGCGGGCCCCAGATGCGCGCCTTCGCGAACGCGTCGAGGCTCATTCCGGCGGCGACCTCGATCACGCGGCCGAGCAGGCGGTAGGTGAGATCGCTGTAGAGCACCATCGAGCCGGTGGGGTACTCCAGCGGCGTCTCGGCCATGAGCTGCCAGACGTGGGCGTCGTCGGGATCATCGAGGAACTGGTTGTCGACGGGCAGGCCCGCCGAGTAGCGGAGCATGTCGCGGATCGTCACCGCGCCCTTGCCGTTCGCCGCGAAGTCCGGCAGGTACGCCGCGACCGGATCGCCGAGCGAGATGGCGCCCTCCTGCGCGAGGATCAGCGCCGACGTCGAGGTCGCGAGCACCTTGGTCATCGACTGCAGATCGAAGAGCGTGTCCAGCGTGACGGGGTCGTCCTCGCCGGCGACGCGGGTGCCGAAGGCCCGGTGAGCGACGATCCGGCCGCCGCGCGCGATGAGCGCCGCGGCGCCCGGGAACAGGCCGTCATTCACGCGGCGCTGCACGCGCGCGAGCACGTCCTCGATCCGGTCGGAGCTCATGCCCACGCTCTCGGGCGAGGCCGGCGTGAGCGTCTCGGCCAGCGACGCGCGCGCCGTCGCCGCGCCGAGGACCGTGGGCGCGACCGCGGCGATCGCAGCCGCCCGGCCGAGGCCACGGAGGAGACTTCTGCGGTCGAAGGAGGGATCGTCATGGGTCATGGATGACTCCTGCGAGTGGGGTAGTATGGTGAAACCCCCATTGTGCATTACGCAGCAGGCCGAGCCAACCGTCACGAGGGGCTTCGCCTCTTTCGTCCTCGATTCGCCGAGCGCTGCATCTCTGTCCGCTGCTCGGCCGTGCAGGCGCTGTTCAAGAATCGACGCGGAGCGGGCGCGGGGCCCGCATGACGAGACGGATTCGAGGGCGAGGGGATGGGCGGTTTGCGCCGTCCACGGCGGGTCCCGGCCCTGCCGGGGTCAGCGGGTGGCGGTGCCTGCGACCTTGTCGGTGACGGCCTTGCAGAGCGCGGCCACGCCCCGGCGGGGCACGGTCACGAGCTTGTCCCGGCCGCCGCGGTGGTCGGTGTAGAGCTTCGAGACCTTGTGGGGGAGGATGGTCGAGCTCCAGACCGCGATCACGTCGGCCCAGCGGATCTCGGAGTCGGCCTGCGTGGCGTTCCGGTGGCTCTCGCCGTCCACGATGCGCACGTCGATGTCGCCGAGCAGGGCGCGCAGATCCTCTGCGGTGCCCGGGCCGCCGCCGACCACGAGCAGCCGGCGCAGGCCCCGCGCGCGGAACGCTTCGACGAGGTCCAGCGCGGCGCGCTTGTTCACGGAGCCGCCGCAGGCGCTGCAGGTCGCGTCGGCGCTCGCGGGCACGATGCGCACGCCGGGCGCCGCGGGCCGGTGCGCGCACTCCGCGCAGCGGCGCTCGACGGGCTCGGGGCGGGGCGCGGGCCGGCCGAGGGCCGCCTGCGCGCGATCCGCGATCTCCTGCGGGAGGAAGTCCGCCGGATGCCACTCTCCCGCCGCCGGCGCGTGCTCCTCGAGCCAGAGGATCAGGTCGTCCTCTGCAACGCCAAGTGATCTTGAGAGGTTGCGGACGCGGGTCGGGCGTGACATCGGTCAGCCGACTCTGCCACAGCCCACGGCCGGATGCCGCCCCAGCGGGGACAAAATCCGTCCTTGGGTCGCGGGCTTACGAATCTGGACGTTGCCCTGGATCGAGGTCGGGGGGAGCCGCAGGCGCCCTAGGGCCCTTGAGGGAGCAGGAGCAGCTCCTCGGCGTAGCGATCCTCGGGAGCGTGGGGGTTCGGGGGCGCAGCGCGGCTCGTCCGCGCGGAGCCCCCGAACGTCGAGAGCGTGAAGCCCGCCCAGGGGCTCGGGCCTACCCCTCCTCGGAGGCCTTGTACCCGACGCCGTGCACGGTCGCGATCGGGTCGATGCCGGCGCCGCGGAACTTGGCGCGGATGCGGCGGACGTGGGTGTCGATGGTCCGCTCGGTGATGAGGTTGTCGTAGCGGTAGGCGCGCTGCATGAGCTGGCCGCGGGAGAGGACGACGCCGGGCCGCTCGATGAGCGCGCCGAGCACGCCGAACTCGGTGGGGGTGAGCGGCACGACCTGGCCGGCGTAGCGGACCTCGTGGCGCTCGGGATCGAGCTCGATGCCGCGGTGCCGGAGGACGGCGGGGCGCTCGGCGGGCGCCTCGACCGGGCCCTCGATGCGCCGGAAGATGGCCCTGGCGCGCGCGACGAGCTCCCGCGGGGAGAAGGGTTTGACGAGGTAATCATCGCCGCCGAGCTCCAGGCCGACGATGCGGTCGACCTCCTCGCTGCGCGCCGAGAGGAAGAGGATCGGGACGCGGGACTTGCCCCGGAGCCTGCGGCAGACCTCGAAGCCGTCGAGCTCCGGGAGGGTGACGTCGAGCACGACGAGGTCGACCCCGCCCTGCTCGGCCGCCGTGAGCGCCGCCCGCCCGTCGCCGACGGCGGTGACACGGAAGCCCTCCTTCTGGAGCGCGTAGCAGACCACGTCGCGGATCCGCGCCTCGTCGTCGACGACCAGGATGTGCTTGCTCACGTCGGGGCTCGGTGAGGAATCTACAGGGAGGCGGGGAGGGCGGGGAGGAGAGAGAAGGCAGAGAGCTCAGAATTTCTGCCCTCCCGCTCTCCCCGCCTCCCTGTGACCCCCTCTCCTCTCCGATCGATCGCGTGCACCCCGACTGGCGGAGCGAGGGCCAAACGTGGGAAGCTCGGCTGATGACGAAGGAGGGGCAGCCCAGGGCTCCGGCGGAGGACGCGGCGCCCCCCGCGCGCGAGGACGTGGTCTTCGTGCACGGCGCGACGGAGTGCGGCGGCGGCTACCGCGTGATCCGCAAGCGCGACGACTCCATCGAGATCGGCGAGATCCGCGCGCTCGAGGAGGGGCGGCCGGTGCACGGCGACATCGTCCGCCTCAGGCCGCGATCCGAGCACGAGCGGCTCTTCGACGTGGAGGTGCTGATGGACGCGCCGAAGCAGATCGAGGAGGCGAGGCGCTCGTCGGGCCCCGCGCAGGTGGCCACCGACGCTTACCGCACCAACTGGGAAGCCATCTTCGGCCGGGGAGACCGCGGCGCCCCGAGCTGAGGCGCCCCGGGCCGCCACGCCTCCGCCACAACCTCTCCGCGCCTCTTCCCGATTCGATCCGCGGCCCCGCCGCGACCCCCGGATAGACGTTTCTCTGGGGGGGGGGGCGGGCCCCCCCCCCCCCCCCCCCCCCCCCCCCCCCCGGCCCCCCCCCCCCCCCCCCCC
>CAYQYG010000206.1:0-14689 GCA_964421485.1 uncultured Polyangiaceae bacterium | reverse complement strand
TTCCGGTTCCGGTTCCGGTTCCGGTTCCGGTTCCAGGCTCAGTCGCTCTTCGGGGGGAGGAGGCGGGCGCCTCGGCCGGGCTCGCCGTCGCCATCGAGCGGGCGGTGCAGCACGATTCTGCGGCCGGCCTCGCGGCCGTGGAGGTGGGCCTCGGTCCGCTGGTTGCCGGAGTGGCGGATGTTCTGCACGTGGGGGTGGCGCGTCCGGTAGTAGCTCGCGAGATCGGCGTCGCGCACCCAGACGAGCCCCTGGGAGCGCTCTTGCTTGCGCTCGGTGTTGAGCTTCTCGAGAAAGCCGAGCATCACGCCCGCGAGGAAGGTGCGGCGATCGCGGTTCGAGCGCACGCCGTGCTCGAGCTTGTGGGCGGACCAGAGCTGCTCGGCGGTGTGGTGCAGGAACGCGTGGACGTAGGCGGCCATCTCGAGGTTGGCGTGGGTCCCGCAGACCTCGAGCACGCTCGCGCGCCGGCCCTCGAGCGGCAGGTAGACCGGGACCCAGATGGCCTCGACGAAGAAGTGCCTGGCGAGGATGCCGCTGACGATGCGCTCGCTCTCCCCCACGCGCCCGCTCGGCTTCCCGAGGTGGCGGAACCCGTAGCTCTTCGCCGCGCGCGCCTTCGCGACGTCGAGGTTGTACTTGAGCATGAGCCGCTGGGCGGCGCTCATGGCGGCCTCGGCCTCGTGCACGTTGGCGCTCTCGGCGAGCGCGAGCAGCCGCGCGATCCGCTCGAGGATGCGCTCCTCGGCGGGGGCGGGTGTCGAGGAGGCCGCCGGCACGCCCGCCGCGCTCGGATCGATACCGAGCCGCTCGCACACCTCGCGGAACGCAGGGCCGTGCGCCGTCTCGTCGGCGACGCCGAGCACCTCCTGCACGTACTGGTGCGCCATCTCGTGCTTCAGGACCTCGACGACCACGCCCCAGGGCCGCTCGACGACGAGCGTGCGCGAGAGCTCGATCGTCCGCGCGTCCCCGACCCAGCGCCCCAGCCGCCCCGACGCATCGGAGAGCTCGATCGCGGCCGGCTCGAGCTTGCGCCGGAACTGGCTGTGGTTGATGTGGCGGTACGTCTCCATCAGCTCGCGCAGGAGCGCAGCCTCGAGCTCCGCGCCGAGGCGCGCAGCCGGCGGAGGCTCGGGGGCCGCCGCGGGTCCGGCGGGCGCAGCGCCGGACACGGGCGCGGGTCCAGACACGGGCGCGGGTCCCGGAGCGGGTGCGGGCGCGGGCGCGGGCGCGGGCTCCGGGGTGAGGCCGAAGCCTTGAAGGGTGAGCTGCTCGGGCATCCCGGTGGCCCTCCTAGTACCTCATCCCCTCTCCATCCAGGATCGAAATTCCGGCGTGCGGCCGGACCGGGGCTTGAGGAGCGCCGGTCGCGGATCCGCGACAGGATCGTTTCAGGTCCGCGACTTCCTCTGTAGAATCGCCGCCCCCGTGCCCCGCACCATGGCCCCCAAGGAGCCCTCCGCCAGGCCCGCGCCCAGGCTGCGCGGCCTCCTCACGCCCGCGCGCCTGCGCGCCCTGGCCCGCGCGCGCAGGCGATACGGAGCCCTCCTGCTCGCCGCGCCCCTCGTCCTCATCGTCGCCCTCGACGCCCGCATCCGCGGCGAGCGGCTCCTCGAGCTCGGAGGCAAGCACGTCGCGAGCTACCTCGCGGCCATGGTCGAGAGCGCGGCCCTCTGGGGCCTCCTCCTCTTCGCCGCCTCGTGCAGGCGCGGCGCCCTCCGCACCATCGCCGCCGCGCTCTTCGTCGCCCTCGCGGGCCTCTCGATCGGCGGTCAGATCTACTTCCACCGCCAGTACGCCACGTACCTCAACCTCGACGCCACGCTCTTCGGCACCTCCCTCTCGGAGAGCCTCTTCAGCCAGCTCCGCGCCGACGGCGAGAACTTCCTCGGCTCGCTCGCGCCCCCGCTCTGCTGCGCCCTCGCCCTGGTCTGGCTCGGACGCCGCGTCCTCCGGCCCGGCGGCACCACCCGCGCCCGCCTCGCCCGCATCAGCGCCCCGATCGCCGTGCTCGCGGCGCTGCTCATCCCCTGCTCGTACCGCACCGTCCAGGCCTCCACCCCGGACGTCATCTACTTCCACGCCGTCGGCGGCCTCTTCAAGCAGCTCCTCGGCGCCCGCAGCATCGCCCAGATCCGGCCCGGCCTCCGCACCCCGCCCGCCCTGCCCGCGATCGCCCCGCGCCCCGGCCCGCCGCGCAACGTGCTCTTCATCCTCACCGAGAGCGTGCGCGCCGACGTCGCCTGCTCCGCGTTCTCGCCGGAGTGCCCCGCGGGCCCGCGCGTCAACGAGGCCGTGCCCGCCCGCTTCCCGCTCACGCAGATGCGCTCCAACTCCTCGACCACCGCCATCGAGCTCGCCGTCCTCTGGTCCGGCCTGGAGCCCGTCGCGCCGCGCGAGGATCTCCATTCTTACCCGCTCCTCTTCGATTACGCGCGGGGCGGGGGGCTCGACACCGCGTACTGGACGAGCCACCACATGATGTTCGCGAACTCGCGGCTCTACGTCCAGGACCTGCCGACCTCGAAGCAATGCGGGGCGACCGACCTCGACCCGCTCGCCGACATCGATCTCGGCGGGGACGACCGGCTCCTCACGGAGCGCGTCAAGGCCGAGCTCCCGGAGCTCGAGGAGCCGTTCTTCGCGGTCGCCCATTTCGGCAACACCCACATCCCGTACCTCGTCGACCCCGCGGACGCGCCCTTCCAGCCCTCGCTCGAGAGCAAGGCGCCCGACGACAACGAGGCGTATCGCAACTATTACAGGAACGCCGCCCACCGCCAGGACAAGGTCATCGCGGAGCTCATCCGCCACGTCCGGAGCGCGCCCTTCGGCGAGCGCACGATCATCGTCTTCACCTCGGACCACGGCGAGGCATTCCGCGAGCACGGGCAGCTCGGCCACACCGGCTCCATTCTCGATGAGGAGGTCCACGTGCCCGCGTGGATCGACGCGCCCCCGGGCACGCTGACCGCCGAGGAGGAGGCCGCGCTCCGGGCCGCCCGCGACGAGCCCGCCTTCCATACCGACGTGACCCCGACCATCCTCGACCTCATGGGCCTCCTGGACGCCCCGGCGCTCGCGCCCTACCGGGCCGCGATGCCCGGCCACAGCCTCGTCCGCCCCTCGCCGGGCCCGGCGGCGCTCGCGCTCACCAACTGCAGCGGCATCTGGGGCTGCGCGTTCCGGAACTGGGGCATGATGCGCGGCCACCTCAAGCTCGAGGCGCGCGAGTGGGACAAGACCTGGCACTGTTATGACGTGAAGTCCGATCCCAGGGAAGAGCGCGACCTCGGCCCCGCCGCCTGCGGCGACCTCCCCGCCCTCGCCGACGAGATCTATGGCGGCCCGCCCGGGAGCGACGCCGGCATCGCCTGGCAGCCCGGCGCGCGCCGCCGCCCGCCCGCAGACCGCCCGCAATCGACCGCGCCCGCGCCGCCCGGCTCCGCCGGCCCGACCGTGCAAGCCGGGTTCCGGACGCCCCGCGACTGATCTCCCTGGTTATGGATATGCGCCCTCTCAACCGGCAAGAGGCCCCGGGGACCGAGGGTGTCCTCACCGGAGGGGCAGGGTCGGAGGCGGGCCACGACAGGGGCCCGGGGGGTTCGGGGGCGCAGCGCGCTTGCGCGCGGAGCCCCCGAGCGTGGACCGAGTCCCTGCCCCGGGAGGTGAGGGCACCCTCGGTCCCCGGGGCCGGACGTGGTCGCCCGGCGAGACGTCGACCCCTGGCCGGGAGGTGTCCGTGAGCGCCCGCCGCCCTCCCCCCGCCAGACGCCCCCGCGATCTCCGCCGGAGCCGCCGCAGGCGCCGCCGGCTCCTCGGCTTCGCCCTCGTGCTCTCGCCGATGCTCTGGTTCCTCGCCGGCGATCTCATCCGCCGCGCCCCGCAGATCGTCACGTTCGACAGGCTGCACGCGCTCGGCTACGCGGCGACGTTCGCCGCCTCGGCGCTGTTCTGGGGCGTGCTCCTCTACGCCGCCGCGCGCCGCCGCGGCGCCGTCAAGGCCGTGACCGGCGCCCTCTTCGTCGTCCTCTTCACGCTCGCCGCGGGCGTGCAGGGAGGATTCCACGCCTTCTACAACCTGTATTGCTCCGTCGACTCCCAGATCCACTCGAAATCGATCCCCTGGTCGATCGTGGGCACGCTGCCGCTCAGCCGGCCCATCGTCCTGCTCCACTTCGTGCTCGCGCTCGGCTTCGCTTTGATCGTGCTCGCCCACGCGCGCCGCGTCGTGCGCCCCCGCCCCATCCCCCACCTCATCGCCTCGCTGCTCGTGCCCGGCGTGCTCGCCGGCGTCACGCAGATCCCGGTGAGCTACCGCGTGTGGCAGTCGTCAGCGCCCGACATGATCTATTTCCACGGCATCGTCGGCGTCGTGAAGGAGCACCTCGACATCACGCACGACTCCCCGGATCTGCGCGTCCAGAAGCGCGATCCGGAGCGGGTGCCCGCGCTCACCCCGCGCCCCTCCCGGCCGCGCAACGTCCTGCTCATCCTGCAGGAGAGCCAGCGGGCCGACGTCACCTGCGTCGAATACGATCCCGCCTGCCCGCTCGCCACCCCGTTCTCGAACGCGGCCGCCCCGCGCAGGATGCCGCTGCACCAGATGCGGGCGCACGACTCGACGACCGCCATCTCGATCTCGAACATCTGGTCCGGCGTCGTCCCGACCGAGCGCCGCGACCTCCTGCACTCCGTCCCGCTGCTGTGGGACTACGCCCACGCCGCGGGCATGGACACCGCCTACTGGACCAGCCAGAACCTCATCTTCGGCAACGCCCGGCTGTACGTGCAGGATATCCCCGTCTCGCACCGCGCCGTGGCGACCGAGCTCGATCCCAGGGCGGACCTCGACTACGGCGCCTATGACCGCCTGCTCGCCGACCGGGTGATCGAGGAGTGGGGCGAGCTCGAGGAGCCGTTCTTCGCCGTCGCCCACCTGTCCAACGTCCATTACCCCTACGTCTGCGACGAGCGCCATTGCCCGTTCCAGCCGAGCGAGATGAGCAAGGACGCCGAGAAGAACGAGGCGTTCAGGAACTATTACAAGAACGTCGTGTACCTCTCGGACATGGCCGTCGGCCGCATCATCGATCACGTCCGGTCCACCGAGAGCGGCTCCCGGACGGTGATCGTCTTCACCTCGGATCACGGCGAGTCCTTCCGCGAGCACTGGCAGATGGGCCACACGAGCTCGCTCTACGACGAGGAGATCCGCGTGCCGACGTGGATCGACGCCCCCGAGGGCACGCTCTCCCCCGAGGAGGAGGCGAGCATCAAGCGCGCGCGGGACGATTTCGTGTACCACCTCGACCTCGCGCCGACGTTCCTGGACCTCATGGGCCTGTGGGACGATCCCGCGCTCGCGCCGTTCCGCGCCCGGATGATCGGCCACCCGATCACGCGGCCCGAGCGCACCGTGCAGCCCGTTCCACTGACGAACTGCACCTGGGTGTGGGAGTGCGAGTTCCGCAACTGGGGGATGATGCAGGGGCCGATGAAGGTCGAGGCGCGCGAATGGGACGGCGAGTTCCACTGCTTCGACGTGCTGAACGACCCCGATGAGCTGAACAACCTCGGCGAGGCCGGCTGCGGCGCGCTGCCGGATCTGGCGCGCGCGCTCTTTCACGAGATGCCCAACGTGACGCCGCCTGGGCGGAGGCAGGTCGACTGGGGCAAGTGAGCGCGTGACGGCGGCGCGGCCGCCGCGTCGATCAGGCAGGCCAGGCGCGGCGGCGCTCGATGGCCTCGGCCAGCGCCTCCAGGGCCGCCCCGCTCGCCCGCGCGAGCTCGGCCTGCCGCTCGCCGGTCATCTCGATCCCGAGCACCCTGCAAAGGCGCTCGATCCCGCTCCGCTGCGCCTCGAGCGCCCCCTCGCGCCGCCCCTCGACATGGCCGGTCCGGAAGCCCTCCTCCCGGAGCTGCTCGATGACGGGGTTCTTCTCGTCCACGAGCACGCGCGCCACCGCGTCGCGCGCCTCGTCGCGATCGAGGAGCGCGCGCACGGGCATCGGCCGGATCAGGCACTGATCGTCGATGACCGAGTCGGCCGGCAGCGGCCGCCACGATCGCTCGACCGGCTGCCACTCCGCGACCTCGCCGCGCTTCACGAAGATCGCGAAGATCCGCCGGATGCCGCGCGCCGCGAGCTTTCCCGCACGGTCCGCGACGTCTCGCTCCGATTGCTCGTGCACGACCTCGAAGGCCACCTCTTCGAGGTACCTGTCGCCCGTCGCGGGATCCACGCCCGCCTTCCGGATCGAGGTATCGGTCGCGAAATCGGATCCGCGAGAGACGCGGGTCAGCAGATCCGTCGAGGCGATGTAACCGGTCCGGATATGAAACAGCGCCTCGCCGTCGAGCCGGCAATGAGCATCGCCGTGCTCCGGGTTGGACGGAACGGCCAGCACGCGCCGGCCGTCGATGCGCTCCTCACGCGTCTCGGGCTGGACGAGGCGGTCGCTGATGCGCGGCAGATCGTCCAGATCCCGGGAGGCGCCAGGAGAGGGCGCCGGAGGCGCCCAGGTGAAGGTGGGGGGGTTCTTTGACGGCATCTCCAACATGAACACAGTAGCCTCCATTCTTGAGGTCTTTCAAGTGGAGGTCGGCGGACCAGACCCACCAGTTGCGCGCTGCACGGCGGCGAGGGGTGGATTTTTTCCAGGATCGACGGCTCAGCGCTGATGAAAATCCTCGGGCAAGGAGCGCTGGATCGACACAATGCGCGCGATATGCGGGAGAAGCATGTTAACTTGTGTGATAAGCTACAGACACGGCGCGCGCCCGGTTACTCGATCCGGACGCCCTGATCGTAGTAGGCGGCGCCGCCGCCGGCGTCGGTCGTGCGCGCGCGGATGAGGGAGTTCGGGCCGCCGAACCTGGCCCAGCGGCCCTTGTGATAGATGACGACGTCGCGCCGCTGCGCCGGGTCGAGGCGGAGGCGGGCGGTCACCTCGCCGAGGGGCGACACGAGCCGCGCCAGGTCGCCCTCGCGCCGCCCGGGGGCAGCGTCCGGGTGGATCGTGATCTCGGGGGGCTCCTGCTGCGCGGCCGCCGGGATCTGGGACGACTGGCTCCGGTACGTCGATATCGACATGAGGTGCAGCGGATAGCCGTGCTCGAGCGGCTCGGGCGCGTCGGGGTGATCGGTGATGAGCTGGAAGCGGCCGGTCGCGGTGGGGAAGCGGCGGTCCTCGAAGAGCACCCGCGGCGCGCCGGGCTTGCGCGCGCCGCCCTCCGCGAGCACCTCGCGGCTCACACCCCTCGCCGCCATCGGCGCGAGCAGCCGGTCGATCCACGCCTCCGGAGAGCCCCGCATCTCCTCGCCGAAGCCGAGGCGCTCGGCGAGCGCCTGGTAGATCTGGAGGTCCGAGAGGACGCCGGGCGGCGGGGCGGCCGCGGGCGTCGAGAGCTGCACGTAATGGTGGCCGTACGCGCCGACGACGTCGTGCTCCTCGAGCATCGTGGTGGTCGGCAGCACGACGTGGGCGAGCTCGGCGGTGTCGGTCAGGAAGGGATCGAGCACCACGAGGAAATCGATCGCGGCGAGGGCGCGCGCGACGGCCTTCGAATCAGGGAGCTGGGTGACGGGGTTGCCGTTGTCGATGACCGCGACGCGCACCGGCGGGTCGGCGGCGAGCAGCTCCTCGCCGAGCATGGGCTCGAGCAGCGTGCGCGCGCCGGCGTTCTCCGGCCGCCGGATGAACGAGAGGTCGAACCCGCCGCGCCGCCGGAAGTAATACGACGCGCCTCCCCCCGGCACGCCGAGGTTGCCGGTGATCGCGGCGAGCGCGTCGAGCAGCCGCACCGCCTTCGACCCGTGGAGCCGCCGCGCGAGGCCCCAGCCGACGAAGAGCGCCGCAGGCTTCGCGCGGCCGTAGATCTCGGCGATCTCGCGCGCGGCCGATCCCGGGAGGTCCGCGAGCGCCGCCCACTCCTCGATCGTGCGGCGGCGCACCAGCGCCTCGAAGGCGCCCGTGTGGTCGCAGTACGAGGGCGCCGCGGGATCGGTCCAGCCATGGTCGAGGAGCGCGCGGGCGACCGCGAGCGCCAGGAAGCCGTCGGCGCCCGGCCGCACGGGATAATAACGATCGCAATGCTTCAGCGTGCGCGCGTTGTGGACCGGATCGATCTGGAGGACGGGCACGCCGCGCGCGCGCGCGGCCCGGAGGTACGGGAGGAGGTGCACGCCGGTCTCGGCGACGTTCTTGCCCCAGAGGATGATGGCGCGGCTGTGCTCGAGGTCGGCGAGGTCGTGGGCGTCCTCCAGCCCCATGTCGGCCTCCTGCGCGGCGTCGCCGGCGCCCGAGCAGATGTCCCCGCGCTTGTGCGTGACCGGCCCGAGGAGCTCGAAGAAGCGGCGGTTCATCTGCTTCAGCATGCCGAGCGATCCGCCGCTCTGGTAATGGAAGATCGACGCGGGGCCGTGGCGGTCGCGGGCGTCGGCGAGGGCCCTCGCGACGAGATCCAGCGCCTCGTCCCACGTGGCGGGCTCGAGCGCGCCGCCCCGCCGGACGAGCGGCCGGGTCAGGCGCTCGCTCGAATACTGGCGCTCGAGGAAATGGTCGGTGCGATAGCAGAGGAAGCCGCGCGTGACCGGGTGGGCCGGGTCCCCCGCGAGGCGCACGACGCGGCCGTCCTCCACGGTCGCGAGGATCTGGCAGGCGTCGGGGCAATCGCGGGTGCAGGCGGTGCGGACGACTCGGCGATTCACGCCGGGACCCTACCCCGGCCGCGGCCGCCGCGTCCAGTCTCGTGGCGCGCGCGCGGCGCGCGGCGTGATAGGCTCGCCGCGCCCGGCCGCCGTATCGGTGAGGAGCCGGGCGGGAGGCGCCGCGACCATGAGCGAGCTCGCAAGGAAGCTCCAGATCAAGCCCGGAAATCGAGTCCTCTTGCAGAACGCCCCCGAGGGGTGCGGCGCGGCGCTCGAGCCGCTCCCGGAGGGCGCGACGGTCACGACCGCCGCGCGCGGCGAGGCCGACGTCGTGCTCGCGTTCGCGCGCGACTCGAAGGAGCTCGGCAAGCTCGCGCCGAAGGCGATGAAGGCCGTGCGCGAGGGCGGGATCCTCTGGATGGCGTACCCGAAGCGGACCTCCGGGCTTGACACGGATCTCACGCGCGACGCGGGGTGGAAGGTCGTCGACGAGGCCGGCTGGGGCGCGGTCGCGCAGGTCGCGATCGACGCGACGTGGTCGGCGGTGCGCTTCAAGCCGGGGGCGGCGAGGCCGCGGTCGGCGGCGCCGGCGAGGGCGGCCTCGAACGGGGCGAGGCCGGCGATCGAGGCGCCGCCCGATCTCGCCGAGGCGCTGGCGTCGAGCGACGACGCGCGCGCGCTCTGGGAGGCGCTCTCCTATTCGCACCGCAAGGAGCACGTGGGCTACATCGAGGAGGCGAAGAGGCCCGAGACGCGCGCCCGGCGCGTCGCGAAGACCGTCGAGATGCTCGCCTCGGGGACGAGGGACAGGAACGCGAAATACCGCGGATAGCGCCGCCGCGGGGCGCGCCCGTGTCCGCGGCCTCGCTCGAGCGCGCGCCCGGCCGCTCCGGTGGTAATTTCGCCCGATCTGCGCGATACACCTCACCCAGGTCATTTCATGGAAACCCCCGCCGAGACCCCCGACGCCCCGACGCCGATCGCCCCCGCCAGGCCTCGCCCGCGCCTGCGCGTGGACGATCTCTCCATCCTGGTGCGCCGCACGACGCCGAACGGCGTGCGCATGGAGCTCAGGCCCGCGCGCGTCGTCACCGCGGCGCAGGAGGTCGTCCTGCCCGACTTCGAGGGGTGGCGCGCCACGGCGGAGCTCGTCGTCCGGTGCGCCGGCGTCTGCGAGGATCCCTTCACCGTCGCCCTCGAGATCGGGGGCGCCCGCGCGGGCGAGTCCGCGAGCGTCGCCCTCGGCGATCCCGCGGAGGGCGGCGACCCCGCGCGGCACGCGTCTGACACTCGGGGCTCCGGGTCGCCTTCGGCGCCCTGCGCCCCGAACCCCTTCTCCTTCGAGCTCGCCGTGCCGCTCCGCGCGATCGAGATCCCCGCGCCCGCTCAGCCCGCGCAGGGGAAGCCCGACGGCGCGCGCAGGGACGACGCCCTCGACATCGCCCTCCTCGTGAAGCAGCCCGCGCGATCCATCCCGGTCGCGCGGCTCAGGCTCGTGCCCATCGCGGGCTCCGGGCCGCACATCGCCTCGCTCGACCTGCTCGACGTGACCGACGCGCTGCTCGTCGACGCGCCCGAGCGGCGCCTCTTCGACCTCCAGAACCCGGAGGAGGGCACCTGGACGGGCACCGGCAAGGTGCGGCTGCGCCTGCTCGCGGAGTGGGCCGAGCCCGCGCCCGCGCACTACGCGCTCGACGCCCGCCCCACCCAGGTCACCCACCGCTGGCAGCGCCGCGGGGACGCCGGCGCCCCCGTCGTCGAGGACCCCGGGCGGCGCGGCGTCGCGGCCGGGAAATACGCCACGACCGAGCTCGTGCTCGACACCGCGCACCCGGACCTCGGGCCGGTGCCGGAGGAGGGCAAGGACGTCCCGCTCGACCTCGCGTGCGCGCACGCCCTCGGGTTCGCGGAGCACGGCGCGAAGGGCGTCCAGCACACCTGCGTCTGCGCCTGGCGCGCCGAGCTGCCGCTCCGCCTGCGCGATCCGCGGCCGCTGCTCCGGAGCTTCCAGCGGCTCTCGGCGGTCGGGATCGATTTCGGCACGAGCGCGACCGTCGCGGCGCTCTATCAGAAGGGGTATCGATCGCTGCTACGGCTCGGCAGCGCGGCGGCCGGATCCGCCACGCCGGCCGAGAACCCGACGTACCTGCTCGTCGAGGACCACGAGCGCCTGTGGGCCGAAATGGAGAGGCCGGGGCGGTTCCCCGACCTGGTCCGCGTGCTCCGCGGCAGCCACGCGGCGCACGAGGCGCTGGCCGCGGCGCCGAGCGCCGTCGTGGGCGAGCTCAAGAGCCTGCCCGAGCGCGTGATGAGCCTGGACCAGTCGCCGCAGCTCCGCGACCGGGAGCGGCAGCGCGATTTCCTGCTCGACGAGGCGCGGGTGCGGGCGCTGATCCGGGCCTATGCCTACCTGCTCGGCCGGGCGATCAACCGGCCGGGCCAGGACGTGTACCTCCATTACCGGCTCACCCACCCGGCCAAGTTCGACGAGCGGGCGCGGCAGATCCTGGAGCAGGAGATCCGCCGGGGCCTGCTCCTCAGCATCCCCGAGGGGATCCCCGAGGAGGAGGTGAGCGTCTCGATGAGCGCCACCGAGCCCGAGGCGTTCGCGGCGGAGGTGTGCCCGGAGCTCGCGGCGCACCCGGCGCTCGAGCCGCTGGTGTCGAGGCTCGGCGAGCTCAGGTTCGCGGTCCTCGACTTCGGCGGGGGCACGCTCGACATCGCGTGCGGGCGGTTCCGGCCGGCGACCGAGGCCGAGCAGGAGGAGTTCGGCACCTCCACGGTGATCGAGACGCTGCAGACGGGGGGCGACGATCACCTCGGCGGCGACTACCTGACGCACGAGCTCGTGTGGCTTTCGCACCAGCACGCGCGGGTGCTCCCGGAGATGGAGCAGAAGGAGGTGCCGATGATGCGGCCGCAGACGGTGCCGCCCAACAACCTCGTGGGCAAGCCGCACCTCTACAAGCGCAGCCTCGCCGCGCGGCAGAACCGGTTCCGGTTCGAGCGGGAGCTCGGGCTCGAGCGCGTGAAGCACGGCCCCGAGGACCCGCCGCGGCCGGCGCCGAAGCTCACCGCGGCGCGGCTCGACGGCACCGAGGTCGCGATCGCGTCGCTCGCCGACGGCCTCGGCCCGCTGCACGCCGAGCTCGCCGAGCACCTGCGCGCGCGCGTGCGCGACGGGGTGAAGCTCCTGAAGAGCATGCTCGCGATCACGCCGTTCGGGGATGGTGGGACATTTTTTGACCAGGGTGTCGTGCTGCTGCTCGCGGGCAACTCGTCGCGCAGCCGGTTCGTCGAGCGGGCGCTCGCCGAGGAGCTCGGGATCCCCGACCTCAAGGTGTGGCGCCCGGACTCGTCGGAGCCGTTCAACCAGGTGGTGCTGTGGGAGACGCCGGCGCGCACCGAGCGCGGGGTCACCGTCGTCGGGGTGACGCCGAAGACGGCCGTCTCGCTCGGGGCGCTCAAGATCGCGAACCACGAGGTCCACCTGGTCCGGCGCAGCCAGGGGTTCAGCTATTTCCTCGGCGATCTGCGCGGCTTCCCGCCGAAGTTCAAGGCGCTCGTGCCGATGGGCACGCGCGTCTCCGATCCGGCCGAGCTCGGCTCGAGCTACGTCGATTTCGGCCGGTGGGACGCGAAGACGCCGCTGCGCGCCTGCAAGGAGTACGAGGCGGGCAAGATGACCTCGAGCGATCCGCGCCTGGTGCTCGTGCCCACAGGGCTCCCCGCGGGCTCCGTGGGGCGGCTCTACGTGTGCGTGGCCGCGCCGGACGAGGTGGTGGTGCACCTCGAGCGCGAGGGGCAGCCGCCGCTCCGGAGCCTCGTCCACCTCGCGCAGCACATGCGCTGAGGCGCGCCTTGCCACCACGCGGAGCGTGCTCATAGACTCGCCCGCCATGGGCATCCAGTCGACGGGCGAGTACCAGATCATCATGAAGACGATCCTCATGAAGATCGACCGCCGGATCGACGAGCAGCCCAACAACACCGCGCTCGTGGGCATGAAGCGGGTCATGGAGGAGTCGGCGGAGTGGGTGAAGTCGAGCACGAAGCTCGACGCGAAGAGGATCAATGCCTTCGAGGACGCCGCGAGCGCGATGCGCGAGACGTTCCGGGGCGACACCCAGCTCAGCGATCAGCTCTTCGATCTGCTCGATTGGCTCGAGTACCGCGTCGGCTGAGGCCGCGCCGCCCGGGGGGAAGACGGCGGCGGTGCTGATTCGCCCTTCCCGCGGCACGGCCGCGCGGGGTAGCGTGCGAGCGAGGAGATCGCTATGTGGAGCCCCGAAGGCCGCAAGCAGAAGGCGGCCGAGCTCAGGACCGTCGCCGACAAGATCCTGCGCTATCGCCAGCTCTGCGACCGGTTCGCGAGCTACTTCCCGCCCGAGAGCGACAACGCGCGGCAGCTGAAGCAGCTCCGCGCCAAGCTCGAGGACCTCAAGGCGCGGAGCCTGGACCGGGAGAAGCGGCTCGCGAA
This sequence comes from uncultured Polyangiaceae bacterium, assembly GCA_964421485.1. Lineage (GTDB taxonomy): Bacteria > Myxococcota_A > Polyangia > Polyangiales > Polyangiaceae > CAYQYG01. Next base: position 1,556 of record CAYQYG010000206.1, on the reverse strand, counting down.
GGGCGTCGTGAAGATCGGCGTCGTCGGGCTGGAGAAGCAGGGGAAGAGCGCGTTCCTGTCGGCCTGGCTGAAGAGCGAGAAGCTCCTGCCGAGCGAGGCGGAGCGGTGCACCTGGAGCACCACCGTGGTCGAGCCCGGGGAGCCGGGGGTCTACTCGGCGCTCGTGACCTACTACCGCGAGGAGGAGTTCAAGGCGCGGATCTCGAGCTACTTCGACGCGCTGGAGCCCGGCAGCGCGGAGCGGTGGCAGGGGCTCACCTCCGCGGAGATCCAGCGGCTCAAGGCGGCGTTCCGGACGCGCGAGGGGTACGATATCGACGACCCGGATCGGGCCGGGCGGCGGGAGCAGGCCGCGCTCGCGGAGCTCGTCGAGATCGCGGCGACGCTGGGAGACATCAAGGCGAGGCTCGGCAAGGAGCCGGCGCGGATCACGGCGTCGAGCCTCGATGAGCTGGCCGAGGCGATCCGGCCGTTCATCGCGCTGAAGGACACGCGGAACGGGAACAGGCCGTACCCCGGGGTGCGCGCGGTGAAGCTCGTGACCGTGACCATCCCGGTCGAGGGCGCGATGCCCGGCGTGGAGCTGATGGATCTGCCAGGGATCGACGCGCCGAGCGACAAGGCGCGCCGCGACACCGAGGAGGCGCTCACCAGCGAGGTGGACGTCACGATCTTCGTGAAGGACATCACGCGGCCGTCGCTGGTGCGCGCGGAGCTCGACCTCCTGCGCACGGCGCAGTCGGCGGACCGGAGCATCTCGCTCAAGGACCGGATGTTCGTGGTGCTGACGAAGGTCGACCTCTTCGATCATCCCGACGAGAACGGCAACTGGCACTGGGCGCTCGCGGCCCGCAATTTCAAGGAGCACGGGGTCGACAGGATCTTCCCCTACTCGAAGGTCTGGGTGCACCAGGGCGTGGAAGAGGGGCACCCGGTCGCGCGGCAGGTGATGGATTTCTTCAGCGCGACGAGGCCGGTGAACGGGCTCGATCAGCTCAAGGAGTCGATCGAGCGGTACCTGTCGACGGACGTGGAGGCGCTCGACCGGAAGGTCATGAGCGGCGTGGCCGCGGAGTTCGCGGAGCTCGAGGCGCAGCTCCGGGGATCCCTGGTCTCGGTGAAGGACGGGCTCAGCGATCAGGAGTTCGAGCGGCGGAGCGAGCAGGTGTTCGACCTCCTGTTCGAGCACGTGCAGGCGGGGGAGGACCCGGTGGGCCTCCTGCCCGAGATCCGGACGCGGCTCTCGGGGTTCATGGACCACGAGATGAGCGAGCCGCAGCGGCTCGCGCGGGCGCAGCGCGCGGACGCGCGGATCAAGCAGATCCGGGAGGACCTCCTCAGGCGGCTGACGCCGGAGGAGGCCGAGGCGAAGCGCAGGCAGATGCCGAGCCCGGGGCTCATGAACGAGACCGCGGTCGAGATCGAGATGCGCAAGCAGATGCGCGAGCGGGTCGCAGCGCGGATCGCGGGCCTCGGCGAGGACTTCCGCAACACGGCGCGGGAGAGCGTGGAGCGGATGCTCTCCGAGATGTTCGTGAAGGCGTCGTACGAGGGCG
>CAYQYG010000205.1:7056-14715 GCA_964421485.1 uncultured Polyangiaceae bacterium | reverse complement strand
ATGTCAACTGGCCTGGCTGAGCCTGGAGGGTCTGAAATTTCTTGACATCCGAAGAGCGGTTTGGACTTCTTACCCGCCGGCGTCGGGCAGGACGACGTGCTCTGGCTGCTCGAGGACGCGGTGCGGCACCCCCTGCCGCGCGCGCTCGCGTCGCGGTCCTTCGAGACCGCGATCGGCTACGAGGCGGCGCTGATCCAGGCCGTCACGGCGGTCGAGCTGTCGACACAGCCACTCACGTCCATTGACGTATATCTGGATTCCGAACGGAAACCAGCTCTGCAGACGAATGTGCATCAAACCGAAGTCGCGATCCATGAAGTAGAAGTAGAAGTAGAAGTAGAAGAACAGGCACTTGCGCGCCTGCCGCACGACCTCGAGCTTGTGGGTCTCCCGATTGCCGACGACCTGGAACGACGTACACGGCTCGACGGTGGCGAACACCGCGACGAGGCCGCTCACGATCCCGTCACGCTCGACGATCGCCCGATCTCGGTCCTCTTTGCTCTGCCCTCGTCTCGCGGTGAGCGCCCCCGCCAGATACTCGTAGGGCCGCCCCGCGTTCTCGGCGAAGCGCATGGCGTGCTTCTTGAGCCGGTCGGTCATGGTCTTGACGTAGACGGCGAAAGCGACGAGCAGCACGCCCTGGAGGGCGAGGAAGCGGCCTTCAAGGAGCTTGAACGCACGGGCATCTCGGGCGGCCTGACCACACTTCCCGGCCCCGTCGCGATGGCGCGAAGCGTCATCGCGGCGAAGATGGTCCAGGGCTTGCCCTGGTCCGGGTCGAGGGGCGGACAGCCCCTCGTGGGGTCCGGGGCGAAGCCCCGATTGGGTTGCGGGCGAAGTCCGCGCTATGATTGGAGGTCGGTGCGCCCGAGCAGCTCCATGTCCACGTGCACAGTGCGCGCGCCGGCGTCGGCGGCGTGCTTCAGCGCTCGCACGAGGAGCGAGCTCTTCCCGGTGTGGCGCGGCTCCAGGATGTAGGGGAACGCCCGCTCCGAAGGATCTCCTCGGCGGCCACGCGGATGCCCGCCGCCACGTTCGTCCAGGCCTCGTCCCGATCGGGCCAGCTCCTGACCGGCCTGCCGTCGGTAGGCGAGACCCGCAGGTGCTCAAACGGCGCACCACTCAGATCACACGCCCGGAGCACAATGGGGATGACCCGCGCCTCGCTGGCGTGGTGGCGCTGCAGCGCGCGCTTCATCTCCACGTCGCGACAGTAGGGCGAAGCAAGGAAATCAGCGCTGACGAGCAGCAGGATGACGTGCGCGCCGTCGAGGTGCTCGCGGATCCGATCGCTCCGCGCGTCACCAGCCTCAATCTGGCGGTTGGACCACTTGCGGACGAGACCCTGACTCTCCAGGAGACCGAGGTGGGTCTCGAGCTCGTCGCGGAGCGACTCGTCGGCACGCGAGTAGGAGAGGAACACATCGATCGGCATGCGCTGAGCCCCTACTCGTCTTCGCGCGGCAGCTTCACCCGGCCGAGCGCCTTCGCCAGATCGCCGAGGGCCTCCACCGGGATGGCGCCCAGCGCGAGGCGGCCACCCGCGAGCCGCACCGTGATCCCGGCCAGGAGGCCCTTGCCAAGCTCGCGCGTGATCGCGGTGACCACGGGCGAGGCCTTCGCGGGCGTCTTCTGCTCGGCGCGGAGCAGGCGGCGCGTCGCCTCAGCGATCTCCTTGACGCTCGCGTCGTCGAGGCCGAGCCGAACCGTCTTGCCGTCGCGATCGATGGAGATCTTGAGGTCATTGAACGCGACGGGCACGCGGCCCTTGGCCGGGGCGCCCTGCTTCGCCTCGACGTAGGTGATCGCGGCGTCGAGCTTGCTCACGCCGTAGCGCGCCTCCTCCGCGGGGGAGGCGTACTTCGCCACACGCACCAGCCTCCGGTCCTTCCTCCCCATCGTCCAGGATCCGGGACGGGGATCCCGTCGACGTTGCCCCTCCGAACGGCGACGTTGCGCTTCCACCCCGCGCGTCGCAGGACGTGCCGACCCGTCGAGGCTCCTCGTCATGGCCGAGGTCGGTGAGCCATGCGTCCCCGAGCCGTGCTAGGCTCCCGGCATGTCGACGGAAGAGCTCCTCGCGCATGTGCTGCGGCTTCCCCGTCAGGAACGGGCGCGGGTCGCAGAAGAGCTGCTCTCGAGCCTGGAAGAACCCGACGACGAGGAGGTCGCGACGGCGTGGGCGCAGGAGCTGACCCGCCGATCGCTCGAGGTCGCAGAGGGCAAGGTCCAGACGGTCGAGTGGAGCACCGCACGAGCGCAGATCCTCGAGGAGCTCGCGCAACGCCGTGCGCGTCGAGCTACACCCTGAAGCCCGCGCGGAGCTCCGCGCAGCAGCCGTATGGTACGATGAGCAGCGCCCTGGCCTGGGGGACCAGCTCGTCGCGGAGGTGTCCTCCACGCTCGAGCGAATCGTGGAAGCACCCGCATCGTTTCCGAGGTGGCCCGACGTCCCTGCCTCACCCACGCCGATCCACAGGGCCGTGATGAAACGCTTTCCGTACGTGATCGCATTCGAGGTACATTCGCAGCACGTGCTCGTGCTCGCCGTGGCACACTCGAAGCGACGTCCACTGTACTGGCTCGCTCGAGCATATTGACGGCGGCTTGCGCGGCCGGCGCGAAAGAGCGCGCCGGAATCGTTGCCCCCCGAACGGCAACGTTGCCCCCCGAACGGCGACGTTGCCCTTCCACCCCGCGCCCCGGTCCCGCGCGTGCTCGTGGTGAGCCCGCGCCCGTCCGCTGCCCCCGTCACGAGGCCGGCCAATCTTTTTTCGCCTCACCCATGGAATTTTTTGGATCGATCCGGAATCAACACCTGGCACCCCAGGTCCCGGAATCCCTTGCGATCACGGCAATTTTCGGTTGCCGGGGCGGACCGGCTCGACGCGACATGCCGCGCATGAGTGGTTCGTGGAGAGACATCGGCGCGCGGGGCGCGCCCTTGGTCGGCCGCATCGGGTCGGCCGCAATCGCCGTCGCGCTGCTGGCCGGCGGGTGTGGTGCTCAGGGATCGACGGGCGAGGCCTGCGTCGGCAGCTCGTGCTCCGAGGAGAGCTGCCCCGCGCCGTGCGGTCCGGCGGCACCTGCCGGCTTCGACGGTCCCGTCCTCCTCTGGTCGGGCCCGGAGGCCGAGGTCCCGGAGTGCCCGGGCTGCTGCTCGGCGTGGGGCTGGTGGCCGGCGCGCGGAGCGTGGTACCGGACGTGCCCGTGCAGCTATCGCCGTGGATCGCGGCGGTGGCGTTCGGGTCCTCGGTGGCGGTGGGCGTGATCTCGGGGGTGGTGCCGGCGCGGCGCGCGGCGCTGCTCGATCCGGTCGAGGCATTTCTCTCTCTCTCCCTCCTGCGCCGTGGAGGAACCTCGCTTCTTTCAGGTCTAGCCGGCGCGGAGGAGCCCGTCATCGCGCCACCCGTTGAGCAAGAACTCCCAGAACCCGCGCTGGCGGCCGAGGTGCCGGCTTCGCCAGGCAGATCGCCACCGCACGCCACACCGCTTCCGGGCACCCCGGCAGCACCTCCGGCAGCGGCGTCGGATCGAGGTGCACGTGCGCCGCCTGCACATCGGTCTCCGCGATATCCGTCTCCGCGTCGAGCACCGCATACGGGTGCGCCCCCGCCAGCACCTCGTACAGCACCACCCCGAGCGAACAGATATCCGCCCGCCCGTCGGCCCTCCCGCCCACCTGCTCCGGCGCCATGTACCGCGACGTCCCCACCACGAACCCCTGCCGCGTCAGCGAGAGCGCCCGCCCGTCCTTGGCCACCCCGAAATCGAGCAATCGCGCCTGCCCGCCGTCGCTCACCATGATGTTCTCGGGCTTCACGTCCCGGTGCACCAGCGCCTCCCGGTGCGCCGCCGCGAGCGCGTCCGCGATCTGGATCGCGCAATGCAGCGCCCGCACCACCTCGACTTGCCCATCGCGATCGATCCGCCGCCGGCGCTTGACGCCCCCCGGCCCGCCCGCACGTTTCGCGAGCACCGGCTCGCGGCGGCCGCAGCTCCGCGACCGCGCGATCGCGGAGAATGCGAACGAGCCGCACGAGGGGCGGCCGCTCGGGGAGGGGGTCATGAACGGTCGTCGAGGATTCGTGATGCGCTTGGGACTCCTGTTGTCCCTCTTGATGGCCGCCGCCGCGTGCGGCGCACCGGCGGAGACCACGGGCGGGGAGCAATGCCCCGCCTCGGTGGATCTGGAGAGTCGGGTGGACTTCGACGTGGGGACCTCCAGCGATCCTTCGTTCCCTTCGATCGCGATATCCAGAGATGCCGCGGTCATCGGTTCGAGCGATGCGCTGGAAAACCATGCCTGGATCTACCGGCGCCAGGGCGGCGCATGGCAAGAGGAGGCCGTGCTCGCGCCCGGAGATCCGGCCCCGGCCGGCTTCGGCCAGCGAGTCGCCATCGACGGGGACACCGCCGCGGTCGTCGGCACCGTCTTCGTCGGCACCGAGGGGCACGCCGTGGTGTACGTGTTCACGCGGCGCGGCGGCGCGTGGAGGCAGCAGGCGGCGCTCGACGCCGGCGTGGACAGCGTGGGGCAGCTCGCGCTGCAAGGCGATCGGCTGGTGGTCGGCGAACCGCGCGCGGGGGTGGTCCGCGTCTTCGTCCGGCGCGCGGCCGCGTGGCGCCTGGAGGCGTCGCTCACCACGAGCGACGCGCACCCGTTCGGTGGATTCGGCGACGCCGTCGCGATCGACGGTGACCTCATCGCGGTCGGTGACAGCAGATACGGGTCCGCCTACGGGGCAGCCTACGTCTTCGAGAGGCGCGGCGGCGCCTGGGTGGAGCAGGCGCAGATCCTGCCGCCCGACACGGTCCAGTCCTCCAGCTTCGGCGCCTCGGTCTCCATCTCCGGGCGCACGCTGGCGATCGGCGCGCCCGGAGCCGGGGGGGCGGCCCGCGGCGCCGCCTACGTGTACGAGCGGCGCGGGGACGCCTGGGAGGAGCGGGCGAAGCTCGTCCCGAAGGAGGTAGAACCGAGCGACCAGCTCGGCTTGTGGGTCTCCCTCGACGGCGACGTGCTCGCGGTCAGCGCCCCCCACCCTTATAGCACGATTGGCAAGGTCTACGTGTTCACCGACGCGTCCGGCGCCTGGGAGGAGATCGCCGTGCTGAACGGCGGCCCGCAGGTGGCCTTCGGCTACGGAGAGGGGGTCTCGCTGTCCGGCGATACCCTCGGCGTGTTCGGGTTCATCCGCGGCGTGACCACCCGGCTCCTCGGATCGCTCTACGTCTACCGCATCGAGCGGGCGCCCTGCGAGGAGCGGGAATCGACGGCAAGCCAGCCCTGACGGAGCGGCTCCGCGGCTCCCCCATGAGTTGGTGTCTGCATTGCTCGTGCCTTCGGAGATGCAGGCGACGGTGCGATCACCACGGCTCGTGGAGGAATCGGGAAGCCGTTCCGTTACGAGTTAACTCTTCGGATCTGCTGGATTTTTGAAATGGATCGGACCAGATCGCATACTCGGTGCTATGTCAACTGGTCGAGCTGAACCTGGAGAATATGAGATCGCGATCGCAAAGAGAAGATGTCGCATGAGGCCAGGATGCGCCCGGGCGCGGGCGGCTGGCAAACCTCCCGTGTTGGGCCTCGGAGGTTCGAGGGGGCCGGAGCGGCCGGAGGAAGCTTGGGCCTCGGAGGCTCGCGCCCGAGCTAGCTAGTAGACCCGACCGGGCATCTCGGCACGGTGCTGGAATTCATCGACGACCTCGTCAATCATCCTGACAGCGCGATCACCAAGGGAATCATCGACAATCTCGCGAGGCGAGGCGAGGCCGCGGCGAAAGCACCGGCCGCCATCGCCGAGACACTCAGAAAGCATGGCCCGACGGGTCTCCTAAAAGCCATCGGCGGCGCGCGGCTCACGAAGCCCGCCCCGCTCTCCCCGGGCGACGTGCTCCGGGTCGGCGACATCGAGCTCCGCTACGAGGAGCACGCGAAGCGCTGATCCCCGGAACGGAATCGGCAGCGGAATCGGCAGCGGAATCGGCAGCGGAATCGGCAACGAGAACGGAACGGACTACAGGTAGTCGACCTGGCACGCGCCGGTGACGCAGTGCTTCTGCAGCGACATCGTGCCGATGCTGCGCTGGAGCGTGAGCGGGCTCTGAACGTAGAGGCTGGGGGTGTGGATCGCCACGAGGCCGGGATAGAGGCTGTGATTGATGGCCAGCTGCTGCCTGCACGTGGCGAGGTCCGCGGGGGGATGCTGCACCAGGTAGACCGGGCCGACGTCCTTCGCGAACCACCACTCCTCGCACACGCCGAGCGCGTCCCCCGCCACGTCGCCGTCCTCCCAGAAGCCGACGTAGACGACGGGGCTGCCGGCGTAGCTCGCGGTGGTGCTGCGGTTGACCATCACCCACTTGCCGCTCGTCGCCTGCCCCCCGGGGCTCCCGGAGCAGTCGTCCGGGGTGAAGCGCAGATCGCTCCAGCCGCCGCTCGCTGAATACCGGCAGTAGCGCGGCTCGATCGGAGCCCCGGTGTTCAGCGTGGACCCGGGGTAGAGCGTGCCGTCGGGGTTCCTGGCGCTGGTCCCCGCGGCGGCGACCGTGATGTCGACGTTCACGGCGCGATCCGGCACGACCGCGTAAGGCGGCATCCGCCCTTCCTCGATCGCGCCGTTGCTCCAGTTCTGGATCCGGAAGCCGTCGCGGAACGTGTAGCTGAACCTGGACGCGAGGCTCTCCGTGCCGTTGCCGCTGTGCACGGTGCTGCCGCCGTGCTCCTGATCCCAGACGCTCCAGCCGCGGAACGAGAGGAAGTTGACGCTCTGGCCGCCCACCTGGATGCCAGACGCGGCGCGGTAGCCCAGAGAGTACCAGCGGAGCGCTCGATCGGTGCCGGCGCGTGGATACCAGTACGCGCAGGGGTGCTGCTTGAGCATGTTGACGGAGATCAGCGGGGTGGCGTTGAACGCGCCGTCGGCCATGCGCACGGCGGACATGAGCACGCTGTGCTGTGCGCCGGCCGGGCACGCGGCGGGGTCGTCATTCGGGTCCCACCGCTGGCTCCCGCGCGTCCAGAGGAGCTTCCACCAGTACGCGCGCTCTTCCTGCTCGTCGGCCCACGTGATGCTCTCCGACGGGAGCGGCCAGTAATTCGAAGCCGGCGCGACCCCGAGCTCCGAGGCGGCCTCGCCGGGGCTTGCTTCGTCGAGATCGCCGTCCGTATCCTCCATGGCGAAGGGCGAGCTCGCGCACGCGGCCAGGAGGAAGCTCAGCGGCAGCACGGTGAGGGCGATCGGGGGGATTCTCATGATGGCAAGGCTCCTGCTCATGGGTAATGCGGTGCCCGCGGTGGGGCCGGCGGTCCTCCATCGAGCAGACCTCGTACCAGCCGCGCCTCCACCCCTCGCCGCCGCCGGATCCCCCGGAGATCCCGCGGATCCGCCGCGGCGCGGGCGCCCTCGGGATCGGCTCGATCGAGCCGGCGCTGCGTCGATTGATCGGTTCGAGTGAGCCAGGCGCCGCGTCCGGCCAGGCAGCCTGGCGCCGGGCCTCCTGCCGCGGCGCCCGCCCGCGCGGATCACCCCCGACTGGCGCGCGTCAACGCAGCACTGAACGCGTCAGCAGCAGATGATGTGTGAGGCGTCCCGGAAGACAGGTCAGTCGGATCTGCCGGTGGCGGTTGACCGGCTCTGCGAGATTGACACG
>CAYQYG010000205.1:0-6956 GCA_964421485.1 uncultured Polyangiaceae bacterium | reverse complement strand
GAGACGACCGAGGAGGACCGGATCGACGAGGAGGACCGGATCGACCTCGATCTGCCCAGGTATCAGCCCATCCCGCACGTCGAGGGTCGCGAGGAGCACCGCGAGATGTCGGCCTTCGCCGGGGAGATCGAGGAGCGCGACCTGCGCGAGCGCCTGAACGACGCGCTGACCGGGAAGGGCGCGTTTCGACGCTTCCGCGACGTGCTCGAGCGCTACCCTGATCTGCGCGATGCGTGGCGAGCGCGCCGCGCCGCATGGCTCGAGCGGTACGCGCGGCAATGGCTCGCCGAGATCGGCGTGGAAGCGGAGCTCGTGCGGCCCGCGCCCATCCCCGAGCCGCCGCCGCGCCCGGTGCGGCGCGCGCGGCGCCCGTCGCTGCTCGAGGTGCTGCTCCTCGGCGCGCCGGACGGCAAGACCGAGATCATCCACGGCCAGGTCGTCCGGCGGGCTCCGGGCGGAGGCGCCCCGCGCGCGCTCTTCAAGGATCTCGTCCGCGAGCTCTGCGATTGGAAAGGCGTGGGCTACCGCAAGCGATTCATCGAGGACACGGACCGCTTCAAGCTCGAGGAGGTCGAGGTGCGGATACGCGGGGGAGACGTCGAGGTCCTCGTCGATGTTCCGGCGGACGTGGTGGCGATGTTCTTCCGCTGAGCCGGATCGAATCTCGGAGCAGAGAGCAGAGAGGAGAGAAGAGAGAGGCGAGAGGCTCACAGGGAGGCGGGGAGGCGGGGAGATCTGAATATTCAGAAGATTCTCCCTCTGTTCTCTCCCTCCCCGCCTCCCCGCCTCCCTGTGAATCTCTCTCTGTTGGCGAGCAGGTTATTTGATGGCGATCAGGTCCCGCTGGATCGTGGCCATCATCGGACGGGGGCATGAACGGCCCTCAGTCGAGCGTGAAGGCGCCCATTTTCTCGGGAAAGAACGCCACGTGGCCGCGGAGCTCCTGACACCTCGGCGTCGGGTTGACGTAGCTCCAGGCACCGCCCGCGACCGTCTCGCCTCCGGCGGTCACGTCGAGGGAACGCCAAGTCCCCTTCCACGGGCACATCCCGCCGCCCCGGGCCCTCCGCGAGCGACGCCTGCACGTCCTCGCGCGGTACGTAGTAGCGAGGAGGCCGGCCCTCCTCGAGCACCGCGAGGACGCGGCCGGTGTCGACAATGGTCTGCCCGCCGAGCACGATCCGGAGGCGCTTGCCGGCAGGTTGGATGCGGACACAGTCTCGCTCGGCGCGGAGGCGCTTCTCGCGCTCTTCTTCCTCGCGGCGCGCCCGCTCGGCGTGAAGGTCCCTCGCCTCGCCGATGGCCCAGCCGATCGAGGGGCGCACGGCACCGGTCGCCGCGTGCGTCGCGGGGCCGCCGTGGTCCTTGCGCATGCCCTCGATCCATCGCGCCATGGCAGGGTTCGGCATGGGGGCGCGCCGGTTCTGGTGAACGTCCATGATCTCGAGGTACGGAAAGAGCACGTTGATCCAGCCGGTCACGTAGGGGCCGCCCGAGGCGCTCTGCAGCTTGTGGAAAGACTGCCAGAAGGCGCGATCGACGTCGCCCTCGGCGCTGTTCACGACCTTGTCCAGCACCGGGAGCAGCGCACGCGTCCACCCGGCCAGATCGAGCTCGTACAGCCCCGGCTCTGCGCCCTCGAAGGGCCAGCGCGCGATGGATCCATCCTTCTGGATCTCCCCCCCCGCTCAGCAGCACGGCGTGCTCGCCCACCACGGCGCCGCCCCTCCGGACTACCCAGGCCAGGGCGCGCTGCGCCTCCTCGTCGAGCGCCGGGATCTCGGTCCGGAGGACGAGGCTCCTCGGAGGGCACGTAGCGGATCCGCTCTTCGCCCCCGGCGGACGTGGTCGTGCGCAGCTCCGCGGTGCGCGCTGCGCCGTCCGGGCCCGGCGCAGACACCGTCACCGCGAGGTCCTTGGACGCGTCGCTCGTGGCGAAGCGGACCGCCGGCTCCCGCCGCGAGAGCGCGATCTGGTCCCGCGTGGCGCCGCTGACCTGGATCTCCCCCGTGTGGACACTGAACCCCTCGCCGAGCAGCATCGCCTGGTAGAGGCCATCCCCGCGGCCCTCGATGCGCTGCCGGAGCTCGCCTTCGGCCTCGATCACGTAGCCCTCCACGCGGGTCGTGCCGCCGCCGTAGAGGGCCAGCGGGAACGCGCGCACCCGCCGCTCCGGAGGGCTCAGCTGCCCTTGCTCGTCGACCAGGGTTCGCCCCGCGTCATCCTCGATCTGGGCCACGCGGGCGTTGCCCAGGAGGAATGGAGATCGCCACCGGAGGACGCCTCGAGGTATCCTGCCTCCGAGGAGGAGCCCAGCATGCCCCGCGCCGGCGCCACCGCGACATGGCTCATTGCATTCCTGACCGCCACCCTCTGCCTCGCCGGCTGCGGCGGCGATGACAGCGAGGAAGACGATCCCGGCACCCCCGGCGGCAACGCCCCCTGCCAGGACGGCAGCATCAGCTTCGTCGGCAGGCTGGGCGGCGGCGAGACGAACACCCTCTACGACTTCTCGAGCTTCTCCTTCGACCAGCTCGCCGACCCCAAGGCGCTCGACGTCGCCTTCGGCGACGGCGCCGGGAACGACGGCTCGATCCACCTCGAGTGGCCGGAGCTCGTCGCGAACGGCGATCAGACCCCGGTCACCGGCGACCTCGCGCTGCCCGCGTCGGGCACCAGCGGGCCGACGACATGGACCGCCGGCGCCGGCTCGGCCCTCTCGCCGACCGGCAACGACGAGTACAAGTTCTCGTTGAGCCTCGGCGGCGACGACCACCTCGACGGCTGCGTGGTCAACGCCTTCTGACCCTCAGAACAGGGGGGTAGGGGGTAGGAAGTCCAGAAGCTCGCTCTGAGCGATGTCAAGAAAAATTCAGATCCTCCAGTTTCAGCCCGACCAGTTGACGCAGGCCGAGACCTCCCCGCCGCTGTTCGTGGTGATGGCGAGCGATCCGGAGAAGATCCATTTCAGCTACCGGCGCTACGTCGCGAACCAGCTCCGCCAGGCGTTCGGCCTCGAGGGCGTCCCGGTCCGGGTGAAATACAAGGAGCGCCGCCGCCGCGGCTCCCCCTAGCGCCCCTGCCCCGCCTGGAACGGATCCGGCCCCGTCGCGATGGGCAGCTCGAAATGCGCGGAGTACTCGGTCCAGGACCCCTCGTAGAGGCGGACCTTCGGGAAGCCGAGCACGTGCCGGGCGATCACGTATTCGATGGAGGCCTCGCGGCCGGTGCCGCAATAGAAGATCATGTCGCTCTCCTCGCCGAGCCCGCGCGACGCGAAGACGGCCCGGAGCTCCTCGCGCGGGCGGATCTTGTGCGGATTCCCGGGCTCGACCAGGAGGTGCCAGTCGAGGCTCCGCGCGCCGGGGATGTGCCCGTTGCGCACCCACCTCTTGACCTCGCCGCTGTAGGACGGCTCGGGGCGCGCGTCGACGAAGGTCACCGAGGGGTCGCCGAGCAGGCGCCGGACCTCGGGCAGCTCCACGCGGATCGAGCGGACGTCCATCGGCGCGAGCAGGCCGCGCCGGTAGCTCGGGTACGCCTGGGTCGTCGGGTGCGCGGCGGCGTAATCGGACCAGCCGCCGTCCAGGATCATGGCGCGCCGGTGGCCCAGCCGCTCCAGCACATACGCCACCATCGAGGCGCCGATGGCGAACTCGGCGTTCGAATAGACGACCACCGGCGTCCGGCTCGTGACGCCCGCCCTCGCCAGGATCTCCGCCGTCAAGATCGACGGCAGGAACTGCACCGGCACGCCCCGCTTCGGGCCGCGCAGCGCGTCCTCCGCGAGATGGACCGCGCCGGGCACGTGGCCCTCGATGTAAGCGTGGAAATCGCGGCGCACGTCCAGGACCCGGAGCCCCGGATCCCTGGAATGCGCGGCGAGCCACGCCGGCGTCACGAACGAGATGCGAGGCTCCACCTCGCCGGCGGGCGACGCCGCTCCCGCACCCTTGTACCGCTTGCTCATGGTCCCCCTCCCATGCAGTGCCGGGCGGGCAATCCCGCCCCGCACGACGCCCCTCCGCATTCGATCAGCGATGTCAGGCAATGTGCGTGCCGGCGAGCGCGGCGGATCCGGCGCGGAGCGCCGCGAGCAGCGAGGAGGAGACGCGCGGCGCGCCGGTCTCGCCGCGCCGCGGGGGGATCGAGAGGTCTCGTCAGGCCGGCGCCGTGAGCCGCGCCTGGAGCGCCGCGCGCCGGGCCGCGAGCTCGGCGGCCACGCGGTCGAGCTCGGCGAGCTGGGCCTCTGCCTCGGCGCGCGCCTCGGCTTCCTTCTGCGCCTCGGCCTCCGCCGCCTCGGCCGCCGAGAGCCGCGACTCGACGTCCGTGAGCGCCGCGCGCAGCTCCTCGAGCCGCCTCCGCAGCGCCTCCACCGTGTCCTCCTGCGCGTCGTCCTCGTCGCCGCGACGGCTCTCCTTGAGGAAGAACTGATCCGCGAAATTCGGCGGGAGCGCCGGGTTCCCGTGGGGCAGCTTCGCCAGCGCCCCATGGAGCTCCTTGCGCCCCGCGTTCAGCCGGTCCACCCATTGCATGCGGTCGCCGACGTCGCGGAAATACCGATTGGCCTGCCGCGCCGCGTCCCGGGCCGCGATGGCCGCGTCCGCCGCCTGGAGCAGGCCGGTGAGCTCCGGCGCCATCGCCTGCAGCGCCGGGTGCGGGCTCTGCTCGAGCGAGGTCTTCCACTTGCGCATCGCCTCCAGCTGCTTGCCGAGGTTCGGCCGCCGGAACTCGCTCATGCTCTTCCCGCCGAAGAAGTGGAGGTAGAGCGCGCTCTGCCGATCGTCCCGGGTGATGGTGAGCGCCGCCTTCGAGACCTTCGCCGCGAAATCGTCCAGGCTGTCGTCGGCCATGTCGACGACAGCCTGGGTGTTCACGAGCTCCTCCGCGAGGGAGAGCTCCGTGGTGAGCACCTCGACGCCCTCGGCCCGCAGGCCTTCGAATGCGACGACGTGGGGCGCCCCCTCCGACCGCGCCCTGAGCTGGCTCAGGGTGTACGACACCTGGGGCAAGAGAGCGAGAATGGACGTGCGGTGATCAAGCGTCCTGACAGCCATGGGAGATACCTCCGGCATCTGGTTGGGATTTCAACGCGCGCCGAAAGGCGCGCATCGTGGATGCTGCATCGCCCTCCAAGAAATGCAAGATGGGATCGTCCGGCCTCGGTCGATTTTTCCGCCGGCGACCAAGCTCGCACTCTCTCCCACTCGGCGCACATCGGGCCCACATCGGGCCCACATTGGGACATGGCCTGTCGCGGTCGCTCTCCCAGGCGCGGAGGCGGTCGCGGTCCCGGGCGCGGGCTCCGACGTCGGGCCGTCGGGCCGCGCTTCTTCCTCTTCTGCGGCCTCGATGGCCGGCGCTTCGATCCGAGATCGCGCCTCGGCCGGCACGCAACGGCTGGGCTCGGATCCGTAATCGGCGTCCCGCCGAGCCCGAGGGGCCCCCTCAAGAGCTGACGAGGGCATTCTGATCGCGCCGAGCGGCCCCGTCGGGAGGCGCCGGCGGGCGCATTGCGTGCGCAGGGATCGCCGTCGCGTCTTCAGGGCGGCGGCCTTCCGGAACCGGAGCGGCCCCTCGGACCCCGATAGCAGCGCGCGGAGCGCGCGGAGCGCGCCCGTCGGAAGTCGAAGCCCGGGCTCGGGGATCTCCGAACGGGTACGTCGAGATGCCGCGGCGGCGCTCGGAGAGCTCCGACCGGGTACGTCGGCGGACCGCCGGCGGGGGCATTCGGGGCCGGCGAGCGGGGGTGCCGGCCGTCGAGGCAGGCATTCCGGACTCGGCGCGGCGTCTGCAGAGGTCGGCGGGGCCGTTCGCGGCTCCCGGAGCGCCGCAGGCGAAGATCGACGGGGGGAGTCGGAGGCGCCGGAGCGCCGCCGCCGGCGATCTGCAGGAGCCCTCGGTGGCGGCGGGGGCAAATCTGGAGAGATCGCCGGGGGCGTTCGGAGCCGGCGGGGGCAGACCCAGGGAACGCGAT
This sequence comes from uncultured Polyangiaceae bacterium, assembly GCA_964421485.1. Lineage (GTDB taxonomy): Bacteria > Myxococcota_A > Polyangia > Polyangiales > Polyangiaceae > CAYQYG01. Next base: position 979 of record CAYQYG010000205.1, on the reverse strand, counting down.
GGAGGGACTCGGAGCCGGCGGGAGCAGACCCAGGGAACGTGACCGGGGCGTTCGGAGCCGGCGGTGATGAGCCCGGGCCGATCGACGGAGGCACTCCACACCGGCCGGTCACCCCCCGAGCAGATCGGCGCGGGCGCTCGGAGCTCGCAGCGCGCTCCCGGCGTCGACGGCGCCGTGGCGCCGGTGACATGCATCGTCGCCGGTCACCCGCGCGCGCGCATGCACCAGCGCCGTTCATCCGCACCGGCGCAGCACGTCCGCTACTCCTCGCCGCCCTCCGCCCTCACCTCCGCAAGCTCGGCCCAGAGGCCGCTCACGTCGAGGGTCAGCCCCGGGCAGCCGGGGACGGGATCGATGATCCCCGCGGTCACACCGGCGACGCGCGCGTAGCGCCCGCGCTCGTCAAGCTCGAAGATCTCGAAGCTCTCGAGCGCCGGATCCACGATCCAGTACCAGGAGACGCCGAAGGACGCGTACTCACTCAGCTTCTCGACGCGATCCCTCCGCGCGTCGCGCGGCGACGGGGAGACGATCTCGATCGCAATGCTCGGGGGCACGCGGATGAGCCCCTCGGGCGGCGGCCGGCGCGCACCGGCGAGGTAGACGCTGACGTCGGCCAGGCGCCCTCGATCGGGCCGCACCGCGTACTTGGCGCCGGACCCGACCACGCGTGCCCTGTGCGACTGAGCCCATACGCCGAGGATGCGGATGAGCCAGGCGACGACGGTCTCGTGGACGTAGCTCGGCATCTCCTCCTCCACCAGCACGCCGTCGACCACCTCGCCGGGCTCGTCCTCGGGGAGCGCCGCCCACGCTTCGAGCGTCATAGGGGCACCCTTGTCGTGCGGGTCGATGGGCGTCGGGAGCATCGGCAGCCGAGCATGGCCCCGCCGCGCGCCAGCGTCCAGCTGCGCGGCCGACCCAAAGCGGATCGGACCAGATCGCATCATGGCCGTGATGTCAACTGGCCTGGCTGAGC
>CAYQYG010000204.1:9070-14749 GCA_964421485.1 uncultured Polyangiaceae bacterium | reverse complement strand
CGGATCTTCATGACCGGCGTCTCGCCCGTCACGCTCGACGATCTCACGAGCGGGTTCAACATCACGAGCAACATCAGCCTGCTGGAGGAGTTCAACGCCTTCGCGGGCTTCACGACCGAGGACGTGCGGACGCTCGTCGCCGGCGTGCTCGCAGACGAGGGCTATGCGCTGGATCCGGTCGCCGTGGAGGAGGATCTGCGGCTCTATTACAACGGCTATCTCTTCTCCCGGGACGCGGGCGAGCGGATCTTCAACCCCGACATGGTGCTCTATTTCCTCAAGGAGCTCCGGCCGCCTTCGCGGTACCCGCGGGATCTGCTCGACATCAACGTCCGCACCGACTACGGCCGCATCCAGCGCCTCATGTTCACGCCGGAGGGGGAGGTGCGGCAGGCCGTTCTCTCGTGGTTCCAGGCGGTGATCACCCAGGGATGGATCGACGCCGAGCCCGCCTCCTCGTTCCCGCTCGACCGGGCCCACGAGGAGGGGTATTTCCTGTCGCTCCTCTATTACATGGGCCTCTTGACGCATCAGTGGGACGAGGGCTGGCTCCGCCTGGGGATCCCCAACTATGCCATTCGATTGCTGTACTGGGAGGCCATCGCCGCATTGCTCCATGACCTCCATGACGTCGACATCGACGTCACCCGCGTCCGGGCCGCCCAGCGGGCCATGGCGCAGGGCGGCGACATCGCGCCCTTCCTCGAGATGGTCTTCACGCGGGCGCTGCGGAAGCTCTCGAATCGAGACCTCATCCGGCTCGACGAGAAGACGATGAAGGTCGTGCTCCTCTCCTATCTGTCGCTCTCCGAGGTGTTCTTCGCCTGGAGCGAGGTGGAGCTGTCGTTTGGCTACAGCGACCTCGTGCTCGTGCCGAGCCGGAGCCAGCCGGCGGCGCAGACGGGGTTCGTCATCGAGCTCAAGTACCTCAAGGCGGGCGCGACGGACGGCGACGTGGCCGCGCGGCTTGACGAGGCCGACGCGCAGCTGCGGCGGTATCTGGCGGATCCGAAGCTCGAGGCGATCAAGCCCCCGAAGGGCTGGAAGGCGGTGAGCGTGGCGTTCGTGGCGACCGAGGCGTGCTGGCTCCGGGAGCTCGGGGGAGAAGCTCGCCGGCTCGGCGAGTAGTGGCCGCGCCCGCTCCCGCGCCCGTGTCCGTCTCCGTCGCCGTGACCGCGCCCGCTTCTGTCTCCGACCCCCGGTCTCCGTCCTCGCTTCCATTCCCTCGAGCGCCTGGGATCGTCGCCGGCCCGCGGCGCATTCGTGGTAGGAGCCGTCCGTGTCCGAGCGAGACCCAACCCTCTCCGGGGTAGCGCCCCCCGCGGGGCGCGTAGGGGGCGCAGCCCCCTCGTCGGCTGTCGGCCCTGCCGACTCGGCTGTCGGCCCTGCCGACGAGGCACGCCTGCGAGCGCTCAACGCCGTCCTCCGGGTGGCGGCGACGCAGCCCAACCTCTTCAAGCCGAGCGCGTTCGAGGAGCTCGCGGCCGCGCTCGGGGAGTTCGTGCGGTTCCGCGGCATGGGGCTCCTCATCCCGGAGGCGGGCGAGGCGCCGCGGCTCTACGCGGTCTCCCGCTCCGAGTCGGCGCCGCCGTTCGGGGCGCGGTTCCCGGTGACCGAGGAGGAGCACGCCCGGGTCTTCGGGGCGGGCGAGGTGCTGCGCTGCGACGACACCTGGGCGGGCGACGAGCGCGAGCGCGAGCTCGCGGCGCTCGGGGTGCGATCGTACGTCGCGCTCCCGGCGCGGGCGCGGCGCGCGCCGGAGGACGGCTCGGGGGACGGCGGCGTGGCGGCCGCGCTGATCGTCTCCTTCTCCGAGCCCGGCGCCGTGGGGGCGGCGCACATGGAGCTGCTGCTCGAGGTCGCGGACGTGCTCGGCGTGTGCCTCGATCGCGCGCGCCGGAGCGCCTGGGCGGAGCAGGAGGCGGCGGAGCGCCTGGCCAGGATCAGGGAGCTCGAGGAGCAGCACCGGGCGCTGCTCGACAACGCGCCGCTCGTCATCTTCCGGCTCGATCCGCGGACCGACGCGCTCGTCTTCATGAGCCGGCACGCCGAGCGGATGCTCGGGGTCCCGATCGCCGAGGCCCTCTCGACCCCCGACTTCCTGCGCGACGTCCACGCGGACGCGGACGGCGTGACGAGCTTCGAGGACGCGGTCGCGCGCGCCAAGCTCGGCGCGGCGTCGCCGCCGTACGAGGCCCGCCTCCGGCGCCGCGGCGAAGAGGCGATCACGGCGCGGGCGACCGTGTTCCCCGTCCTCTCGGACCGCGGCGCCGTCATCGCCGTGGAGGGCGTGCTCGCGGACGTGAGCGCCGAGCACGCCGCGCGCACGCGGCTCGTCCAGCTCGACCGGCTCTCGACGCTGGGCACCCTCGCGGCGGGCGTGGCCCACGAGATCAACAACCCAGCGGCGTTCATCACGCTCGCCGTGGACATGCTCGCGCGGATCCTCCGGGGCCCGCAGGTCCGCATGGACCCCGGACCGGCGTCGAGCGCCGCGGATCTGTTGCGGGAGCTGCGCGAGTCGATCCACCGCATCACGGAGATCACCAAGGACCTGCGCCTCTTCGCGGGCGCCTCGTCGGCGGGATCCGGCCGCCGCGCGCTCATCGACGTGAACCGCAGCGTCGAGTCGGCGATCAGCCTGACCCGGGGCCAGATCACCGAGCGGGCGGAGATCGCCCTGCGCCTGTCCGACGTGCCGCCCGTGCTCATGGACGAGGGCCGGCTCGGCCAGGTGATCGTCAACCTCCTGGTCAACGCGGCCCAGGCGATCCCCAAGCCCAGCTCCAGGCACGAATCGCGCGCGCACGCGATCACGGTCGAGACGCGGAGCGACGGCCGCGTGGTCCACATCGAGGTGCGGGACACGGGCAGCGGGATCAGCCCCGAGGTGCTGCCGCGCATCTGGACCCCGTTCTTCACGACGAAGAGCCCCGAGGTCGGCACGGGCCTTGGATTGTCGATCAGCCGGGAGATCATCGAGCGCGCCGGCGGCCGGATCCGCGTCGAGAGCCCGGTCGCGGGCGAGGACCCGCCCCGCGGGACGCGCTTCGTGATCACCTTGCCCGTCGAGGGCCGCACGGAGGTGATCACCCCCGTGACCTCGCCCACCCCGCGCCTGGTCTCCGAGCGTGTCCGCGTGCTGGTCGTCGAGGACGAGGCCCCGCTGGCCCGCGCGCTCGCGCAGCAGCTCGGCCGCGTGCACGAGATCCGGGTCGCCGAGAACGCCGACGCCGCCCTCCGCCTGCTCGCCCAGGGCGATCGCTTCGAGGCCGTGCTCTGCGACATCCGCATGCCCGGCATGTCCGGCGACGCGTTTTACGGCCGCGTGAGCGAGCTCTATCCCGCGCTGGCGCGTGGCTTCATCTTCATGACCGGCGTCGGCTTCGGCGCCGACGTCGAGCGCTTCCTCGCGACCTCCGGCCGCCCCCTGCTGGAGAAGCCCTTCAAGACCGAGGACGCCCTCGCCGCCATCGCCGAGGTGGTGACGAAGAACCGCGCCGAGAAGGGCTAGAGAGGGGTCAGCGCGCCTCGGGCGGCGTCCCTCCGCACCGCAGCAGCAGGCTGCGCGCTGCGTCCAGCCGGGCCGCGCTCATCCCGCGCCCCACGTAGGCCGCGAACATCCCCTCCGCCGTCCGCGGATCGCCGAGCCCGCAGGCCACGATCATCCGCAGCCGCGCCGCCTCGGTGCGCACCCGCGGGATCGACAGATCCCCCCCGAGCGCCCGATCCAGCCGCTCCGCCGCCTCCTGAAAGCGCCCGTCCGCGAGGTAATGCCGCGCCATCAGATAGCTCGGCAGACCGTCCGAAGGCGCCCGCGCGGCCCACGCGCCGAGCAGCTCCGCCGCGCGGACCTTGTCGGGCCCGGTCGGCCGCGTCCCGATGAGCAGCTCCACCACGGCGGGGCGCGCGCGCTCGTCGCCCGCGGCGGCGATCTTCACGTCCAGCGTGCGCAGCCTGTCCTCGTCGACGAGCCGCGACGCGACCTCCTGGTACAGGCCCATCGCGCGCGCCCCGTCCCCCGCCGCGAGCGCCGCGTCGGCGAGCTCCTCGAGCGCCCGATCGCGCACGTGCCGCGGGATCGCCTCGTCGCCGGCGATCGCGCCGAGATCGCGCAGGGCCCGCTCGCGATCGCCGCCCTCGAGCCGGGTGACCGCGGCCGCGACCCGGTGCGCGGGGCTCTCGTCGAGCTCCAGCACGCGGCCGAGCTCCTCGAGGGCGCCCTCGGCGTCGCCGCGCCCGCGGAGCCGGTCCGCGTGGGCCCTGCAGCGGTCGACGACGTGGGGGCAGCGGCGCCCGAAGATCGCCGGCCTGTCGAAGCGCGCCTTCGCCTGGGCCCGCGCCGCCTCGGGGAGCGCGATCGCCTCGAGGTCCGCGTGCCACGCGCGCTCCAGCTCGTCCCACGGCGCGCCCGCGATCTCCGGCAGCGCGCGCCCGCCGTACCAGGCGCGGATCGCGTCCGCCCCGTACCGGTCGCGCACCCAGCCCACGAACGCGCCGCTCACCGTGTACGCCGTCGTCGAGCTCTCCGCGAGGAAGCCGAACGCGAACAGCCGGCGGAGCGGCGGCAAGAGGCCGAGGTCCTTCATGGCCTTGGCCCACTCGCGGGGGGTGAGGTCGCTCTCCTTGGGCGAGCCGGCCACCGCGATCCCCTCGATGAGGCCGGGATCCGGCACGAGGCCCCAGAGGTCGCCGGCGATCCGGAGCGGGCCGCGGCCGAACGCGCCGGCGAGCACGTGCATCAGCTCGTGGCCGAGCGCGGCCTGCGGGTACCCGGAGACCTGGAGGTAGACCTCGCGGCGCCAGGGCTTGGCGATGTACGTGCGCGCCGCGCCCATGAGCGACGCCTTCTGATCCGCGCTCTCGAAGAGGTAGGCGCGCACGCGGAGCGGCCGGCCGCCCCGCGTGGCCGGGGCGCCCAGCCAGCGCTCGGCCGCGGCGACGTGGGCGTCGCAGTCGCGGAGGAGCCGATCGGCCTCGTCGCGGGGGAGCGCGCGCGGGTAGACGAGCTCGCAGCGATCGCCGTCGAGGCGGGCGCCGAGCGCCCGCGCGATGGTGGACGCCGTCTGCCAGTGGCCGAGCCGGTCGCCGAGCGCGATCGACGAGAGGCTCGCGATCGCCGCGGCGGCGCCGAGGGCGATCAGGAAGGGGCGCCGCGGGGCGCCCCCGGACGGGCGCCACGCGAGCCGGCCGCGCGCGTCGCGGCCGAGGTGGAGCGCGGCCACCGAGGCGGCGAGCAGCGTGGCCGCCGAGCCGGCGCGGTACGTGAGCAGCCCCGAGGGATCGATGATCGTGTCGTAGAGCCCGCCGCTGAAGAAGCCGACGAACGGATCGTACGCGAAGATCATCGGGCTCGTGTAGAAGCGCCAGACGCTGGCGAGGACCCCGGCGAGCGGCCCCGCGAGGCCGGCGAGCGCCGCGGCGAGCCGGCGCCTCCTGCGCGGCGCGGCGATCTCGCCCGCGACCGCGCCCCAGGCGCCGCCCATGACGGCGCCGATCCCCGGCCCGAGCGCGAAGAGCGAGGAGCCCTCGAGCGCGTCGCAGAACCCGGCGCGCAGGCCGTGGAGGAGCGTGGTCAGGTACGCGGCGAGCGCGAGCAAGGCGCCGGTGGCCGCGCCGCGGGCGAGGGCGTCGAAGGGGCTCGGGGCGGAGGGCGCCGAAGGCGACCCGGAGCCCCGA
>CAYQYG010000204.1:2014-8970 GCA_964421485.1 uncultured Polyangiaceae bacterium | reverse complement strand
ATGTCGGCGACGCTCGGGGCGGAGGGCGCCGAAGGCGACCCGGAGCCCCGAATGTCGGCGACGCTCGGGGCGGAGGGCGCCGAAGGCGACCCGGAGCCCCGAATGTTGGAGAACGTTGGGCGATGCGCGGAGGTGTCGATCGCCGCGGCGACCGCGGCCGCGGAGGGGACGAGGAGGCCGGCGGCCAGGGCGGCCTCGTACCCGGGGCCGCCGAAGAGCGGGAGGAAGCCGACGAGCCCCATCGAGGCCGCGGAGAAGGCGGCGGCGATCTGGACGGGGCGGGAGCGGAGGAGGGAGGTGACGTCGGAGCTCGCGTCGGTGGCCGGCATCCCAGGCTCCTCGCCCGCGCCGGATCCGCCGGGATCCGGCGCGATCGTCACGCCCCGGCCTGCTCCTCGATCTCCTCCGCGGAGGCGCTCGCGGCGGGGCGGCGGGGCGGCTCGAGCACCAGCGGGAGGACCTCGTCGATGGTGGAGATCAGCGTGATCTTCACCTGATCCCGCACGTCCTGGGGCACGTCCTCGAGGTCGCGGCGGTTCTTCGCCGGGATGAGCACGTGGCGGATGCCCGCGCGGTGGGCGGCGAGCAGCTTCTCCTTCACGCCGCCCACGGGCAGGACGCGGCCGCGCAGCGAGATCTCGCCGGTCATCGCCACGTCGCTGCGCACCGGCGCGCCGAGCAGGAGCGAGGCGACCGCCGTGAACATCGTCACGCCGGCGCTCGGGCCGTCCTTGGGCGTGCCGTGCTGCGGGATGTGCAGGTGCAGGTCGATCTCGCGCAGCCACTCGGCGTCGAGGTGCAGGCGATCCGCCTTGCTGCGGACGAAGCTCACCGCCGTCGTCGCGGACTCTTGCATGACGTTCCGCATGTTGCCGGTGAGGACGACGTTGCCCTTGCCGGGCATCTTGCTGGCCTCGATGAAGAGCAGCTCGCCGCCGGCCGGGGTCCACGACAGGCCCGTCGCGACGCCTGGATCGAGCGTCCGCTCGGCGATCTCGGGGCGGTGCTTGTGCGGGCCGAGCACCTGCTCCACGTGCTCCGGCGTCGCGACCTCGTGCACGTCCTGCCCCTCGGCCACCTTCACCGCCGTCGCGCGGCAGACGGCCGCGATCTGGCGCTCCATGCCGCGCACGCCGGCCTCGCGCGTGTAGTGGTCGATGATCGCCGCGACGCCCTGCTCGGGGAACTCCAGCCGCTCCTCGGTCAGGCCGTGCGCGGAGAGCTGCTTCGGGACGAGGAACTCGCGCGCGATCCCGAGCTTGTCGGCGCGCGTGTAGCCGGGCACCTCGATCACCTCCATGCGGTCGACGAGCGGCGGGGGGATGCCGTCCCAGTTGTTCGCCGTGGCGAGGAACATCACCTGCGAGAGGTCGAAGGGCATGTCCAGGTAGTGGTCCTGGAACGTCGAGTTCTGCTCCGGATCGAGCACCTCGAGCAGCGCCGCCGCGGGGTCGCCGCGCAGGTCGACGCCCATCTTGTCGACCTCGTCGAGGACCAGCACCGGGTTCTTGGTGCCGGCCTTCTTGAGGGCCTGGAGGATGCGCCCCGGCAGCGCGCCGACGTAGGTGCGGCGGTGGCCGCGGACCTCGGCCTCGTCGCGCACGCCGCCGAGCGCGATGCGCTCGTAGCGGCGGTTCATGCTGCGCGCGATCGACTTGCCGAGCGAGGTCTTGCCGACGCCCGGCGGGCCGATGAAGAGCAGGATCGGGCCCTTCTTGTCCGCGCGGAGCTGGCGGATCGCGGAGTACTCGACGATCCGCTTCTTGACCTTCTCCAGGCCGAGGTGGTCCTCGTCGAGGCAGCGCCGCACGTCGTCGACGCTCAGCTTGTCGACGGTGGTCTTCGACCACGGGAGGTCGGCGATCCACTCGAGGTAGGTCTTCGTGACGTTGAACTCCGCGGACTGCTGGGCCATCGAGCGGAGGCGGCCGAGCTGCTTGCGGACGACCTTCTCGACCTCGGCCGGCGGCTTGGCGCGCCGGATGCGCTCGCGGAGCTCCTCGATCTCGTCGTCGTCGCCGCCCTCGCCGAGCTCCTCCTTGATGGACTTCATCTGCTGGCGGAGGATGTACTCGCGCTGCGACTTGCCCATCTCCTCCTGGACCATCGAGGAGATCTCCTTCTTGACGCGGAGGACCTCGAGCTGGCGGTTGACCATGGCGAGCACGAGGCGGACGCGGGCCTTGACGTCGAAGGCCTCGAGGATCTCCTGCTTGTCGGCGACCGAGGCCTGGGCCTGCGGGAAGTTCGAGGCGATGAGGTCGGCGAGCGCGCCGGGCTCGCGCACGTTGTCGAGGATGCCGGCGGTGTCGCGGGGCAGGTTCGGCATGAGGCCGAGGACCTCGCGGGTGGCCTCGCGCAGGCCCGCGCCGAGGGCCTCGAGCTCGACGTCGCGCACGAGCGACTCGGGGATGCGCTCGATCTTGGCGCGCATGTACGGCTCGAGCGAGGCCGGCGCCCTGGCGCGGAAGCGGCCGAGGCCGTTCAGCACGACGGAGTAGTTGCTGGGGCCGAGGCGGATGACCTTGACGACGCGCGCGACGGTCCCGACGCCGTAGAGCTCCTTGAACGTGGGCTCGTCGACGTCGGGGGAGCGCTGGCTGATGACGCCGACGAGCGCGCGCTCGCGGCCGAGCAGATCCTCGACGAGCCGGACGCTGCGCGGACGGCCGACGTTGATCGGGACGACCGACATCGGGAAAAGGACCGAGTTGCGGAGCGGGAGGATCGGGACAGCCTCCGCGTCGCTCGATGGGGGCGTTCTCGGAGGGGGATCGCCGGTGGGCATGGTGGGACAACCCTAGTACAGGGGCCCGTGCGCGACCATCGTGTCTGCGCCTCAGAAATCCTTGATCTTCCAGACGCCGTGCTCGCGGATGAAGGCGACCGTTCCGCCTGCGCCGTAGGCCATGGAGGCGCTGTCGCCGGTCTCCTCGATGGTGGCGGTGGGGAGGGCGGCGCGGATCGCCTGGACGACGCGCTGGATCTGCTCGCGCTGAGGGCCCTCCCAGGCGGTCTTGAGCTTGTCCGGGGTGAGGCGGACCGAGGCGGCGGCCTCGGGTGAGGGCGCGGCGGGCACGGCGGGCGCGGCGGGCGCGGCGGGCGCGCTGGCCGTGGGGGCCGCGGGGATGACCTCGGCGGCCGGGCCGGCGATGCCGCCGAGGCCCTCTTTCTCGGCGTCGGGCACGTAGCGCATGATGACGTCGTACCTGCGGCGGTCGAACGCGCGGAGGAAGCCGACGAGGGCCTGGCGCGGGGTGGCCTGTCCGTAGAGGTCGACCGCGGCAGCGTCGATGCGCCACTTGCCGCCTTCGTACACGAGGAGGAGCTCTTCCCCGTTGGGGACCGTGACGGTGGCGGTGACGACGGGATCGGTGGCGGGCCGGGCGATGGCGCGGGCGATCTCGAGGGCGTCGTCGGGGTTCTCCTTGACGGCGCGGCGGAAGGCCTCGAGGGACATGGAGCGCTTGGCCTCGTCGGAGAGGAGGCGATAAGCGTCATCGACGCGGCCGTCCTGGAGTGCCCGGGCGTACGCGCGGAGGGTGTCGCTCGGGCCCTGCTGGACGTAGGTGGTGGTCGAGCAGGCGAGCAGGAGCGCGGCGGGCAGCAAGAGGAACGGGGACCGCACGGGCTCGCCAATAGCACACCGGCCGCGGCGGCGGGTAGGATGCGCCGCATGAGCCGGGCGGCGACGGTGGAGCGGACGACGCGGGAGACCGAGATCTCCATCGCGATCGATCTGGAGGGTTCGGGGCGAGCGGAGATCGAGACGCCGCTGCCGTTCCTGACGCACATGCTGGATCAGGTGGCGAGGCACGGGCTGTTCGATCTGACGGTGCGGGCGAAGGGGGACGTCGAGATCGACGGGCACCACACGACGGAGGACTGCGGGATCGTGCTGGGAGAGGCGGTGAGGCGGGCGCTCGGGGACAAGGCGGGGATCGCGCGGTACGGGGAGGCGACGCTGCCGATGGATGAGGCGCTCGCGCAGTGCGCGATCGATCTCTCGGGGCGGCCGTTCTTCGTGTGCAGGGTGCCGCTGCCGAAGGCGAAGATCGGGACCTGGGACGTGGAGCTCGCGCCGGTGTTCTTCGAGGGGTTCGCGCGGGGGGCCGGCGCGAACCTGCACCTCCGGCTGCTCGAGGGGGAGAACCTCCACCACATCGTGGAGATCTGCTTCAAGGCGTTCGCGAAGGCGCTGATGCGGGCGACCCGGATCGAGCCGCGCGCGGGGGGTGTGCCGTCGACGAAGGGGAGCCTGTAGCGGTGCGAAGGGTGGCGCTGGTCGATCTGGGGATGGGGAACCTGCGGTCGGTGGAGCGGGCGCTCGCGCGCGCGGCGGAGGACGCGGGCGCGCCGAGCGCGGTGGTGCGCACGCGCGATCCGGACGCGGTGGCGCGCGCGGACATGGTGGTGGTGCCGGGGCAGGGGGCGTTCCGGGACTGCGCGGCGGCGCTCGCGGCGGGGCTGGGCGAGGCGCTGCGGGCGCAGATCCGGCGGGGGGCGCCGTACCTCGGCATCTGCCTGGGGCTGCAATGCCTCTTCCCGAGCAGCGAGGAGGCGCCGGGCGCGGCGGGGCTCGGCGTGCTCGAGGGCGCGGTCGTCCGGCTGGCGCCGGCGGTGGATCCTGGGACCGGCGAGCGGGCGAAGATCCCGCACATGGGGTGGAGCCGCGTGGAGCTCACCCGCGACGTGCGCGGTCCCCTCGCCTGCCTCGACGGGGCCCGGGGCGAAGGGCGCCGGAGGCGACCCGAAGCCCCGAACGTCGACGACGCTCGGGGCGAAGGCGGCGCGCCGCACCTCTACTTCGTGCACAGCTACCACGCGGTCCCCGGCGATCCCGCGCTGATCGCCGCCGTCGCCCGGCACGGCCCGCACCGGATCACGGCGGCGATCGAGCATGAGAGCATCACCGCAGTGCAGTTCCACCCGGAGAAGAGCCAGGGAGCGGGGCTCCGCCTGCTCGCGCGGTTCCTGATCGGTTAGACGTCATGCAGATCCTCCCCGCGATCGACCTCCTCGGCGGCCAGGCCGTCAGACTGCACCAGGGCCGCTACGATCGGGTCACCGTGTACGACCCGGATCCCGTGGCGCTCGCCGCGCGGATGCGCGGGCGGTGCGCGCGCCTCCACGTCGTCGACCTCGAGGGGGCCCGCGCAGGGCGCGCGGTGCAGGGCGCCCTCGTCCGCGCGGTCGCCGAGGCGTTCGGGGGGGGGTCTGGGGCGCAGGGCGCGCCACGTGGAGCGCGACCCGGAGCCCCAGACGTCATGCTGGGCGTCCAGGTCGGCGGCGGCATCCGGACCGCCGAGGCGGCGCAGACGTACATCGACCTCGGCGTCGAGCGGATCGTGCTCGGCACGGCGGCCGTCAGGGATCGGGACCTCGTGCTGGGCCTCGCGAAGAGGTACCCGGGCCGGATCGTCGTCGCCCTGGACGCGAAGGACGGGCGGATCGCCGTCGAGGGGTGGCAGGAGGACTCGGGCGTCACCGCGATCGACGTCGCGCGGGGCCTCGCGGGGGCCGCGATCGCCGCCATCCTCTACACGGACGTCGCCCGCGACGGCACCCAGGCGGGGCCCAACGTCGCGGCCACGGCCGCGCTCGCCGCGGGGGCGGGGTTCCCGGTGCTCGCCTCCGGGGGCGTCGGCAGCCTCTCCCACCTCCGGGAGCTCGCGCGGGTGCCGGGCGTGGAGGGGGCCATCGTCGGGCGGGCCCTGTACGAGGGGGCTTTCACCATCGAGCAGGCGATCGAGGCCGCGCGAGGGCTCTAGCGCCACCTGACAGCAGCGCTGCCGGGGATCCCAGAAGAGAATTTCACAGGGAGGCGGGGAGGCAGGGAGGCGAGAGGACAGAGAAAATTCTCGGAATTTTTTTCTGATCTCCCCGCCTCCCCGCCTCCCAGTGATCCCTCTCTCCTCTCCCTCCTCACCCGACGCGCGCGTGGACAGCGCGCGATTTCGTGTACGCTTCGCCCCCGGAATGCCCGAGCGCGACGACCCCCGGACCGCGTCCCGCGATGTCGCCGGGGAGGACTTCCTGTTCCACCTCCACCGCGGCGCCGAGCTGCTGCAGGACAACCGCGTCCACGCGGCCAAGGCGGAGCTCGAGCAGGCCCTCTCGCTCCAGCCCAGCGATCCCAAGGGTCAGGACCTGCTCGGCATCGTCTATTTCCGGCTCGGCCTCTACCCGCGCGCCATCGCCATCTACGAGCGCCTCATCCAGGCCCACCCGGACGCGATCGAGCCGCGCATCAACCTCGCGCTCTCGTACCTCAAGACCGGACAGCCCGCGCAGGCGCGCGTCGAGCTCGAGAAGGCGCTCGATCAGAACCCGCGGCACCACCGCGCCTGGGGGTACCTCGGGCTCGCTTTCCAGCGCATGGGGGACTTCGAGCGCGCGAGCCACGCCTTCGCGGCCGGTGGGCACGACGCCATGGCCAGGCGCCTGCTCGAGATGTCGGGGGCGCCGGGCGCGCACCGAGGCGAGGCGGCGCCGACCATGTCCGCGCCGACCGTACCGGCGCCGGTGCCGGCGGCCGAAGCGGTCGGCCCGGGGCCTCTGGCTCCGGGCGCGCCCCCTGCGGAGGGCGCCGAAGGCGACCCGAAGCCCCAGATGTCGGGCACGCCCCCCGGAGCCCCGGACGTGGACCCGGAGGTTCGCCGCGCCGCGGGCGAGGCCGTGCAGGCGCTCGAGCGCGGGTTCCGCTCCGACACGGACCAGGACTTGCCGCGCATCCCCTCGGGCATCTGGGCTGCGATCGAGCCGGGGCGCGAGGCGCTCCCGCCGGGCCAGATGATCCCCTCCCGCGACGGCACGCCGCCCCACGACCCCCCGCCCCCGCCGGAGAAGCGCGCGGGCGCGCTCGTCGCCGTCGTCCAGGACTCGGGCCGCCCGCGGCTCGACGTGCGGGGCCCCGGGTCGCCTTCGGCGCCCTCCGACCCGAGCCTGGCCGACGT
>CAYQYG010000204.1:0-1914 GCA_964421485.1 uncultured Polyangiaceae bacterium | reverse complement strand
CCCGAGCCTGGCCGACGTGCGAGCGCCGCGGCGCCCTCGGGACGGCCTCCGCATGGGAGCCGCCGACTCGCAGCGCCACCCCGCCGCGGACGCGGGCTGGGGCACCCCTCACCCCGGCGCGCCCGCTCCGGCGCCGGCGAGCCCCGCGGAGCTCGCGGGCGCGCACGACGACGGCTGGGGGCCCGCGTCCGGGCGGGACCCGGCGGGCATGGACGAGACCGTGCGCGTCGTCTCGTCCCCGTCCCAGCCGCCGGGGCTCGCGAACCGGCCGCCGGAGGCGCCGCTCGCGTTCGCGCGCGAGCGGCTCGTCGTGTTCCCGCGCAACCTGCCCGTCGCGCAGCACCCCTCGGGCCTGGTGATCGTGCAGGCCGCGAAGGGCTTCGCGGCGCGCATCGACGGCATCCGCTCCATGGCCGCGGCGCCGGGCGTGCCGGCGCGCCCGCTCTCGCGCATCGCGCGGGGCCGCGTGCTCGACGAGCCCCTCGGCGGCCTCACGGCGCCGATCCACGAGATCGGCGGCCGCTGCGAGCTCGTGCTCGGCGCGCCCGAGGGCCGGCGGCTCCAGGCCCTCTCGCTCGCCGACGACCCGCTCTACCTGCGCGAGGACGCGATCTCCGGCTTCGAGCTCTCGATCGTCTACGAGAACGGCCGCCTCCCGACGGGCGACGGCGAGGCGATCCCGATGGTGCAGCTCCGCGGCCGCGGCGCCCTCATCGCGTGCGTCCCGGAGCGGGCCGTCTCGATCGAGGTCATGTCGGGCCGCGCCACGATCACGCGCGCCGCGTCGGTGATCGGCTGGCTCGGCCGCCTCGTCCCGCGCGCCCTGCCCCCGAGCGAGGCGCCCGCCGGCCTGCGCGGCCTGGCCCAGTTCGCCGGGGAAGGCATGGTGATCATCGATGGCCGGTAGCGTCGCCGAGGAGCGAACCCCCGCGGACGCCCGCCGCGCCCGCGCCGTGCGCCGCAAGACGCTCTGGGAGGACGCGAAGAACCTCCCCAACCTGCTCACGTTCGCGCGGATCGTGATGATCCCGATCGTGCTCGTCCTGCTCGCCCGCGGCGCCCCGCGCGACTGCTTCTGGGCGGCGTGCGTCTACGCGGCCGCGGCGATCACCGACATGCTCGACGGCTACCTCGCCCGCCGCCAGAACCTCGTCAGCGTGCTCGGCAAGTTCCTCGATCCGCTCGCCGACAAGCTGATCGTCGCCGCCACGCTCGTCTGGCTCGTCCCGATGGGCCGCATCTCCGCCTGGGCCGTCGTGCTGCTCATCTCCCGCGAGATCACCATCACCGCGCTCCGCTCGATCGCCTCCACCGAGGGCCTCGTGATCGCCGCCGGCGACGAGGGCAAGGTCAAGACCGCGCTCCAGATGGTCGGCATCGTCGCGCTGATCCTCGGCTACCCCTACGAGATCCAGTTCGGCTTCGATTTTGGCCGGGTCGATCTCGTGCACGTGGGCCGGCTGATGATCTACCTGTCCCTGGTCTTCTCGATCGTGAGCGCGGCCCGTTACATGGGCCTGTTCATCGACGCGATCGACGAGAAGAACAAGGCGCTCCCTCCGCAATAGGCAACCGCCGTCGATTCTGCTAGGAAGGCGCGCGTGAAGGTGCTCCTCCTCGCGATCGCGGCCGTCCTCGCCATCGCCGCCGCGCCCGGCTGTAGCCAGCAGGGCGAGGGCGAGCGGTGCAGCCGCAAGAACAACAACGAAGACTGCGCCGAGGGCCTCCAGTGTGTGGCCGGGGCGCAGTCGGACATCTGCTGCCCGATCAGCGGCGCGAGCCAGGAGCCGGGCTGCCTCGGCCTCTCCGGCACGACGACGACCACCACGACCACGACCACGACCACCACGACCGGCGAAGGCGGCACCGGCGGCACCGGCGGCACCGGCGGCACCGGCGGCACCGGCGGCACCG
>CAYQYG010000203.1:0-14823 GCA_964421485.1 uncultured Polyangiaceae bacterium | reverse complement strand
CTTCTACCGGGGCCAGATGGGCGCGCTCTCCCGCGGCCTGCCGGCGGTGATCCGCGGCGCCGAGCAGCGCGGCGATCGCTACGCCGTCGCGATCCTCTGCGCCGGATCGGCCTGGACCGCGCTGGCGGTGGACGACGTGGCTGGCGCGCGCCGCGCGATCGCCTCCGCGATGTCCCGCTGGTCGCAGGTGGGCTTCCACCTCGAGCACTACATCGCACTCCTCGCGGAGACGTTCGTCGATCGCTACGCGGGCCGCCCGGGCGCTGCCTGGAAGCGGATCCAGGAGCGGTGGCGCGCGCTCGAGCGCTCGATGCTGCTGCGGATCCAGAACAACCGGATCACGATCCGGATGGAGCGCGCCTCCACCGCGCTCGCGGTCGCGGAGGACGCCGCCGACCCCGAGCCGCTGATCCGGCTGGCGCTGCGCGACGCGGCCGCGATCACCCGCGAGGAGGTGGCCTGGGCCGACGCCTACGCGGCGCTGATCCGCGCCGGCGCGGCGGCCCTGCGCGGCGAGCGGCCGCGGGCCCTCACGCTCCTCGACGGCGCCGCGGCCGCGTTCGACGCGGTCGACATGCAGCTCTACGCCGCGGCCGCGCGGCGCCGGGCCGGAGAGCTCCGGGGCGGCGAGAAGGGCCTGCAGCTCCTGCTCGTCGCCGACGCGTACATGGCCCGCGAGGAGATCAAGATCCCCGCGCGCTGGGCCGCGATGCTCGCGCCGGGCTTCTCGCGGCGCCAGCCGGCCGGCTAGTGCCGGCAGCCCGAAGGGCAGGACTTCTGCGCTGCTTCGCTCAGCCTGCGAGCGCCGCCACGATCGC
Source organism: uncultured Polyangiaceae bacterium (assembly GCA_964421485.1). Taxonomy (GTDB): domain Bacteria; phylum Myxococcota_A; class Polyangia; order Polyangiales; family Polyangiaceae; genus CAYQYG01. Next base: position 14,005 of record CAYQYG010000203.1, on the reverse strand, counting down.
GGCCTGCGCGGCGGTCATCTCCGCGTCGCTCGCGTACTTCACGCGCGGCCAGAAGAAGCCCTTGAGCCCGTCCTTCCTGCGCCGCGGCACCACGTGCACGTGCAGGTGGTGCACGCTCTGGCTCACGCGGTTGTTCATCGCGACGAAGGTCCCGTCCGCGGCGAGCCCGACCTCGACCGCGCGGGCGAGCCGCTGCGCGCTCGTGAACAGGGGCCCGACGAGCTCCGGCGGCAGGTCCGTGAGGACCTCGTGGTGCTCGCGCGGGACCAGGAGGACGTGGCCCGGGAAGAGCGGCCGGTGGTCGAGGAACGCGAGCGCGTGCGGCTCGTCGAGCACGACGCGCGCGGGCGTCTCGCCCCGGATGATGCTGCAGAAGATGCACGGCGCCTGCGCCACGAGGGTGCGGGAGCGTTGGCGCGCCGCGCGGGCCGCGTCAATGGCGGCCCCTGCCCGTGGTAGCCTCGCCGGCATGGATCTCCGGCTCCGCGGGCTCTCGCACCTCGACCCGCTCGCGGTCCCGCTGCCGAACGGGACCGAGGTGACGACCCGCGTCGACCGCCTGCTCGGCGAGCGCCGCGTCCCGCAGGGCGCGGTCGGCCGCGTCGTCGCCACGCGGCCCGAGGGCCTCGACGTGATGCTCGTCGGCGTCGGCGTGGTCCGCTACCGGCGCGACGAGCTCGTCCCGCGCAAGCTCGGCCAGGTCCGCCACGCCGAGCGCCGCGGCGCCTCGTGGGACGCCCTGCGCCCCTGCGTCGTGCTCGAGGCCGTCGTCGGCTCGCGCGCCTGGGGCCTCGCCCACGACGGCTCCGACACCGACCGGCGCGGCGTCTTCGCGCTGCCGTTCCCCTGGACCGCGAGCCTCGCCGAGCCGCCCCGCGACCTCGTGAGCGAAGGCGGCAGCGAGTCCTACTGGGAGGTCGAGAAGGCGATCCGGCAGGCCCTGCGCGCCGATCCCAACACGCTCGAGCTCCTCTTCGTGTCCACGGCCGCCGCGTGCGATCCCATCGGCGCCTGGATCCTCGAGGCGCGCGACGCGTTCGTCTCGTCGGCGATCTACGGCAGCTTCGGCCGCTACGCGCTCTCGCAGCTCAAGCGCCTCGAGCAGGGCCTCCGGCTCGCCGAGCACCGCGAGCGCGTGCTCGACTGGCTCGCGGAGGACCCGTCGCTCTCGCTCGACGAGGTCGCGGCGAGGCTCGCCGCCGTGAGCCCGCGCGAGGCCCCCACCGGGGCTGACCGGCTCCTCCAGGCCAAGGAGCACGTCAAGCAGCTCTACCGCTCGCTGCACGACCAGGGCCTGATCGAGGCGCGCGACCTCCCCTCGCTCGCGCGGTTCGCGCGCGGAGCGCGGCCTGGCCTCGAGCTCGCACGCGATCTGCGCCCCAAGAACGCCTACAACCTCGTGCGCCTGCTCGCGACCGCGATCCGCTGGCTCCGCGACGGCGAGGTCGATCTGCGGGTCTCGGGCGATCTCCGGGATACCCTGCTCGCGATCAAGAAAGGCGAATGGACGCTGGATCGGACGCTCGCGCTCGCGGAGTCGCTGACGCCCGAGCTCGAGGAGGCGCGCCTCGCGACGGGGCTGCCGCCCCGCCCGGACGTGCCCCGCGCCGATGCGCTGCTGCGGCGCGTCCGCGAGGAGGTCGCGCGCCGCCACGTCGCCCGCGAGCCCGGGCCGCTCGGCGAGGGCGCGCCGCCGCCTCCGGTCGTGGTCTGGGACGACGGCGACGGGCGCCGCCAGGATGCGGGGGCGGAGCAAGGATCGGAGGCGGCGGGATGAGCTCCACACCGGTGCTCGATTCGAAGCAGGAGGCCGTCGCGCGGCGGGTGATCGAGGCCGAGGAGCGGAAGCGCGCGCACCTCGTCGTCTCGCTGAGCGGCGCGCACGCGTACGGCTTCCCCTCGCCCGACAGCGATCTCGACCTCAAGGCCGTGCACATCGAGCCCACCGAGCGCCTCCTGGGCCTCCTCCGCAGCGCGGCCAGCCCCTCGTGGATCGAGGTGATCGACGGCGTCGAGATCGACTACTCGTCGAACGAGATCCAGCCCGTGCTCATCGGCGTCCTGCAGGGCAACGGCAACTACATCGAGCGGATCCTCGGACCGCTCCCGCTCCTCGCTTCGCCCGAGCTCGAGGCCCTCCGTCCGCTCGTGAAGGCTGCCCTCTCGCGGCGGATCTTCCGTCACTACATCGGCTTCGGCACGAGCCAGCTCCGCGCCTGGGAGGCGGGCGGCTGCGCGTCCGCGAAGAAGCTGCTCTACGTCCTGCGCACCACGCTGACCGGCACGCACGCGCTCCGGACCGGCGAGATCATCACCGACGTCACCGCGCTGCTCGGCGATCACGGCCTAGGCGACGCGCTCGAGCTGGTCGAGGCGAAGCGCGCCGGCGAGCAGACCACGCTCTCGCCGGCCGCCTCCGAGCGCTGGGCCGCCGAGGTACCGAGGGCGTTCTCCGCGCTCGAAGCCGCGCACGCGGCCTCGATCCTCCCGGAGGAGCCCCCCAACGCCGCCGAGCTCAGCGACTGGCTCGTCGCGCTGCGCAGATCACGCCTCTAGCTCACCCACGACCCCGGCGGCGCCGCTGCCGCCCATCGAGTCGCGCTCAGTCAGTGCGCCGCGAGGACCTCACCGACGCTGTCGTATCGGCTCGGCGAGCGCGTCTCGTAGTGCAGCAGCCGCCCCCCGCTCGTCATCCAGGCCTCGTCGAACCCCCCGTCCGGCGACTGGATCCGGACGAGGTGATCCCCGTCGTGGAAGCCCCAGTGCCGGCCGTGGCGATCGAAGTGCTCGATCAGCGCCCCGCGCCGGGTCCTGATGTGCCACTGATCGCTCGGCTCGGTCCACGACGTATCGAGCACGAACTCATAGACCTGCCACAGGTTGCCTGACGGCAGCACGCCCCAGTCGACGTTGAGCCCGGCGTCGTTGGGCAGCCCGAAGATCATCTGGTCCGGAAAGCGTCGCGCCGCGTGATGGAGATCGCCGTTCCGGCCCTCGTCGTGGTGGAGCGTCACCATGGTATTGCGCACGAGGCCGAAGCCCGTCGTATCGCCGCCGGTCTCGTAGGTCCTCTTGAAGAGGTGCTCGCAGAGCTGATCCGCCCCCGCCGAGAAGCCGACGGTGAGCAGCCCCCGCTGGCGCCGCTCGTGCAGGATGCGCCCGAACTTGCCCCACTCGCCGTCGAACCGGGCGCCGAGCTCCTTGTACCGGTGGAGCCCCGTCTGGCTGTGTCCACCGCCGAGGATGACGACCTCGGAGCTCCACAGGTAATGCCAGAGGAGCTCGACGTCCTCCTTGCGGAGCGAGCTCGTCCAGTAGAATGGCATGTACTCGAGCCCGTACCGCTCGTAGAAGCTGAAGTACCAGCTGAACCGGCTGTACGAGTACTCCTGCCGCTCGAGCTCGCTGCCGTTCTGGACCGTCTCCGACATCGGCAGGAACAGGATCCGCCGGTTCTCCTCGCCGCGCAGCGCGCGCTGCACGATGAGGTCGTTGTGGATGCGATCACCGCGGTCGTGCGAGCTGTAGATGAGGGCCGTGCCTTTCATGGGCCTGCCATGTGAACCGGCGGACCAGCCCCACGTCAAGAGAACCGCATCCGGCCCGAACGCACGCGCAAACCTTGCGACCCCGGGCGGGTGGCTCCTGGTCGGCCCTCTACCCGCGCCGGACCTGCATCTTCCGCTGGACCGTCCCGGAGCGCCCCAGCATCTCGAATGCCTCCTTCTCGAGGAGGGGGTGGACGCCGGTCGGGGACACGCCCATCGGGTGCTTCTTCTTCGTGATGAAGCCGCTCAGGTACTGCACGTTCATGGCCCGCAGGGCGCCGAGCGCGCTCTTCATCTGCTTCATGTTGTTCGACCACGCGTAGGCGAACGCGCGGGCGCGGAGGAGCTGCGCCTTGATGTCCGCGTAGGCCTCGTCCGACGGATCGAAGGTCTCGAGCAGCTCGACCGCCTTCTTCGCGTGCCCTGTGCGCGCCCAGCCCTCACCCACGATCGCGGCCAGCGTCGCGCGGGTCTTCGCCTCCTTGTGGCGCGTCATGTCGATCGCGTCCACGAGCGCCCGCGCGTCGCTGGTCTCGCCGAGCATGAGGTGGATCATCGCCCGCTGCGCCCTGGCCTCATCCGCCATCGGGGCCATCAGCTTCTCCAGGTTGATCGTCTCGAGCGTGCGCAGCGCGGCGCGCGGATCCTCCTGGAGCTGGAGCTGCGCCTTCGCGAAGACGGCGGCGACGTCGTCCTTCTTGAAATCCGTCTCGAGCTTGGAGATCGCCTCCTTGCGGGCCTCGGCCGAGTCGGCGCCCCGCACGATCTGGGCGACCGCCTGGGAGCGCTTCGCGAAGCGGAGGACCCAGAGGATGAGCCCGATCGCCGCGATCGTCAGCGCGCCGGCCACGGCCTTCGGGATCCAGCCCGAGATCGCGAACGCGATGATCCAGATCACCGCCGCGGGGATGCCGAGGCGGATGGCGAGCTGCTTCGGGTTGAGCTGCGCGAGCGGGTCGGCCGGCTGCTTGGCGCGCGCGGCCGCGAGGACATCCTCGCGCTGCTGCTTGGGGCTCTGCTTCTTGGGGGAGGGCTTGCCGGGGGATTTCATCAGGGATCGAGTGTGACGCCGGAAGTCTGCGCGGGCGCGGACCGGTTCGGGGGCGGGATGATGGATGCGGTCGGGTTCGGCAGCCCGAGCGCGGACTCGCGGAAGTGCAGGAAGATCGTCTGCGCGATCGACATGCAGGGGACCGCGAAGAGCGCGCCCGCGATCTGGAAGAAGTGCTCGCCGACCAGCAGCGAGAACACGACCAGCACGGGGTGGATCTTCGCCGCGTCGCCGATGATCTTCGGGTTCAGGAAGTTCGCCTCGAGCTGGTGGATGCCCACGATCCAGGCGAGCACCCCGAGCGCCGTCGCGGGCGACTGCGTGAGGCCGATCGCGACCGCGGGGATCGAGCTCAGGATCGAGCCGAAGATCGGGATCAGCGACATCACCGCCGCGAGGATCGAGAGGATCGGCCAGTACTTGAGGTCGAACAGCCAGAACCCGATCGCGGAGAGCACGCCGTTCACGAGGCAGATGAGGAGCTGCCCGCGCACCACGCCCGAGAGGCCGCGATCGAGCCGGCGCATGAAGCGGTCGAACGAGTCGCCGCCGGCCGGGCCCCAGAGCTCGCGGAAGAAGCCGAGCACCCGCTCGTGCGTGAGGATCAGGTACCCGCCGAGCATCAGCGTCATGAACAGGTTGAAGATCCCGCGCGAGATCGCGGTCGCGATCTGCTGCCCGATCTTGAGCAGCGCGAACGAGTTCTCGCGCAGGTAGGCGGCGCCCTTGTCGAACCCGCCCTGGAGCACCGTCGCGCTGGAGATCGCGGGCTGCGGGCGGGCCTGCTCGATCTTCCACACGCCGCGCTCCGCCTCGCGGATCTGCACCTCGTCGTCGAGCAGGACGTCGAACGAGCCGTCGGCGCGCTTCACGACGCGGATCGCCGGCGTCGCGTCCGCGGAGGGGGCCGGCGCCGGGATCACGGCCGGCCCGTCGGCCTGCGGGGCCGGACCGACGGCGGGCGCGTCGGGCGGGACCGCGGGCCGCGGCGCGGGATCGGCCGCCGCGGAGTCGCGGCCGCTCCAGCGGCGCAGCCGCGCGTCGATCGCGGGCAGCCACTCCTCGCGGACGCGCGCGGCGAGGCGCGGCGCCTCCGCCGTGAGCGCCTTCCCCTCGGACACGAGCCTCGGGACGCTGAGCGCGACGAACCCGCCGACCGAGCCGAGCGCGATCGCGTAGACGATCAGGATCGCGGCCCACCGCGGCACGCGCAGCCGCTCCAGCCGCAGCACCGCGGGCGTCAGCACGTAGGCGACCACCAGCGCGAGGATGAACGGCAGCATCACGCCGCTCGCGGCGATGATCACCGCCGTCGCGACGCCGCCGCTCACCGCGAGGAAGACGATCCGCCGCGTCGATCGCGGCGCGCCCTGCCCGTCGCTCATGGCCTCCCTCCGCCCGCGCCGCGCTCGGCGCCTTCTGCCGGAGGCGCGTCGCCGTCGATCTGCGCCGCCGGCAGATCCTGGAAGAAGCGCTCCAGGTGATCGCGGGTCGCCTCGAGCGCCTGCGGCACCACGCGCGTGTCCGCGAGGACCGGCATGAAGTTCGTATCGCCCGACCAGCGCGGCACGATGTGCGCGTGCAGGTGCTGCGCGATCCCCGCGCCCGCGACCTCGCCGAGGTTCATCCCGATGTTCTGCCCCTCGCAGCGGACCGCCGCCCGGAGCCGCGCCGAGGCCTCGCGCACGAGCCGGAAGAGCGCGTCGTGATCGGCCGGATCGAGCGCGTCGAGCGACGAGACGTGCGCGTGCGGGATCACGAGCAGGTGCCCCGCCGCGAACGGGTAGCGGTTCAGCACCACGAACGCGCGCCTCGTCGACGCCACGACGAGCCTGGCCCTCCGCTCCTCCTCGGAGGCGGAGGCCACGCCGCAGAAGACGCACTCGCCGCGGTCCTTGGGCGCGAGGATGTACTCGATGCGCCAGGGGGCCCAGAGCGGATTGCTCATCGGGCGCAGACGCTAGCACCTCACCGCTGCGAGCCAAAGGCCGCGGGCCGCGCCGCGACGTCGACGCTCAGGGCGAGCGCCAGCCCGAACGCCGACCCGACCGCGTCCCAGAGGAGGTCCCGCCACGACGGCGTCCCGAGCCATCGTCCGACGCTCGGGGCTCCGGGGCGCGCTCCCCACGAGGGCGCGCCCTGCGCCCCGAGCCCCGCGTCGAGCGCCTCCTTCGCCGCGCCCGCCCCGAGGGCGAGCGCCGCGCCGATCGCGAGCCGCCCGGGCGCCGCGTCCGTCGCCGCGGCGCCGAGCCCGTACCCCGCCCCCGCGAGCGCCGCGGACACCCCGAGGTGCAGCGCCTTGTCGGTCCCGGTCCATGGATCCCTCGGAGCGACCTGCAGCGCGGCCGCCGGCGCGTGCGTCGCGACCGGCCCGGGCCGCCCCTGCGCCGGCGCGACGCCGGACGAGAGCGCCACGGCCGCCGCGGCGAGCAGGGCCGCGGCGATCGTGGATCTACGTTTCATGATGGGCCAGGGGGGAGGGCGGCCCCGCGTCGAGCGGGGCCCAGCGAAGCGAGCGGGCTACTTGAGGTCGAGCTTGCCGCCGAGCTTCTCTTTGATGAGGTCGCCGATCGTCCCGGCCACCGGCTTCTCGTCCTCGTCCTTGACGCGCTTCTGCTGCGCGCGGGGCGCGGGCGCCGGCCGCTCCATGCCGATGTTCTTCATCGTCAGGAAGAGCCGCCGATCGACCGTGTCGAGCGAGGAGACCTCGACCTTCACCTTGTCGCCGACCTTGATCTTGCCGCCCTCGGGCTCGAGCACGTCGCTCTGCGAGACCAGGCCCTCGACGCCCTCGCGCAGCCGCACGAACACGCCGTAGTCGACGGTGCTGATCACGGCCGCGTCGTCGATCACGCGCCCGGGCGGGTACTCCGTCAGCATGCTCGGCCACGGATCGTCCCAGAGCTGCTTGATGCCGAGGGAGACCTTCTTCTCGTCGTGGTTGATCGAGAGGATGATCGCCTCGACCTCGTCGCCCTTGTGGTAGAGGTCGCTCGGGTTGTTGACCCGCACCGTCCACGAGAGGTCGCTCTTGTGGACCATGCCGTCGACGCCCTCCTCGATCCCGACGAACACGCCGTAGTCGGTGAGCGAGCGGACCTTGCCCGCGATCTTGTCGCCGGGGTGGTACTTGTCCGTGAAGAGCATCCACGGATCGGGCTCGAGCTGCTTGAGGCCGAGGCTGATGCGCTTGGCGCGCGCGTCGACCTCGAGCACCTGGCACTCGATCTCCTGACCCACCTCGAGCAGCTTCGACGGGTGCTTGACCTTCTTGGTCCAGCTCATCTCGCTGACGTGGATCAGGCCCTCGACCCCCGGCTCCAGCTCCACGAAGGCGCCGTAGTCCGTGATCGACATGACCTTGCCGCGGACCTTCTTGCCTGCGGGGTACGCCTCCTCGGCGTGGTTCCACGGGTCCTCCTGGGTCTGCTTGAGGCCCAGCGAGACGCGCTCGGTGTCGGCGTTGTACTTGAGGACCTTGACGGTGACCTCGTCGCCGACCTGGAAGACCTCGCTCGGGTGGTTGACCCGGCCCCAGGACATGTCCGTGATGTGGAGCAGGCCGTCGATGCCGCCGAGGTCGACGAACGCGCCGTACTCCGTGATGTTCTTGATCGTCCCCTTGACGACCATGCCCTCGGTGAGGGTCTCGAGCGTCTTGGCCTTCATCTCGTCGCGCTCGCGCTCCAGGAGCACGCGCCGCGAAAGGACGATGTTGCCGCGCTTCTTGTTGAACTTGATGACCTTGAACTTGTAGGTCTGCCCGATCAGCTTGTCCAGGTTGCGGATCGGCCGCAGATCCACCTGCGATCCGGGCAGGAACGCCTTCACCCCGCCGCGGATGGTGACCGAGAGGCCGCCCTTCACGCGCTGGCTGATGGTGCCCTCGATGAGCTCGTCCGCCTCGCAGGCGTTCGAGATCTCATCCCAGACCTTCATCTTGTCGGCCTTCTCCTTGGACAAGGTCACGAGGCCGTCGTCGTTCTCGCGGCTCTCGATGTAGACGTCGACCTTGTCGCCGGGCTTGACCGCCGCCGCCCCCGAGGCGTCGGCGAACTCGCGGAGCGCGATCACGCCCTCGCTCTTGCCGCCGATGTCGACCACCACGGAGTCGCGGTGCACTGCCACCACGGTCCCCGAGATGATCTCCCCTTCGCGCGCGAAATCACCCCCCTCCACGCTCTGCTCGAAGAGCGCGGCGAAGCTCTCCATGCTCGCCCCGGACGAGCCTGCCTCCATCATCGTGTGAATAGTCATGTTGCCTGTTCTTGTTTCCTTTCCTTCCCGTGGATTCGCCGCGCCCCGCCCGGCCGCTGAGGCCTCGCGATCGCTCGACGGAAAGGTAGGCGCACGTATCGCGATGCGCCCAGCCCCTCGGGAGAGGCGAGCGTGTAATCTGGGCAGGCTTGACTGTCAATGCAACGACCGAGCCAGGCGGCAGTTTTTCTAGGACGTCCGGAAAGAGGCCTCGGCGGCCGCGTCAGCGTGAGGGCGGGGGCGCGGCGCTCTCTCCTCCGGAGCGGGCCTTGAGGAGCTGCGCCAGCCGCTCGCAGGCGCGATCCAGCCCCTCGAGCGGCCACTCGGCGTGCACGTCGACGGCGCTGCCCTTCGCCTCGACCCGGGCGGAGCGGAGGGCGCCCTTCTCGCCGAAGGTGTCCGGCAGGATGAGGGTGATCAGCTTGAGATCGCCGAGGATCGTCTCGACGTCGGAGGCGAGCGCCGAGGCGGCCTCGCCGGCCGCGGGGTCGACGCGCATCGAGAGCGCGGGCGACGCGCCGAGCGTCATGGAGCCCGTGGCGCGGCTCGCGCGCCGGAACAGCCCCGCGCCGCCGCGCGGGAGCATGCCCCCGATCGCGGCGCCGACCCCGCCCCACGCCTCGCGGGTGATCGCGAAGCTGACCGCGCCCTCCTCGGGCAGCCCGAGCCGCTGCCACTCGTCCGACGCCGGGATGGCCGCGCGCACGATCTCGGCCTCGGTCCCCAGCGCGATCGTGCCGTCGTCCGCCTGCCCGATCGCGACGCCCCCCGGCCCGATGAGGAAGTCGCCGTCGCGACGCCACCCGCTCCACCCCTCCTCGCGCGCGACGCGCTCGAGGCCCGACACGAAGCGGGAGGGCGGGATGCGCCCGCCGAGCAGCACCACCCAGCTCGCCGCGTCGGTCGACGCGACGAGGATCTCGCGCACGTCGGTCCCGAGGCTCACCCCCGTCGCCTCCTTGATGCGCGCCGTCCTGCTCTTGCCCGATGAAGCCTGATCGAGCAGCGGCCAGAGGTGCTTGCGCACCGGGCCGAAGAGGACGATGTCGGCCCCCTCGATCCGGAACGCCACGTTGGCGTCGCCCGGGATATGGCGGCGGGCGAGCGGCTCGTACTTCCAGAAGAAGAAGTAGAACACGATCGCCGCGGCCGCGAGCACGGTGAGCACCGAGGAGAGCGCCGCCGCGATGCAGCCCTTGCGAGACGAGCGCGCGGGTCGCGGCGCGACGGGGCCGGGCACCGGCCCGCCGTCGGGCGCCGCCGGCTCGATCACCGTGGGCCGCAGGCCCGCGACGTCGGCCGGATCCGCGGCGGCGGCGGGAGCGGCTGCGGCCGCAGGATCGGAGGCGGGAACGGCCGCGGGATCGGACACGGCCACGGGCGCGGGGACGGCCGCGGACACGGCCACGGCTGCGCGATCGGCCACGGGCGCGGGCGCTGGCGCTGCGGCGCGATCGCCGCCTGCGGCGTCGCCGGACGCGGACGGCGGGATCGGATCGATCAGGGTGTCAGGCATCGGTCACCCCGGATCTTCGCCGGCGAGCAGCGAGAGCACAACGCGCGAGGGCAAGGTCCAGCGCACGTGAACGGTCCGCGCGGTCTGCTCGATCGAGAGCGCCTTCAGCGCCTGCGCCGTCCGCTCCTCGCCCGCGTTGTCGCGCAGCACCTCGAGGAAGCGCCGCGCCCGCCCCGCGCCCGCCTCGTCGCGCCCGATCACGTCGGCCTCGATGTGGATGCCGTCCTCGGCCAGCGCCGCCACCGCGCGCACGCGCTCGAGGCCCCCGATGATCGCCGCGATCGACGGGAACCGCCGCTCGAGCCGCGGCGGCAGCCGGCGCGCCCGCAGATCGAGGCTGACCAGCCCCTCGGCCGCCGGATCGCCGCGGCGCGCGTCCGGCCCGTCGCGCAGCACGCGCGCCACGCTGCTCGCCTCGGCGGGGGACACGAACGCGATCGCCCGGTCGCCGAGCGCGATCATCCGCTGCGCCCCGGCCCGCGGCGCGCGCCCGCGCCGCTCGAACACGCTCACCCCGCCCACGTCGACCGGCAGCGGCTGCCACGCCCCCGGATCGCGCGCCACGCCGCGCATGCGCCCCTCGAACGCGACCACGCGATCCCCCTCGTCGAGATCGGCGAGCCGCAGCGCCAGCCACGCCACGTCGGCCCGGCGCGCGGCCTCCCGCAGCGCCGCGTCCCCCTCGCCCGACAGCGCCCGCTCCGCGAGCTCGTCGGCCGCCGCCGGCCCGAGCCCCGCGCGCATCCGCGCCACGTCCACGCGCACCACCAGATCGAGATCGGCCGGGAAGAGATCCGCCGGCTCCACGCGCCGCGCCACCCGCGCCGCCCGCGCCGCCGCGGGCGTCCCCGGCGCCGGCACCTCGGGCCCGCATCCGGCAGCCGTGATCGCAGCCGCGACCGCGACCGCGACCGCGACCGTTCCCGTGGCCGTTCCCGCGACCGTTCCCGTGACCGTGACCGTGACCGTTCCCGTCCCCGCGCGCCGCATCGCGCGCTCACCCGCCCCGCGCACGGGACTCCACGACGCGGGCCATCTCCTCCACGATCTCGGCCGGGCTCCTGTGCCCCGAGTCGACCAGGATCGCGTCCTCGGCCCTCCGGAGCGGCGCCACGGCCCGCTCGCTGTCCGCCTTGTCCCGCCGCAGCACGTCCGCCAGCGTCTCCTCGAAGCTCACCCCCGCCCCGCGCCCCACGAGCTCATCGAACCGCCGTTTCGCCCGGATCTCCGCCGCCGCCGTCAGGAAGAACTTCACCTCCGCGTCCGGCAGCACGACCGTCCCGATATCGCGCCCCTCGAGCACCACCCCCCCGCGCGCCCCCGCCTGCCGCTGCATCGCCAGCAGCGCCTTCCTCACCTCCGGCACGGCCGACACCCGGCTCGCCCCCAGGCTCATCTCCGGCGTCCTGATCAGCCCCGACACATCCTCCCCGTCGAGCAGGACCCGCATCCCGCTCCCGCCAGCCTCCGCCGCGCTCCGATCCGGCGCCCCGATCGTCAATCTCTCCTGCTCCGCGAGCCGCCGCGCCACCTCCCCGATCGCCGCGGCGTCGTCCCAATCGATCCCTGCCCGCCGCACTGCGAGCGCCACCGTCCGGTAGAGCGCCCCCGTATCGACGAGCACGTACCCCAGCCGCTCCGAGAGCCCCCGCGCCGCCGTCCCTTTGCCTGCCCCGGCCGGCCCATCGATCGCGACGCGCAGCCGCTTCACGCTCGTCTCGCTGCCCGACGCCGGCTGCCCCTCGTTTTCCTGCTCCGTCACGACGCTTCCTCCCTGCCCCCCGATCCGGCCTCCACCTCGATCCTGGCGCCGAGCGCGCGCAGCGTCCCCACGAACCGCGGAAAGCTCGTCGCGATGCACCCCGCCCCCCGCACCCGCGACGGCCCCTTCGCCACCAGCCCCAGCACCGCCGCCGTCATCGCGATCCTGTGATCGCCATGGCTCTGCACGTCCGCCGCGTCGAGGGCCCCCTCCGGCCGCCCCTCCACCAGCAGCCCGTCCGCCCGCTCCTCGCAGGCCACCCCGAACGCCCTCAGCGTCTCCGCCATCACCGCGATCCGATCGCTCTCCTTCACCCGCAGCTCCTGCGCGTCCAGGATCTCCGTCACCCCCCGCCCCCGCGCCCCCAGCGCCATCGCGATCGGCAGCTCATCGATCGCCCGCGCCGCGATCTCTCCACCCACCCGCGCCCCCGAGAGCGCCGCCGCCCCCGCGTGCAGATCCCCGATCGGCTCCCCCAGCGCGTCCCCCCGCGCCTCCACGCCGAAGCTCCCCCCCATGTCCCGCACCGCCTCGAGCAACCCCGTGCGCGTCGGATTCAGCCCCACCCGCCGCGCCGTCACCCTGCTCCCAGGCACGATCTGCGCCGCCGCCAGCAGGAACGCCGCCGCCGAGAAATCCCCCGGCACCTCCAGATCGATCTCCGGCAGCTCCCCCGCCCACCGCTCCGCGTCGAGCTCCACCATCGGCCCCACCGATCGGATCGGCACCCCCAGCGCGCACAGCATCCGCTCCGTATGGTCCCGCGAGACCGTCGGCTCCCGGACATACGTGGGCCCATCCGCATAGAGCCCCGAGAGCAGGATCGCGCTCTTCACCTGCGCGCTCGGCACCGGCAGCTCGTACTCCAGCGGCGACAGCACATACGGCGAAGGCAGCGGCCCCACGTCCAGCGGCGCCGTGATCTCCCCGATCCGCCGCGGATCGAGCCGCCCCTCGATCCGCGCCCCTCGCAGCCTGAGCGGCCTGGCGACCCGCTCCATGGGCCTCCGCGACAGCGACTCGTCCCCCACGAGCCGCGCCCCGAACCGCTGCGCCGCCAGCAGGCCGGCGAGCAGCCTCATCGTCGTCCCCGAGTTCCCGCAGTCGATCACCCCCTCCGGCGCCTTCAGGCCGAGCAGCCCCACCCCCTCGACCACGATCTCCCGGTTTGACGTGTGGGGCTCCTCGGCCCGCACCCCCATCGCCCGCAGCGCGTCCAGCGTCGCCCGGTTGTCCTCGCCCAGCACCCCGCCCCGGATCCGGCTGCGCCCGCTCGACAGCCCCGCGAGCAGCAGCGCCCGGTGGGAGATGCTCTTGTCCGGCGGGACCGGCACGCTCCCCACGAGCGGCCGATCCGCCGGGTGGATCACGAGATCGGGCACGCGACGCGTGTAGCAGAACCGCGCCCCGACGGGACGGGAAAGCCGCCCCTGGTCTGGCGGCCCTCCCCGCCCCTTCGCCACCATCAGGGCGCGTACTGCCGGTCCTCCTCCGATGTACGTGGCTGCCGGGCACCACCAAGGATGCCTCGAAGGCGAGAGCTCGTCCGCTTTTCGCCCGAGTCTGCCTTTCCCGAATGGATGCAGCTCGGGGCGACGCCCCTCCGCTCATTTCCGCCCTCCCGCGCCCGTGCCGTGGTCGCGCATCGCGCCCGATCCACCGCTCCACGCCGTGGAGAGATCGCCACTTTCTGCATTCGCAAGGCCCGTACCAATCCCCTCTGTAGCGCCACGCGCGCTGCCACGGACCGGCTTCGTTCAACGCGACGTTTGCCCGGACGCCGCCCCCGCTATTGCTCGCCTCCGGGCAAACGCCTATTAGAGCGGTGCTCATCTGCGCGCGCTACGGGCTCATCCGCGTCGTTGGCTCGT
>CAYQYG010000202.1:0-14960 GCA_964421485.1 uncultured Polyangiaceae bacterium | reverse complement strand
TCTGATCTCTGATCTCTGATCTCTGATCTCCCCGCCTCCCCGCCTCCCTGTGAATTTCTCTCCTCTCCTCTCCTCTCCTCTCCTCTCCTCTCCTCTCCGGTTTCCGCCCCTGAGATGGCCGGATGCGGCCGTCGCGGCGCCTCCGCACCTTTTTGCGCAGCGGTCGCAAGCGTTATCGACCAGGAACCGGGCGCTCGCCTGGAATGCTCGCGGAGCAGCGGATCCGCGGCGATCGCTGCGGGGCACGCGGCTTGCTCCTCCGTGATCCGATGGATCAGCCATTCTCCTCTGCATCCGAGGGCGCGCGCGTCCGACGCTCGGAATCGCCGCCGGCGCGCCGTCCGCCGCGATGGGGCGAGCGCGGCTTCACGCTCGCGGAGCTGCTCACGGCCGTCATCATCATCGGCGCGCTCGCGGCGGCGGCATCGCCGATGTTCATTCACGTCGCCCGCGACCGGCGCGTCGCGCGCGCCGCGGGGGAGATCGCGGGGCTCTACTCCTCGGCGCGGGCTCGCGCGCTCGGGCGCGGCAATGCGGTCATGGTCCGGTGGGCGGGGGCCGTCCAGAAGATCGAGGTGCGCGAGGCATTGCTCGCGGACCCGGCGCGGCCGGCGCTCGCGCCGAGCTGCCTCGGCGTCGACTGGGAGGACCCGGCGGAGAGCAGGCCGGTCGCCGATTTCCGGGCCGGCGTCGATCCCTACGAGCTCGCCGCCGTGGAGCTCCTCGACGAATCCGGCGGAGCGCAGGGCGACGCGGAGCTCTGCTTCACGCCGCGGGGGCGCGCGTTCGTCCGTTATGCGGTCCCGGGCGCGTTCGCGCCGATGACGGGCGTCCTGCGGCTCAGGGTCAGGAACACGCGAACCGGGCTCGAGCGCGCGGTGCTCGTGCCGGCGAACGGCGCGGCGCGGGTCCTGCTATGAGCCCCCGACCTCAAACCGGGCGCCCGCGGCGCGCGGGCGGGTACACGACGCTCGAGGTCATGGCGGCGCTCGGCGTCCTGGCTATCGGGGCGGCGGGCGTGGTCGCGACGCAGAAGGTCGTCCTCGCGGGCAACGCGCACGCGCAGCGGCTCGCGACCGCCACGGCCATCGCGTCGACGTGGGCGGAGCGGCTGCGCGTCGATGCATTGCAATGGAACGACCTCGGCGGCGTCCCGGACATCGGCGGGACCGCGTGGCTCGACGTGAGCGAATCGCAGCCGGGCACCACGGCGCTCCCGGCCGAGATCCCGGGGCTCGGCGCGCCGGCGGCCGACGCGCTGGGGGCCGATCTCTATGGACCGGGGCCGGCGATATCGGCGTTCTGCACGCACCTCCGGCTCTCGCGGCCCTCGGCCGCGTGGCCGGACCTCATCCGCGTCGAGATCCGCGTCTTCTGGGACAGGGGCGGGTCCGCCGTCGATTGCAGCGTGGATCCGGGCGACGTCGACGCCGGGCAGGGGAGATACGGCGCCGTGCACCTCACGACGAGCGTGCTCCGCAATTCAATCCGGGAGTGAGCCTCATGAGATCGAATCATTCATTGACCGCGCCCCGGCGCGGGCGGCGGCGCATTGCGCGCGCGTTCACGCTGGTCGAGCTGCTCGTCGCGCTCGCGGCGGGGCTCGCCGTCTCGGCCGCCGCGTTCCTCCTCGCGAAGGCGGCGACCCGGTCATTCCAGGAGGAGGCGCGCCTCTCGTCGGCCCACCTCTCCGCCACGCTCGGCCTCCACCGGCTGTCGGCCGATCTGCAGCGGGCCGGCCTGCTCTCCACGGCGAACGCGCAGAGGGACCCCGCGGTCTGCGGCGCGCCCTCGACCTGGCCGGAGGGGATGCGCCGCCTCGCGGGCATCGCGATCCGGCGGCAGGGCTCGGTCGGCGCGCACGCCGGCCAGCTCGGCCAGAGCCTCGCGAACGGCCTCGGCCCCGATTCGATCGTCATCGGCGGCGCCGCGGGCACCGCGGAGCAGTTCCCCATTCGAATGATCCAGACGGGGGTGGGAGGCGGGCACGACGTGTATCTCCAGATCGCGCACAGCGGCGCCATGAGCCGCACGCTGGCGCGCGGCGGCGCCGCCGCGCTCGCGGGCGTCTTCCGGGCCGGGCGAGCGCTCCGCGTCGTGATGCCCGGACAGACGCGCTTCCTCTATGGCGTCATCGCCGGCGTGGACGTGGCCGGCGATCCGCCGCTCGAGGCCGTCGTGCACCTCGCGCCCTCTCCGGCGCTGCCGCCGAGGGGCGGCGGCGATTGCGGCCTCGGGCTCGGCGCCAACGTCGGCGGGCTGGCGAGCCCGGTGTCGCGGATCCGCTATGACATCCGGAGCCTGGCCGGGCACGATCGCTATGGTGACCTGGTCGCGCCCATCTCGCCCGCCGTGACCGGCGACGCCGGGCGCACCGAGCTCGTCCGGGTGGAGCTCGACGCGGATGACCAGGAGATGCCCGACACCCTCGAGCTCGTCGCCGAGTACGCCGTGGACCTCAAATTCGGCCTCTCCGTCGCGAGCGCCGTCGCCAATCCCGCGATCGATCCGGTCGTCAGCCGCCGCCCGATCGCCGTGCCCGACGACGGCGAGATCTACAACACCGCGGCGGAGGTCACGGACGGCGGCAGGCCGGAGCGGATCCGCTCGATCCAGGTCCGCCTCTCGACGCGCGCGCGCGCCCCCGACCGCGAGGCCGACCTCGGCGACGAGGCCGACGGCAGGCGGCGCCGCTTCCTCCTGCCCGGGATCGTGCCCGGGGTGGACACGCTGAACGACACGCCGCCGCCCGGCGCACCGCCCGTCTACGCGCGGCTCCGGACCTTCTATGCCGACGTGGCGCTCCCGAACAACCAAGCAGGAGATCAGAGATGGTGAGCATTCGAATGATCCGCCGCCGTGACGAGCGCGGCGCGGCCGTCCTCCTCGTGGTCCTCGCGCTGGGCGCGCTCGCGGGCGTGGCCGCCTATGCCGCGCGCGCGGCGGCGCTCGGGGCGGCCGCGAGCGGCCAGGCGCGGCAGCGCGCGCAGACGCATTACCTCACCGAGTATGCCGCGCAGGCCGTCGCCGCGGAGCTCGGCTCGCCGCGCGGGCCGGCGTACGTCGTGCGCGCGCGGCTCGCCCCGGCGCCCGATTGCGGCGCCGGCGCCGGCGCGCCGCTCGATTGCTTCGTGTTCGGCCGCGAGCAGCTCGAGGCCGCGGGCGGCCCGATGCTCGAGCCGCCCGCCCCGCCCTCGCCCGGCAGCCTCGGCTGGGCCGACCTCGACTGGGCCTGCAAGGTCGAGCTCTCCGACGCCGCGCCCGCGATGCCGCCGCCGCCGGGCCATGACGAGACCTCGGCCGGCGCCGTCAACGTCCGCCCCGTGCTCGTCACGCTCACCGCGACCGGCGTCGTCTGGCCGCGCGCGCCCGCGGGCGCGTCCGAGGCCGAGGTCATCGCGTCCCTCGCCTCGCAGGAGGTGATGAGCGCCCACGTGATCGTGAGCCATGTCCCCGAGCTCTGATGTGGAGGATTCCATGCGTTCTCGCCGATATTCATTCACCACCGCCGCCGCCGCCCTCGCGCTGCTCCACGCCCGCGCCGCGCCCGCGCAGATGGACGTCGATCCCCCGCTGCCGGACGTCCTCCTGCTCCTCGACACGTCGGGCTCCATGGAGCGCACCGTGTCCGGCGCGACGCCCTCGTGCGCCCCGCTCTCGGCGCCGCCCCCGGAGAGCGAGCGCAGCCGCTGGACCAACGTCGTCGAGGCGCTCACCGGCCCCGTGCAGGAGTTCTCCTGTCTGTCCTTGCCCCGCACGTCGAGCGCGTTCGTCCAGGAATACCGCCTGGGCGCGACGGACCCTTATGACCGGGGCTATTACATTCCATTCCACCGGATGCTCTCGCGCGGCTGCGCGCTCGGGCCGGGCGCGGGGGACATCGCGGAGCATTATTACACCGGGGCCGCGGACCCCTGCCCCGAGCCCTGGCTCCAGAGCCAGACGGGCTTCCTCGACGGCGCGCGCGATCTCGCGCGCTTCGCGCTCATGACCTTCGACTCGTTCGCGAACGCCGGCACCGGGATCTCGGGGGGCCTCCCCGATCACGCCGGCGGCGTGAAGGGCATGTGGAGCTATTACCTCGGGTTCCAGGGCGGCGGCGCGCCGGCCAGGGGGAACCCGCCGCTCTGCGCCGCGGCGGACGTGGAGGTCGGCGCGCGCAATCCGGCCGCGCCGCCCTGGGAGGGCCCGCTGATCCCGTTCCCGGACGCGGACGCGCCGATCGCCGACGTGCGGGCCACGAATGATCGCATCCAGCGGGCGATCACCGCGATGCGGCCCTACGGCGCGACGCCGCTCGCGGGGATGATGGCGGACGCGCGCGACTTCCTGCTCCACGACGGCTCCACCTGGCAGGGCAGGCCGCTCGGCCCGCGCGCGGATCCCTGCGTGATGAACCGCGCGCGCAAGGTGTATGTCGTGGTCCTGTCGGACGGCGAGCCCAACCTGGACCTCCGGCCCGAGTGCGCGGCAGGGCCCGGCCCCGGCCCGGCGGGGGACGGGTGCCCGTTCGAGGAGCCGCACACCATTGCTGAAGCCATGTACCAGGCCGCCGAGATCCGGACGTTCGCCGTCGGATACAGCCTCTCGGCGCAGGCGGGGTTCGATTGCGAGTCGCTCACCCCGGCCTCGTTCGGGCCGGGCGGCGCGTGCGAGGCGCCGAGCGGGCCGGTGAAGGCTTGCTGCACGATGGCGCGCATCGCCGTCGCGGGCGGCACCGGACACGGCTTCTTCCCCGACAGCGCGGCCGAGCTCGGCGCGGCGCTCGCGCAGATCTTCCAGGACATCGCCGAGCCGACGAGCCGGACGCTCCCGGTGTTCGCGACGGCCCCCGCGCCGGCTTCGCCGGGGGGCGCGGGGGGCGCGGGGGCGGCGGCGTATCAGTTCGCGACGTCGCTGAACCCGCGCCCCGGCGGCGCGCGCTGGAGCGGCAACCTCGAGCGCAAGCGTCATGTCTGCGAGAGCGTGAACGGCGCGCTCGAGGCGCGGCTCGCGGACGTCGATCCCGCGGCGGGCGATGATTTCGCGGCGAACCTCGACTCGGCCGGAGGCCCGGCGCCGCGCCGGTACCTGACCGTGATCGGCGCGCTCGACGCGGGCGCGCAGCGCATCTGGTCCGAGCGCACCATCCGCCCGGCGCTGCCCGCGGACGACGGGCTCGGCACCTATGGCGGCGCCGCGACCTCCGGGGGCGCGCCGGCCGAGGCGGGCGCGTTCCTCGCAGAGATCGAGGGCGCGCCGCGGGCGCTCGGCATGACGCCGGGCGATCCGCTGCCGCCCGCCTGCGCCGCGCTCGGCGCGGGCGCGGCGGGCGAGTGCGCCGCGCGCGTGGTGCAATGGGAGATCGGAGAGGACGTTCAGGCCGGCGGCGAGGCGCTCCGGCGGGCGCGGCGCCTCGGCGCGATCTATCACGCGACCCCGGCGATCGCGGCGCCGCCGCGCGATCTCGTCACGGACGAGTCGTATTCGATCTTCGCCGCCGAGCGCGCCGACAGGCCGCTCACGCTCCTCGCCGCGACCATCGACGGGCAGCTCCACGCGTTCCAGGTCGCCCCCGGGGACGCGGCCGATCCATTGAAGGTCGACCACCGGCAGAACAACGAGCTCTGGTCGTTCTTTCCGCCCGCCGTGCTGCCGCGGCTGCCCGCCTCGTTCGGCCAGCAATCGCTCCTCCTGGACGGGGCGCCCGCCGTGAAGAACGTCGTCTTCGAGCGCACGCTGGCGCAGGCCGCGGCCGCGGGCACTCCGGCCGGCGCCTCCTGGCACACCGCGCTCGCCGCCGGCGCGGGCGCGGGCGGCGGCTTCTATTATGCGCTCGACATCACCGACGTGAGATCCCCGCGCTTTTTGTGGCAGCTCTCGGCCGACTCCGCGGGCGCGCCGCTCTTCGGCGATTCCACGCCGCCGCCGGCGATCGCGACGATCGAGATCGAGGACGGCGGCGAGGTGAAGGAGATCGCGGTCGCCGTGCTCGCCGGCGGCTCGGCGCAGCTCGCCGCGGGCGCTTGCCCGCGGCAGAGCGCGGCCTCGCCGCTCATCCCCTCCGCCTCGGGCTTCCAGCCGCGCGCCGCTGTGCGCTGCTGGGGCGCGGCCGGCGCGGGCGGCGCCGTCGGCCCCGCGCGCTCGCTCACCATTGTTCGAATGGACACCGGCGGGGTCGTCCGCACCTTCCGCGGCCACGCCTCCGAGGCGCCCGCGGGCCTCGCCGCGCGCACGACCGCCGCGCCGTTCGACTCGCCGATGACGGGCACGCCGGTCGCATACCCGTCCCAGCCGGGCCAGATCGCGGATCGCGTCTATGCCGGCGACGCCGACGGCGCGCTCTGGCGAGTCGACCTCTCGCGGCCGGATCCCGAGCAATGGACCGTCCACCTCGCCTGGGACGCGTATTCGCTCCCGGGCGACGCGGCGGGCTCCGGGCAGCCCATCGACACGACGCCGATCGTCAGCGTCGGCCCGCTCGGCGACCGCGTGATCCTGTTCTCCACCGGAGATCAGGAGTCGTTCACGTCGAGCGCGGCCGTGAGCGGCAGGATCTGGTCGCTCACCGAGGTGATCGAGGACGGCGAGGTCCACCTGAAGCACAACTGGTCACGGGCGCTCCCGGACGGCCAGCGCGTCACCGGGCCCATCTCGCTGTTCGACTCGACTGCATACTTCGCGACGTTCACGCCCCTCCCGGCCAGCGCCGCGGCGTGCAGCGACGGCTTCGGCTCCATCTGGGGGCTCGATTACATCACCGGCGCCGCCCGGCTGCCCTCGTCCGCGGATCCCTCGGCGCTCATCGAATTCGAGGACCAGGCGCCCGGCACGGTGGTGTTCGGCGTCGCGGTCACGCAGGCGCCCTCCTGCGCCGAGGCCGTGAGCTTCAGCGACGCCTATTTCGGCCCGATGGCCGGCCTGCAGGGCGTGACGGAGCCCCGCTATCAGCTCGTTTATCACACGGGCAGCCGGGGCCCGGCCGACGCGCAGGGCGCGCGGACCCGGACGTCGGCGAAGGCCCTCCCGGCGCCCGCCGCGGGCGTGCGTATCGCGTCCTGGGCGAGCGTCATCGAATGATTGTCCCGGGCGCGCGCCCGGCGCGCGCGCCCGCGTCCGGCGACATGATAGTTGCATTATCGCGCTCCGGTGCGCATTCCTCTCCACGTGGCGCTCGCGGCGCTGCTCGCCTCCGGCTGCGGCGTCGGCGCGAAGCAGCGCATCGTGGCGATCGCCATGGACCGGGACACGACGCGCGCGGAGACCATGGAGGCCACGCTCCGGGTGCTCGACGAGCACCCGGAGTACGTGGGGGAGCTGTTCCGTGCGGCGCGGCGGCACCCGGCCACGCTGGAGCGATTCATGGCGGCGGCGGTGGCCGACCTCGACGAGCGGGCGCTCGCCGAGCTGGTCGCGAGGTACCTGGCCCAAAACCCTGCGTCGCTCGAGGAGATCTTCATCCGCACGCTGGAGGCGTCCGAGCGCCGGCCCGCGGCGCGCGCCGCCATTGGCCGCGCGATCGCGGCGCGCCGCGCGATCGCGGCCGGGATCATCACGGACGACGAGGCGGACGCCGAGCGCATGCTGCTCGCGACCCTCGATCTGCTCGTCGAGAAGCCCGCCGCGGAGCGGGCCTTCCTGCGCGTGATGGAGGCGCGCGCCCCCGAGCTCGCGTCCCTGATCGCCGCCCACCCGCGCACGCTGCACGCGATGATGCGCGCGATCCTCGGCGTCGGCCCCGGCGCCGCCATGGACACGCCGCCCTGAGGGCGCCGCGGGACGTATCCGGCTCGACCGGGGCAGCCGCGATCTGATAGCTTTGCTCGCCCGAGGAGGCGAGCGATGTCGGAGGACGAGGGAAGGAAGAAGCTTCAGGACCTTGCGAGGAGCCTCCAGGAGAAGGTCGCCCCCACCGGCGAGCCGCTCCTGAACCGCCGCGCATTGAAGACCGTCGAGCGCCTCGCGCGCGAGCTCACCGGCGAGGCCGCGATGCCCGGCCTCAACGTGTGGCGCGACGCGGCCGGCAAGTTCCGCCTCCAGCGCCCGCGCCGCAACGCGGAGATCACCGTCGAATGGCAGCGCGACATCGGCGCGATGGTGCTCATGGCCGAGAAGCACGGCGAGCCCAGGAAGCTCACCCGGTACGTGTACGACGAGGCCGCCGATCACTTCCGCCGGATGGAGGGCGAGGGCGAGCTCCACGCCGATCTCGCCGACGCGCTGGTCGAATACCTGTACCCGGAGGCGAGGCCGTGAGGCGTGGAGGCCGCGGCGCGCCCTACTGGAACTGCAGCCAGTAGATGAGCGCCTCCTTGTCGGCGTCCGGCAGCCCGGCGCCGTGACGGTGGCCGCGGTTCTCGACGACATCGTCGCAGAGGACGGCGCCGGTCGCCGGATCGCGGCTGAAGATCGTGGTGACCGGCGTGCCCGCCGGGAACGGGCCGATGGCGATCGGCGAGGTCTCGATCCTGGGCTCCCGCGACGAGGCGAGCAGTTCCTTCATGGCCGCTCGATACGCCTCGGCGCGCCGCGCGGGCGAGGCCGTCGCGGGCGCGGCCTCGCCGATGGACTCGTTGTGCAGGAGCGGCGCGGTCGCCCAGACGCCGGCGAGCATCATGGTCCGGTAGCCGCGCTCGCCCGCCGCGACGCGCCGCTTGTAGACGTCGGAGGAGAAGCGCGCCCAGAGCTTGCCCTCCTGCCATTGCGGGCTCCGCGCGCGGCACTCGTTCTCGGCGTCTTCCCAGTCGGAGTCGAGCGGGTTCACCTCGTCGTTCGAGAGCACGCGGGCCGCCTCGCCGGTCAGCGTGTGGCACCGGGCGCAGGTCGCCTCGAAGGCCAGCCGGCCGCGCTCGTAGAGCGGCTTGTCGGCCGGGGCCTGCGGGAACCTGGGCGGCTCCACCGCGGTCAGGAACGCCTCGAGATCGCGGAGGTCCCGGTCGGGCGGGAAATCCTTGCATTGCGCGCGGCAGCGCTCGGGGTCGATCGGCGCGGTCGGATCGGGCGCGACGCACTCGGCGAAGCAGACGCCGATGTTCGTGTACACGCGCATGGCCGCGATCGGGAGGCCGAGGTCGTCCTCGCCGCCCCAGCCGTTCCGGAGCGCCGGCTCGCCGGGGCCCACGTGGAACGCGGGGCGGTGCTCCCAGCCCCAGATGGGCGTGAACGCGGTGGGGTTCCGGATGTTGTCATCGAAGAGCAGCGTGGTGTCCACGGTGCCCCTGGGCCAGGACTCGAAGAGCACGCGGCGCGGGTCGTCCTTGGCGAGGTTGGCCGCGAAGAAGGCGCCGGTGTCGAGGTATGGATTGCCTATCGTCGCGTGGATGTTCTCCCACCGCGGCTCGCTGGCGTCGGCGGGCGGCCGGAGCGGATCGAATCCGGCGTGGCAGGAGGCGCAGGAGACGCCATAGATGTCGGAGCCGTCCGGCGCCCGGAACCGCCGGATGCCGATCACGCCGGTGGCGCGCGGATCGGGGCAGACGTCCGGCTCGCCCTTGGGGCCGGCGACGCAATCCGGGTCGTTGATGGTCCCCCAGCGCTGGAACCGCTCCCTGCGGGGCGTCCTGAGCACGTTTTCGAATCCGATGCGGATGCGCCTCGCCGGATCCGGGTTGTTCGCGAGGAACGCGAAGAACTTCTCCCCGCCATAGGTGTTGTTGAACCAGACGGCGCGCCCCCGCACGAGGTCCGGCTTGTCGCTCGTCCGCCCGCACGCCGCCGGCGCGCCCGCGGCGAGCAGGGCGAGCGCCCCGATCGCCGCGGGGCCCCGGAACCGCCGCACGCCGCGCGCGCCCCGGGCGCCCTCCGCCCGATGGCCAAAGCGCCCCTTCTCCGTGATTGCCATGTCTCCCCCGCCTGCCTCTGATCACCGGGTCGGGCGCTCGGGCGCAGGGCCCGGGGGGGGGCCGACGTCGAACGGGGTACAACGTAGCTCGCGCGGGGCGGCGCACCCGTCAGCGGCCTGATGCTTGTCGCTCAATCGAATCCCGTACAGGCGACCGCGGGCGCCTCGGACGCCCCGCCGCCCGGCTCACGGGCGCGCGATGCGCGCGCAGCCCCGAGCGCCGCCGGGGCGGAAGGGCGCGGCGCTCACCTGCCCTTCTTCTCGTAGGTGCCGACGAGCTCGCCCCTGGCCACGACGTGACCCTTCATCTCCTGCTCGAGGCGGGCCTTGGTGGTGAGGCCGTGATCGGGGAGCACCCGGTCGAGCGCATAGAGCTTGAAGAAGTAGCGGTGGCGCCCGATCGGCGGGCAAGGGCCGCCCCATCCGGAGCGCTGCCAATCATTGTGGCCTTGAATGGTCCCCTCGGGGAGCTCCCGGCCCCCCTCGGCCAGCGAGGTCGCCGTCGCGGGCAGGTTGTAGAGCACCCAGTGCACCCAGGTCCGCCTGGGCGCCTTCGGGTCGGGCGCGTCCGGATCATCCACGATGAGGACCAGGCTCTTCGCGTCCGACGGGACGCCGGACCAGGCGAGCGGCGGCGAGACGTCCTCGCCCTCGCACGTGTGGCGGCGCGGGATCTCCTGGTTCGCAGCGAATGCGCTCGATGTCAACGTCAATATCAGGGGGGCGACAGCCGGGCTCATGGCATCCTCTCCTCCTTTGCCGGCCGCGCCGGGCGCGCAGCCGGCCGTCTGCGTGCACGCGAGCATCATGCAGGCAAGAATCGCGGCAGCGACGCTTCGCCCCGCGGACGGGCAGGCGTGCGGAGCGCGATCTCGGTAGCCATCCGCCTGATGGCCCGATGTCGAAGTTGACCGGGCGGCGCCTGCTGGGCCGCGCCCCTCGGCAGTCCCCCCGGCGCCGAAGACGGGCCCCCATTGGCGCGGGCGACCCACGGCGCCAATCTGGTCGGGTCGGTGCCATGTCGCCGCGCCCCGACCGTCGCGTCGACGCGGACGCAGGTGCGTCGCTCCGCGCGTCATCAGTGACGCAGCCCGGCGCCCCCGACGGGCCGACGCTCGCAATAAATACACGTAACGTCTGATAATTGTGGCGCTGCATGGCCTCCCTTCGACGGTGGCCCAGCGGGTGCATGTGCGGAGTCCGTGCGCCCCGCGGTGGGGTGCCTCGATGAGCAACGTCAACCCAGGAGAGCCATCATGCGCACTTCAATTCCGTTTCTTTTCGCGATCATGGCCGCGGCGACAGGGTGCGTCGGCGCAGAGGATGTGGACGCGTCCGACGAGGGCGATCAAGTCGGCGATGTGGCCCAGGCAATGTATGCCATTTACGACGACACCGACGCGGGGTGGACGTACGCGGGGGCGTGGTCGGCGCCCACCGGGATCGCCGGGGCTCATGACGAGACGCTGCACTGGTCGCACGCTCCGGGCGCGCAGGCGACGTTCACCTGCACGGCCGGTGGGAGCGGCGCGTGGGGGGTGGCCGCCGATCTGATCTTCAGCCGGGCATACAATCGAGGCGTCGCCACGATATGGGTGACCTCCGCGTTCTATCCCGGCCAGATCTTCGATCCGCAGCAGTTCGATATGTACGGTCCGGGGGTCGTCCGGCAACAGCGCATCCAGTACAGCGCGGGTATGCCGCTCGGCACAGGCGAGCCCTACCAGATCCACGTGATGGTCAGCGGCATGAAGAACCCCGCGTCGACCGGCTATCTCGTCGACATCGACGGGATCGAGTGCATCCTGGATTGACGGTCGCCGCTACCCGCTGACTTCGACGACCTCGGCGAGCAGGAGACCGCGCGGCAATTCTCCGGGTCATCCCCCGGGGACGCGTCTCGACTCCCGGGGAGCGCCCTCCGTGCGGAGCGCGAGCAGCCCTCCGGCCGCATCGCGGAGGGGCGGTGAGGCGGTCGCGACGATGTCGTCGAGCACGTGACGGCGGACCGTGGGGAGCAAGGAGAGCGCTATCTCCACGGGGGTGAACGGATTCGAGGCGAGCGCCTCGCGGACCTCGGCGTGGACCATCCAGCGGTCGTGCGCCACGATCGCGCGCGCGATGGCCGGCGTGGTGGGGCGGCGGGCGGCGATCAGCAAGACGTCGCGGAGATCGAGCCAGCGCTTCGCGAGGAGGCGATCGATGAGGATCGGGTCGTGGTGCCTCCGGAGCCGCTCCACGAGGTAGTAATGCCAGCCCCATTTCGCGTGGCGATGAGACGGCGGGAGATCGAGCGGGCGGCGCGCGGGGATGCAGACCTCGGCGAGGCGGCCCCGGCAGGCCAGGGCCCTGCGCGGGGGGGACTCGGCGAGCAGGGCGGCGACGAGGCCGCTCCCCGAGGCGAGGGCGGCGTCGCGGAGCCGGCGGACGAGCAGAGGCGCGGCCGGGGACTCGATGCGCCAGAGCGCCCAGGCGAGCAGGGCGTTCCGGGCGCCCGCGCTGCCCGCGGCCGCGCGCCGGAGGAGGGCGTCGAGGAGCGCCGCGGCCTCGGCCGGGGGGAGCGCGGTGAGCCGCTCGCCGGCCACGGCGCGGCGCGTCCGGAGGTCCGGCAGGGCCGCCATCAGGCGCACCGCCGAGGCGCAGGCGCCCTCCCCTGCCCCGCCGGCCCCGCGATCACACGCTCGGTCCCGCTCCATGCCGCACCTCGGTCAGCCGCAGCCCAGCTCACCATCTAAGCAGGTCCGGGCGCCGGCTTCGACGATTTCTTGGTCCTCCCGCAGCGAGCGCGGTTGTATGCGCGCGTTGCTCCCTCCCGACGTGCCCCCCGCCCCCGGCCCCTCGATCCGCAAGGCCGCCCCCAGGGCCCCCGCCCGGGCCGCCGGCGAGCCCGCGCCGCGCGCGCCGCACGTCGGAGAGGGCCCGGTCCTCGTGCTCGGCGACGCGCTCGACCATTACGCGTCATGGCCGAGCCCGACCGTCATCGTGTCCGACGGCGCGTACGGGGTGGCCGGATTCCCCGGCGATCCGCCGACGCACGAGGGGCTCGCCGGCTGGTATGCGCCGCACGTGGCGGCCTGGTCCGCGCGCGCTCTGCCGTCGACCACGCTGTGGTTCTGGGGGACAGAGATCGGGTGGGCGACCGTGCACCCGCTGCTCGCACGGCACGGGTGGGATTACCGGAGCTGCCACGTCTGGGACAAGGGGATCGCCCACGTGGCCGGCAACGCCAACACGCAGACGCTGCGAAAATACCCGGTGGTGACCGAGGTGTGCGTGCAATACGTGCGGGAGGTGCTGCTCGACGCGGGCGGGGTGAAGCTGCCGATGAAGGCGTGGCTCCGGCACGAGTGGGAGCGCTCCGGGCTGCCGCTCTACCTGACGAACGAGGCCTGCGGGGTGAAGAACGCGGCGACGCGCAAGTACTTCACGCGCTGCCACCTGTGGTATTTCCCGCCGGCGGAGGCGTTCGAGCGGCTCGCGGCGTTCGCCAACGCGCGCGGCAGGCCGGAGGGGCGGCCGTATTTCTCGATCGATGGGCGGAGGGCGCTGACGGGCGCGGAGTGGTCGCTCCTCCGGGCGAAGTTCCGGTGCGACGTCGGCGTGACGAACGTGTGGCGCGAACCGGCGGTGCGCGGGGCCGAGCGATTCAAGTCCGAGGCGCGGTCGCTGCACGGCAACCAGAAGCCGCTCAGCCTGATCCGCCGGATCATCCAGGCGTCGTCGGATCCGGGCGACGTGGTGTGGGAGCCGTTCGGAGGGCTGTGCACGGCGGCAGTGGCCGCCCGGGAGCTCGGGCGGCAGAGCTACAGCGCGGAGATCGCGCCGGCGTACCACGCGCTCGCAGAGGGGCGGCTCGCGAAATGCCGGGCGCAGGGGGTCGCGCGGAGCTCGGCGGCCTAGAAGGGCTCCTTCGAGACGGCCTGCTCGATGCGGTCGACGGCCGACCGGCGGAGGTCTGCGACGCCGAGCTTCGGGGCGATCCGGCCGACGTCGATCGCGGCCATGGGGCGCGGGACACGCTGCTGGATCACGACCTTGATCTCGAGGGGCTTCTTCTCCTCCGCGGCGGCGGCGCCGCAGATCGAGAGGAGCGCGAGCGCGAGGGCGGCGATGGGGGCAATCCTCGTCATGACCATTCTCCTCTTCATCACTCGGGGGGCTCGGTCGGCGCGCACGTCGAGACGCCGGCGCCCACGATGTTGTCGCCGATGTTGGTCAATATCGTGCTCGTCGTGCCGGCCGCGGGGTCGTACTTGTCGATCTGCGAATTGCCCGTCGGGCTGGTGAACGTGTAGAAGGAGCCGCCCCAGAACGCGAACGCCCAGCCGCTGCCGATGTTGATGGAGGGCTGCGGGGCCTGGGAGATGATGTGGCCGTTCGACTTGTCGATCTCGGCGATGATGATCGGCGAGCCCTGGAAGAAGCCGTAGAGGCGGGCGTCGCCCGTGCCGGTGAGCTCGGCGGCGGTGCCGATGGCGTCATAGGAGGCCACGACGTGGAGGGTCAATGCCTCCGTGTCGATCCTGGCGATGCCCTCGCCGAAGTAGCCGGCGACGTAGAGGCTCTCCGCCTCGCTGCCGGGGGCGTCGGAGACGAAGCCCATTCCGAACGTGCTCCAGCCCTGCTGGTTCGGTTGATACGCGGTGGCAGCGCAGGCGGCGGTGGTCACGTCGACATGATAGATGTGGCCGTCATTGAACAGGACCCACGCGACGCCCTGGCGGTCGACGGCCATGGAGAACGGGGTCGCGAAGCCGCCCTGGGGGCAATCGATGACGCCGATGCTCTTCAGCTCGAGCGTGGGGGGGTGGAAGCTGTAGAGGTTGTTGTTCTCGCCGATGATGTAGATGAGCTTCGCGGCGTCGGAGCAGCCGCTGCCGCCGCCGCCGCCGCCGGTGCCCGTCGTGAAGGTGGTGGTGTCGGTGCTGGTCGACGTGGTGCCGGTGCCGGCGCCGCTGCCGCCGCTGCCGCCGAAATCGGAGGCGTCGTCGCCGGCGGCGGAGCACGCGCCGCCGAGGAAGGCGGCGCCCATGACGAGCGAGGGGACGAGGAGCGTGGACCAGCGGATCGTGTGCAAGCCAAGTCGAGCCATCGAGCGACCTCCGCCGTGAGCATAGCGGGAAGCGAGGCGGGCGTCTCG
>CAYQYG010000201.1:0-15092 GCA_964421485.1 uncultured Polyangiaceae bacterium | reverse complement strand
GGCCGCGGCGGCGGCGATCGCGGCGGCCGCGCCGATCGCGGCGGCCGCGCGGCGAGGGCGGCGGCGTACCCGGGGCTCCGGCGGCGCGAGGCCCCGGGGCGCGCCGCTCCCGGACCCGGTCTGGATCGCCATGGATTCGAGGAAGAAGGCGAGATCGTGCGCGGACTGGAAGCGCGCCCCGGGGTCCTTCGCGAGGCAGCGCGTGATGACGGCGCCGAGCGCGCCGTGGACCCTCGGCGGCTCGTCCCGCAGCGTCGCGCTCATGCGGTCCACGGCGGTGCCGCCGCCGAACGGGGGGCGCCCGGTCACCACCTCGTGCAGCACGGCCCCGAGCGCGAACACGTCCGCGCGGTGGTCCGCGGCGCGGCCGCGGACCTGCTCCGGGGCCATGTAGCCGGCCGTGCCGATGATGACGCCGGGCTGCGTCGCCTCGGCCCCGTCCAGCGCCTCGGCCAGCTTGGCCAGGCCGAAATCGAGGATCTTGCAGGCCCCGCCCTCGCACAGGAAGATGTTGGCGGGCTTGAGATCGCGGTGCACGATCCCCTTGTCGTGCGCGGCGGCCAGGCCGCGGGCGAGCTCCCGGCCGATCCGCAATGCGAGCGCCTCGGGGAGCGGACCTTCGGCGAGGCGCGCGTGCAGCGTCGCGCCCTCGAGCCATTCTGTGACGAGATAGGGAGTCCCCTCGTGGGCGCCCACATCGAAGACGGTGAGCACGTTCGGGTGCGAGAGGGCCCCTGCGGCGCGGGCCTCCTGGCGGAAGCGGGCCAGCCGGTCCGGGTCGCTCGCGAACCGCTCCGGCAGCGTCTTCAAGGCCACGTCCCGGCCGAGGCGCTCGTCCCGGGCGCGGTAGACGTCGCCCATGCTGCCGCTGCCGGCGCGCGCGAGGATGGTGTACGGCCCCACGCGCTGGCCCTCGACGAAGGCCGCGCGCCTCGGCTCCTCGGCGCGCAGCTTCCCCTCGGCGAACCACGCCGTCGTGACCGCCGCGAGCAGCGAACCGCAGGGCTCGCAGCGGGCGGCGTGGGCCTCGACGGCCGCGCGCTGCGCGGGGCGGAGGCGGCCCTCGGCGAAGGCCTGGATGGTCTCCTCGGTGGGACAGGGCTGCATCGCCGGCATCATGCGCGCTCCGGGCCCCGCGGAGAAGGGCGCTACGGCAGCCCGACGCGCCGCACCCGGAACGGCAGCGAGGCATTGCCCGGCGCGCCGAACAGATAGCTGAGCTGGCCCTCCACGACCCACGCGCTGTCGTCGAGCAGCGCGGCCGTCGTGGGCTCGGCGAGCCCGTTCGCGAGGACCACCTTCTGCCCGGCGCCGCCCGACAGCTCCACCAGGGACACCTGGCCGATCTCGTTCTCGACCACGAGCAGCGTGTCCTCGTCGACCATCTCGAGCCCGTCCGCGAACTGGATGGGCGGGTCGACCTGGATCGCCTCGGCGGCGCCGGCGCTCCCGTCGGGCAGGATCGGCACGGAGAAGAGCTCGCCCGTGGCGTACTTGACCACGTAGAGGCGATCCTCTCCATCGAAGACGATCCCGTTGACCGAGAGCTCGCCGGGCCCGACGGCGAACGCGCCGTCCGCGGCCCACGCCTCCAGCGCCGCGCCGTCCGCCGGCAGCCTCACGATGGTGTTGGCCAGCGAGTCGGTCGCGTACACGTGGCCCTGGTCGTCCAGGATGAGATCATTGCAGAAGCCGCTCTCGCCGGGCATCTCGTGCGAGGCCTCCACCGCGCCCGTGGCGAGATCGTAGGCCGTCAGATACGCCGGCTGCGCGGGCGCGAGCAGATCGTCGTAGGTGCACGCCCAGAGCAGGCCGCGCGCCTCGTCGACGGCCATTCCATAGACGCCGAACGCGTCCCTCGGCGCCGCGAAGGGCGCCGCGTGGATCGCGCCGGGCGCGAAGCGGACGACGGCGCCGGTGCCGATGCTGCCCACATAGAAGGAGCCGTCCGGCGCGGCGGCGATACCCTCGGGGAAGTAGCTCGGACCGGGCAGCCGGAGCTCGGTCCGCACGTCGGCGGGCGGCGCGCCGGGCGAGCCCGGCGGCCCGCTCGGGCCCTCTGCGCCGGCCGCGCCGGGCGGGCCCTGCTCGCCCGTGGCCCCCTGCGCGCCCTCGGCGCCCTGGGGGCCCACGCAGGCGATCAACATGGCGGCGAGCATCGGAATGGTGCGGAATGCGGAATTCATGGCTCTGGACCTCTCGGCAGGAGTGGACATGGACGGCGTCCGGCGCCTCTTGCCGCCCTGACACCGGCCGCGGAGCCGTTTGCAAAAAAAGCTGGGGGGGCGTCAGCGACCGCCGCCGAGCAGGCGGGTCAGGCTGACGTCGATCTGGCTCATCACGAGCGCTGCGATGCTGTCGACCTCCGAGCGGCCGACCCCGAGGCGCTCCCGGAGGCGGCGCGTGGTCTCCTCGGCCACGCGCTCCCGGGCGCAGGTCAGCCAGCGCGAGACGGTCGAGAGGTGGACGCGGTAGAGCGCGCCCATGGCCTCGAGCGAGAGCCCGTCGACGTGGTAGAGGCGGAGCAGCATGCGATCTCGGTCCGAGAGGCTGGAGACCGCGGCCCGGAGCGCCTCGGCGAACGCGTCCTTGCAGCGCTCCCGGAGCAGCTCGAGCTCCGGGGAGAGCCCCGCGCCGAGCGCCCCCTCCACGCACGCCCTGCCCGCCGCCGCGGCCCGCCGGTCGCCGCGCCGCACATTGAGCGCGATCCTGAGCGCCGCGACCCGCACCCAGCCGCCGAGCGCGCCGCGCCCCGCGTACTCCGCGATCTTCGGCTCCCCGTGGAGGCGCGTGAGCAGCCGGTCCCGGAGCGCCTGGCGCACCTCGTCGGCGAACGCCGGCGACCTGTCGACGCTCGCGACGAACGCGCCGACCTCGCCGAGGAAGGCCCGATCGAACGCCGTGAGCGCCGCCTTGTCGCCGCGCGCGCACCCGAAGGCGAGGTAGAGGTCGTCGGTGCTGATCGCCACCAGCGCCTCGCGCGCCGGGACGTCGTCCGGCAGGCGCCGGGCGAGATGACGGGTGAAATCCGCATCATCGATCCGCAGCCCCGGCCACCGGGCCCGCGCGCGCTGCAGGATCTCCGGGAGGAGCCGCCCCGCCGTCTCCGCCTCGCCGGCCCCGCGATCGCCCGGCAGGGCCTCCGCGAACGCGAGCACCGGATCGGCCGCCCTGTCCATCACCCTCGGTCCGGCAGGAGGCTCGCGACGAGCGACACGAGCCTCATCGGATCGACCGGCTTCGCCAGGTGGGCCCGGTAGCCCGCGGACAGCGCCCGCTCCCGGTCCTCCGGCCGCGCGAACGCGGTGAGGGCCACCGCGGGCACGTCGCGGCCGGGCCCGCCGCCGGCCCGCAGCTCGCGCAGCAGCGCGTAGCCGTCCATTCCCGGCATACCGATGTCGCTGACGAGGACGTCCGGCCGGCTCTCCTGCACCGCGCCGAAGGCCTCGGGGGCGGAGGACACGGCCACGACGCGCGCCGCGTGCTCCTCGAGCACGCGCTTGACGAGCTCCCTGGCGTCCGGCTCGTCGTCCACCACGAGCACCGTCGCGCCCCGGAGGCTCGCCGGACCGACCGGGGCGCGGAGCGACGCGGCCCCGCCCTCGCCTGCGGGCCGGCCCTCCGGCGCCCCGCTCGCGCAGGGCAGCTCGACGGTGAACGTGGCCCCGCGGCCCACCCCCTCGCTCTCCACGCGCACGGCGCCGCCGTGCTGCTCCACGAGGTGCTTCACGATCGACAGCCCGAGGCCGAGCCCGCCGTGCCGGCGCGCCGTGGACGAATCGGCCTGCCGGAACCGCTCGAACAGGTGCGGGACGAAATCGGGATCGATGCCTTGCCCGGTGTCGCGCACCGTGATCTGCGCGAAGCGATCCTTGCGCCTGAGGTGGATCTCGACGCGCCCGCCGCGCGGCGTGAACTTGACCGCATTCGAGACCAGGTTCGAGATCACCTGCTGGAGCCGCCCCGGATCGCCGAGGACCGGCGCGCCGATCGGCTCGACGACCGTGCGGAGATCGAGGCCCTTCGCCTCCAGGGCGGAGCGGTGCGCGTCGAGCGCCTCGTCGATGATCGCCGCCAGCTCCACGGGCTTGACGTCGAGCTGGAGCTTCCCTGCGGCGATCCGGCTCACGTCGAGCAGATCCGAGATGAGCTGCGCCTGGAGGCCGGCGTTGCGCGAGATCACCTC
Source organism: uncultured Polyangiaceae bacterium (assembly GCA_964421485.1). GTDB lineage: Bacteria > Myxococcota_A > Polyangia > Polyangiales > Polyangiaceae > CAYQYG01. The sequence goes on along the minus strand of CAYQYG010000201.1, from coordinate 10,906 downwards.
GATCCCCTTCTGGATCTGCTCCGGCGTCCGGCCCGGCGCCCGGAGGAGCTGCGTCCAGCCGAGGATCGCGTGAAGGGGCGTCCTGAGCTCGTGGGACAGGGTCGCCACGAAATCGTCCTTCATCCGGCTCGCGCGCTCGGCCTCCGAGCGCGCGGCCCGCTCGCTCTCGAGCAGGACCTCCCGCTCCTGCTCCAGCCGCTTCTGATCGGTGACGTCCCGGTTGAGCCCGACCACCCGGATCGGCTCGCCGCGCTCGTCGAAGATCACCCGCGCGACGCTCAGCAGCCATCGCACGCCGCGCTCGGGGTGGATGATCCGGAACTCACCTTGCAGGTCGGGGGGCCGCTCCGTCCTGACGGCCCTCGCCCGGGCCGCGATCGCCTCCCGGTCGTCCGGGTGAATGCAGCGCAGCCATTGCTCGATGTCAACGGGTGCTCCAGGGTCGAGGCCATAGAGCGAATAGTTTTGCGGGGACCAGATGAGGCGCTCCATCCGGACGTCGCAGTCCCACGACCCGGCCTGGGCCGCGGCCAGGGCCATCCGCGCGCGCTCCTCGCTCTCGGCGAGCGCGGCGGCCTGCTCGGCGGCGCGCTGCTCGCTGACGCGGGCGCGGGCCGCGGCCGCGAGCATCCGGTCGCACACCCAGCTGATGCCGGACCCCACCACGACGAACGTGCCGAGCGCGAACCAGTCCGAGGGCGCGCGGATCGCGAGGCCCCCCGAGGGCGAGAGGAGCAGAAACGCCACCGCCGCCGCGGACAGGACCGTGGCGAGCAGCCCCGGGCCGAGGCCGCCGATCCACGCCGCCACGGTCACGGCCAGGAAGGCGGTGATGAAGGGGGCCTGACCGTGGAGGATGGGCTCCAGGCTGACGCGCGCGGCGAGCATCACCGCCGTGATCCCGACGGCGATCGGCCACCGCAGCCTGCGCGCTGGGCCCGGATCGCCCGAGCGCTGCGCTCCTCGCCTTTCCATCCTGCTCGCCATCCATTCCCCGCCCAAGAACTGGCCCTGGAGCTATCGTCCGCGCCCGCGCGGTCCACCCTCCGCGGGTGGAGCCTCCGCCGGAGAAAGGCAGCCAGCATTCGGCCGAGCGTGCTCGTGCATGGTCCTCAGCCCCGCGTCAAGCTCGAAAACTACCCCGGGCGAGAGGTCCGGGCAGTCGGTGGGCCGGCTGGAGGGGGGTCGAGGAGACACTGATCCGAGCCTCGGGGGCGCTCCCAAGGCGTCGCGGCCTGCGCGTCCATGCTATCCGGAAACGGGAGATATCATGACCGGACATGCAGAGGAACGGCCTGCGGCCGTCGCCCCGCCCAGGCCTCGCATCGCGGTGATGCGGCGCATCCCGGAGCCCGCGCTCGACGTGCTCCTGGGCGCGGGGGATCTGTGGGTATCGCCGCACGACCGGCCGCTCTCCCCGGAGGAGCTCCGCGGCGCCGCGCGCGGCGCGAGCGCGCTCGTGACGCTCCTGCACGACCGCGTGGACGAGGCGCTGCTCGACGCCGCCGGGCCCGGGCTCCGCGTCGTCGCGAACGTCGCGGTGGGCCATGATAACGTCGACGTCGCGGCGTGCACGGCGCGGGGCGTGCTCGTGACGAACACGCCGGGCGTGCTCACCGAGGCGACCGCGGACCTCGCGATGGCGCTGATCCTGATGACCACGCGCAGGCTGGCCGAGGGCGAGCGCCTGATCCGGGCGCGGCGGCCGTGGACCTGGCACATGTTCTTCCTCCTCGGCGCCGGCCTGCAGGGCAAGCGGCTCGGCGTGATCGGCCTCGGCAAGATCGGCCAGGCCACCGCGCGCCGCGCCCGCGCGTTCGGGATGGAGATCGCCTACGCCGGCCGCCGCGAGGCCGATCCGGCCGTCGTCGCGGAGCTCGGCGCGATCCGGCTCGACCTCGACGCGCTGCTCCGCACCTCGGACGTCGTATCCCTTCATTGCCCGCTCACCCCGGAGACCCGGCACCTCGTGGGCGCGGCGGAGCTCCGCCGGATGAAGCCGACCGCGCACCTCGTGAACACGTCGCGCGGCCCGGTCGTCGACGAGGCGGCGCTGGCCGAGGCCCTCCGCGCCGGCGTGATCCGCGGCGCGGCGCTCGACGTGTTCGAGGAGGAGCCGGAGGTGCACCCGGGCCTCCTCGATCTCGACTCGGCCGTGCTGCTCCCGCACCTCGGCTCGGCCACGATCGAGGCGCGCACCGCGATGGCCGTGCTCGCGGCGCGGAACGTCCTCGCGCGGCTCGCCGGCGCGCGCCCGCCCACGCCCGTGAACCCCGAGGTCCTCGGCGAATGACCCCGGCCGCGGTCCGGCCGCGCCCGCGGCGATCGCAGACAGCTCGCTCGGAGGCGCGCGCGACCTCTGATAGGATGCGGTCCCGGGCGCAGCTCGCGCCCGCGTGATCGCAGAGGGGTACGCTCCATGAAGAAGCTCGCTCTCTTGATCCTGATCGCCGCGCCGCCGCTCGTCCTGCTCGCCTGCGGCGACGACTCCGACAACAATGGCGGCGGCGGCCCCGTCGACTTCGTCCCCGCCTGCGAGCGGTACTGCGAGGCCTCGTACGCGGTCGACTGCGGCCAGACCATGACGGTCGAGGAGTGCAAGGCGGGCTGCCCCCTGCTCGAGCAGCAGCTCGGCGGCGTCTGCGTGGACGAGTACGCGGGGGTCTTCGACTGCGCGTCGGACCTCGAGTTCACCTGCGAGAACGGGAACCCCATCCCCGTGGCCTCCGGCAGCACCTGCGTGAGCGAGGCCACGAGCCTGAGCGAGTGCATCCAGACCGCGCCGTGCCAGCGCTATTGCCGCGCCGCCGTCGAGGCGGGCTGCGGCGGATCGACCGAGAGCGCGTGCGTCGACGCGTGCCTCGCGTTGCGGGGCCAGTACGCGAGCTGCGATTTCGAGTACGACCGGCTGCGCGAGTGCCAGGGTCAGGGCGTCGAATGCGACGGCGACACGCCGACCAGCGCCAGCTGCGCGACCGAGCAGCAGGACTACGACGCGTGCGTGGCGCAGGACATCTGAGCCTGAGCCCCCGCCGCCCGGCGCGCATCACGGCAGGACCTGGAGCCCCCAGGGCGGCGAGGCGTTCACGAGGACGCCCGGGCGGCATTTCATCTTGATCGGCCGGATATCCATGCCCGGAATGGACGCGGTCCAGTCGTACTCCCCCGGCTCGACCTGAACGAAGAGGACCCCGCCGTCGTCGCTCGTCTCGGTCCGCGACCGATCCGGGAGGACGTTCTCGTCGAAGTAGACGGGGCCCTGCTCCGGGCTGAGCGGAGGATCGATCGTCACGGTGGCCCCTGCCTGCCCGTGCGCGCCCGGGTCATAGATCGATTTCCCGACGCGCGTCACGGTGGTGACCATCTGGCAGAGGTGCTCCTCGTCCGGCGTGATCCCGAGCAGCCCGGCCAGTGAATTGAAGATGCCGTGGGTCGGGGCCTGGAACGTCAGCCGCTCGATGCCCGCCTCGGGGACGAGGTGGGTCCCGGTCTGGATGAGGTGATAATCGGGGTGCTCCAGGACGAGCGTGACCTCGGTCCCGGCCGGCAGCTCGAACACGAAGTGGCCGTCGGGGCCCGTGGTGACGCTCAGGTCCGGCCGCTCGAGCACGGAGATCACCGCGCCCTCGATGCGCGCGGTGTTGCTGCCCGCGAAGGGGAGGGCGTCGCCGCTCACGGTCACGAGCGGGCCGCACTCGGCGTCGCAGGTCTGCGCGTCCTCCGAGCACGCGGGGAGCCCGAGCGCGAGGAGGCCGGGGAGGAGGGCGCGGAGCGCGGAGCGCGCCGCGAGGGGGCGGGGGAGGGAAGGGGAATTGGTCACGGTGCTCCTGGACACGAGCAGGCGAGCACCGGCGATGGGGCGCGTCAAGACCGGCGACGGGAGCGGGAGCGGAGGCGGGAGCGGGAGCGGATCCGGCACCGGATCCGGCAGCGGCACCGGATCCGGCAGCGGACCCGGCACCGGATCCGGCACCGGATCCGGCAGCGGGACCGGATCCGGCAGCGGCACCGGATCCGGCAGCGGCACCGGATCCGGATCCGGGGGCGGGAGCGGAGCGCTCGTCAGCGCGGCAGCGCGGCGAGCCTCGCGCGGGCCTCGGCGGCCTTCTGCTCGGCCTCGGCCGCGGTCTTCTCGAGCTCTGCGATCTCGGCCTGCTTCGCGGCCTCCTCGGCCCTGGCCTCGCGCTCGACCTCTGCCGCCAGCCTGGCGCGGAGCTCGCGCCTCTCCGCGAGCTGCTGCTCGATCTCGGTGATCTCCGCGTCGAGGGACTCGACGGTCGGCTGGTCCTCGTCCCTGATCGACTCGTGCCGGAAGAACATGTCGGCGAACCCCCTGGGCACGCCGGTGTTCTCGTGCGGCATCCGCGCCAGCTCTCCATAGGTCGACTGGCGCGCGGCGTTCACCTTGTCGAACAGCTTCTTTCGATTGCCCGTCTCGCGGAAGAACGTGTTGCTCGTCTCCAGCGAGGAGCGGGTCGCGACGGCCGCGTCGGCGGCGGCCACTGCGGCCTCGACCTCGGCGCCGAGCTGCGAGAGCGCGGGCTCGGCGCTCGCCTTGAGCGGCGCGACCCACCCGCGCATCGCCTCCAATTGCGGACCCAGGACGGGACGCCGAAAATCCGAGAGCGACTTCTTCTTGAAGTAAGCCACGTAGTGCGGGTGGCTCCGGTTGTCCTCGGTGATGGTCAAGAGCGCCTTCGAGACCCGGCTCGCGAGGCTGTTCAGCGCGGCGTCGCACGACAAGACGCGCGCGCTGGCCAGGGACAGCCCGTCGCGCAGCGCGAGCTCCTCGGCGAACGCCGCGCCCCAGTCGTCGCGCAGCCCCTCGAAGAGCGGCACGTAGCCCTGGGTCAGCGGATGTGACTTCACCTGGTCGAGCGTGTAGATGATCTCCCCCCGCAGCGCGAGGAGCGCGATGTAATGACTCAGGTTGCGAATGGCCATGACGTGATCCTCCCGGAGAAGCGAGCGCGCCTCGCAGGCACCGTCGTCGCACGGCCTCCGACCTCCGCCTCCCCTTCGCGTCGTCACGCCTCGGCCCGCGCAGCGGACCCTCGGCCATGCTCCCGGCGAACGAGGAGAGCGGCTCGGCTGGCCTGGGCTCGGGTCGACCCCCACTCAACGCGCCCAGGGGCGAGAGCAGCCCGGCGGTACGCCGTCCTGCGTCTCGGGCGCGTTCGACGAAGTCTCCAGATTCAACCTTCAAAAAAAATTCCAGAAATTTTTACCCCTGGGAGGATCCTCTGCCCCCGAGCCCGTGGGATCGGCCCGGGTGAAGGCTTGCGGGGAGCCGCCGGGGAGGGCGATCCACGCGCCGCTCGGCTTCCGGGCGCCCCGAGAGGCCCGCGCGGATCCTGATGCAGGTCTTCCCGGCGCCCGGGAAGGGTCCGTCACCCGCGCCCCGCCGGATCGAGGAGCCGAAAATGGGTGCGGAGGAAGCCGACGGAGGTCTTCTCGGCGCCCGAAAGACCTCCGTCACTTCGTGTGGGAGGCTCTGCGACCGGTCGCAACGCCCCCGTCGCCCAGGAGGGAGGCCCTGACGGGGCCTCGAAGACATCCGGCGGATCCGGTGGCCACCCTTCTGGCCGCCGGGAGAAGGAGCCGGTGATCCGGAGGGAGGTGGTGCAGCCGCCGGGAGAGGGGGCGGGCGCGACGGCGGATCCCTTCCAGCGCGCCTGGAAAGCGGGCGGGGATCCTCGCGGGGGGTCTCCCGGGCGCCGGGAAGGGGTGGGGCCGATCTCGCGGGAGGTCTTCCGGGCGTTGTGTCGTCGGATCGGGGGTCTGACGGACCCATTTCGGCCGCCGCGGGGGGCGGGCGGGCGAGGGAGCCGCCGGATGTTCGTCGCGCCAGCTCCTGCGGAGGCTTCCGCGGCCGGCGATCCCGGCGACGATCGCGCCGGCCGCGCCTTGGTGTAAAACATGCGCGACGGGCCGAAGAAGGTGTCGGCGCCCCTGGTGAAGGGGATCAGGGCCGCAAGAGGCGAGCGCGCTGTCACGGAGCGGGCCTCGAGCGCGGCCGGCAGACCAGGCGAACATGGCGCTCGGCCTTCGCTGCTTGCCGCCGGTCGGGCTCGGGTTGAGCATCTCAAGCATCCGTGAGCTGGACGAGAAAATGCCAGACACGCAGCGGACCGTATGCCTCGCGCGGGTGCTCGGTATAAAATGCCGGCTGCTGCACGCCAGAGGGCGCGTCATGGCTCGCGCTGGCTGGTGCACCCGTGAAACATCCTGCCTCGAACGCCGGCCGCAGGGCCCGCTTGGACCGGTCCACGGAGACTATGGCTGCGAATGTGTCGCCCGGTGCGGAATAACCTATGACCTGCTTCACGACCTCGCTGTCCTTGCGGCCGAAGATCTTGAACTCCACGCATGCCCGACGCGTAGGGTCATGCCGGAAGCGCACCTTGATGTCGCTTCGACCCTGACTGCTCATCGAGAGCGCCTCGGGCTCGGCGATGATGTCGCGCTCATGCTGAAGCAACGCAACGATCGCGTGCATCTGGAAGAATGCCTCTGGTTGCAGGGCGCTATTATCGTTCCTTCTTGCGTCCCTCTTCAATGCGGCCGCTGGAAATTCCACTGTCGCCCGCGCCCAAGCGGCGAGCGCACGTACGACGAGGCGCTCGAAGGGATCGGCACCCATCGACGAAAGCCATGCATCGAGCGCATCATGTCGAGGAGGCGGGCTCGCCGGCATTGCCGCGGGGTGGTTCTCCTCCACCCAGCGCCGAAAGAGCGTGCCGCGCGCGAGGACCTCTTCGTCATCGAGCGAGACGATGCCTGTGGACGCGAGCACCTCGAGCCAGGGCCGGGGGTCGTTCCCGAAGCGCGCAACCCAATGCGCACGAGGAATCGCGGAGGACTGGAGTGCGACGCGCCGGTAGATTTCCCGACCCGGCTCGCGGAGGTTGCTCCACCATATCGGAAATCCGATCGAATGCAGCCTCGACTCTGCCTCCCGGACCGCAGCCGGGATCTGCGCGACGATCTCGGCGATCGATGCGGCACGCTGTACAGCGATTTCCATGAACATCTGCAGGAGCCACGGGTGACCTGCCGTCTCGGCCCATAGCGCATCCACGACGTCGTCAGGCACATCGAGACCGAGCGGTGCGCGCAGGAGCCTTGCGGTCTCGTCCCGCTCCAGGCCCTTGAGCGTATGGATGCCTCCCGTGATGCGAAGGAAAGGCGATGCTTCGTCCTTGAGCAAGTCCCGCACTGCGGTCCCGCCGAGCACCAGCACCGCAAGATGGCCATCCGCACGCTCGTAGGCCTCCCGAAGGTTGTCGAGGAGCCCGATCCCCTCCGGATCACCAAGCAACCTCTCGACCTCGTCGAGTACGACGGCTACGCGCCCCGCGGGGTGCTGCTTGGCTGCTTCTACCAGCGCCTTCACAGGGTCGTCTCCATCGAGGTCGATATCAAGCGTCCGGCCGACCGCGGACGCGACCTTCCGTGCATTGCCTGCGATGATGACTGTCAGAGCATCTGTGTCGAGGCGCTTCTTGAGTTGTCTTGCGAGCGAGCTCTTCCCCATGCCGCGGCCGCCCATCACCGCACGGATCGCGTTCCGCTTGCCTCTGATGGCTCCGGCGAGCTCTGCGATCAGTGCCTCGCGTCCATAGAAGAGCGCATCCGCGACCCGATCCGTCCGATATGGGTTGTCGATGCCATCAACCATGGGCTACCTTTGCAGGGCAGCTGTGGTTGTCGCGAAGCCACGTCCGCAGGTGGCCGATACGGAACTCGTGGGTGTCGGGGTGCAGGATCCCGTAGTCGACCAGCGCGTCGTCGATGCGGGCCTCGGACGCACCGCCGATCCACGAGACACCATAGGATAGATGCACGAGATAGTCGCCCGCGCCAGGGTTGATATCGTTCGATGCGTCGACGAGCTCACGCATGTCCTCATCCGCCAGGCGTGAGAACCGCGGCAACACGCGCTTTATCGCGGTTGCATCGATGACCGCGGGGTTCCGGTCCGACATCGGGACGTCTTCATCGATGAGATTGCCGAGCGTCCTCACGAGCGCGGGGTGACCGCCGGTCTCCCGCACGATGCTTTCCAGCGCAGCGGCCTCGAAGCGCAACCCCATCCGACCGCCGAGCTTTTTCACCAGCGTACGGCAATCCTCCGGCGTCAGACCTGCGATGCGGACGCTCCGGAGGAAGCGGTACATCGGGTTATCGGCGCCCTCGATCCGCGCGGAGGCGAGGAGCTTCGGATTCCGACCGGCGAGTACGAGGTTGAAGCTGCCAGCGTGCGTCTGCGCCAAGCCGCGAAGCCATGTGAGCAGGTCGACGCCATCGCGGGGAGGGATCTTCCCACCCAGCAGTACCTCGTACTCGTCTAGGACCAGCACCACGCGCCCTTGAAGCACCCGTTCAACGTGTACGACGGTCTCGACGAGTCGGTCGAGCGGGTCGGCGGAGGGAGCAGGAACCCGGATCTGTGCACGCTCCAGCGCGTCGTCGAGCTGTCGCGAGATGAGCGCGACCACGCCATTGAGGTTGCGTCGCCGGAAGTTGATGAGCTGGAGGTCGACCTCGACGGGGATCACCCGTTTCTGGCCCGTTGCCCGCTCTCGGAATTTCTCGCCGAGGCGCCGGAGCAGAGATGTCTTGCCGACCTTGCGCAGCCCGTAGACGCCGATAGAGTGCCCGGTCCGCACGTCTCGCTCGAGTGCCTCGAGTTCCTTCTCGCGGCCGAAGAACTGCGGCCCCGCGGCGGGCGGGCGGAGATCGAAGAGCCGGCGTCGCCCGAGCGCATCACGGAGCAGGTTGCGAAGGAACGCCTGCGGATCGATAGCTGTCTCTAGCGTCTCGTCCTGTACGAAGACATACCTCCGGTTATCGGGTACGGCGGCGCCGAGCCGAGCCTCGGCATTGTGGTCACGCGTGATCACCAGCGCGAACCCCGGGTCAACGCGGACTTCGTGGAGAAAGATCTCCTCTGCGCGCTTGATATCGTTCGCCTGAACGGTTTCCCACGGCGTGCACAGCACCAGTACCTCCGGTGCAAGCTCGAAGTGCCGCTGAAGCGCAGGGGCCGCTTGCGCGAGGACCACCCAGGTGCTGCGTCGATCGGTCGTGCGGAGCTCTCTTGCCGATGTGGGCTCGAGGCCGGACTTTTCCAGGCGTTCACGGAGCCATGCCCACTCCGGCCACTGGTCATGGAAAATCTTGAAATTTCTTGCGAGCTCCTGCTCGTTCCGAGGACCGACCGCGGGCATACGCGGGAGCGTAGCGAGCTTTTGCCGCGCTGACAACGGCGGCGGCGAGCCGCGGGCAAGACTGCGGGCGCCGGGCGGAGACCCCCCCTGGCGCGCCTGTACCGCGCCTTCCCGGCGCCGGAAGCGTTCTCAGCTGGGCGCCGGGGAGTTGGCGAGCGAACCGCCATCGAGACCGACTTGAGGTCCGGAGCGGCACGCGGTCCAGTCGGGGCGGGCGACGGTCCCGTCCGTCACCTCGTTGGCGTGCAGCGCTCGCGGCGAGAGCTCCAGTGGGCGAGACACGGAGCCTGCTCAGCGGACGAGGCCGTGGAGCAGCACCCACTTCCTGGCTCAGCGGATCGCCAGTGCGATCGCGTTCCGGAGGCGGTCCGGCAGCATCTCGATGAACTCGTTCAGGAACCGAGCCTCCGTCTCGATTCGCTGGGGGACGCAGCGAACGTTCCAGGTGTCGAAGTTGCTCGGATCCTCGAACGTGGCCACGCCGACGCGCACCCGCGTCGCCTCGCGGACGATGTTCTCGATCTCCGGCGGATCGTCGCCGGGCCTCACCTCGTACAGCGCATAGGCGAAGTTGCTCCGCCGGGAGTGCGCGAGCGCCTCGTACACCCCGATCACGTTGAGCTGATCGCGAGGCTTCACCTCGAACGTGAAGATGTCGAGGTGCTTTCCGGGGATATAGTGGTACTGATTGAGCGTGACCGCGCTGATGTCGGGGCGTGTCCACTTCCCGCCCGTCGCCTTGGAGCCCTGCCGCGGCGAGCTGTCGATCCACTGATGCACCGGCGTCGGGAAGCCGGGGAAGAGCTGGATCCAGTTCTCCTCGACGGACTTGATCAGCTCGGGATAGAGGGCTTCCTCTCGCTGCCTCGGCTGGCTGTCGGTGCTCTGGGCGGGAGCGACGGCCGCCTCGGCTCCCTCGGGGCGCTTCCGGTAGACACTGCCGCCGCGGCCCGCCCCGACGCTCAGGATTTCCTTGGCGATCAGCTTGTCCCGGATCCGGCGGTAGTAGTCCTCGCTCCAGCCCAGCCGCTCACGAAGCCGGATGTTGCCAATCGTCGAGCCATCCGCCGGGACGTGCTGGAGCAGCTCGCGCTCTCTCCGGCCGAGCTCCAGGGCTTCCGCCAGCTTCTCCGCCGGCTCATCGGCCCCTTTCTGTTCGTCGCTGTCGGCGAGGCTCACGCTCAGGCGCAGAAGCTCGCCGATCAGATACTTCTTCCGGCCACGGCTCTCGACGTTCAGCGACTCGCACACCCCCTTGACCTCCGCCTCGCTCAGATAGTCGAGGAGCTCCTCGGTCGTCCCCTGGGTGCTGCGCCGCAGGCCCTGGATGATGGCATCGGGGCTCCGGAAGTCCACATCGACCATCTCGAGCTCGCGAGCGACGTTCTTGAGCCGCTGGCGATCACTGCTCAGCGCTTCGATGACCGCATTCCGGAGCTTCTTCTGGTTCATGCGGCGCGTAGGGTAGCCTACCAGCGCCAGCGCTTGTCAAGCTTCCAGCCGCAGGCTCGGAACCACACTAGAGGTGGGCGACCCCGATCGAGGGGCCACGGATGCCGCCGCCGCATCCGCCGCTCCCCTCTGCAGATCATAGCTTCGCTGCGCCGGATCATGACCCGCAGACGAAGCGCCGGCCGGCGGGGCGGATCATCGATGTCGCGATGGCCCGCCGC
>CAYQYG010000200.1:0-15254 GCA_964421485.1 uncultured Polyangiaceae bacterium | reverse complement strand
AGGCCGCGAGCCGGCGCGCGCCGCGCGCCGCCGCCCGCCGCCGCGCGCCCCGGTAGCATCGGCGCGACGACGCGAGCATCGCCGCCAGCGCGCCGGACGCCAGCACGAAGCGGCGCACCGGCGCCGGGGCCGCGTGGCAGACGGTCGACGGCGGCTCGCTCGACGAGCCCTGCCCCACGCGGCCGCTCGCGATGGGCACGTCCCCGCCGGACAGACCGCGCGCGAGCGCCACGGCCCACGCGCCGCCGCGCACGTGGTCCTCCTCCCAGTCCATGACGTCGTCGTGGAGCTGGAGGCCGACCCAGATCGAGCCGAGCGCCCGCGCGAGCGCCGCGCGCCGCCGCGGTCCCCACCCCGCCGCGTGCGCGAGCGCGATCGACGCCGGCAGCCCGACGCGCTGCTTCTCGAGCGAGATCGCGAGGTACCGCTCGAAGCCGGCGGCCTCCCCGGCGCCGAGCAGCCTCCGCTCCGCCGAGATCGCGGCGAGCGTCTCCTCGTCGGCCAGCGCGAAGTCGATCGCCGGCTCGATCACGCCCGGCGCGACCCTGCGGAGCGCCTCGTCGCGCACCCGCCGCGCGTGCGCGAGCAGCGTCTCGAGCTGCCATGTCCACCGCGCCTGGCCGTCCTGGAGCCGGTCGGTGCCGAACGCCTCGATGACCGCGAGCATGTGGGCGAGCAGCGCGTCGCGCACCGTGGCCGCATGGACGTGGGGCATCGCCTCGGCGAGCAGGGCCGGCGCCGCCAGCGTCACCTCGTGCCCGAAGACCTCGCTCCAGGGCACGTCGCGCGCCGGCGCGAGCCCGAGCGTGTGGGCGAGGCCCCGCGCCTCGGCGCGCAGCATGCCCGGCAGCGTCTCACAGAACGCCTTGTAGAGCTCGTCGACCCACCGGAGCTCATCCATGGGCCGCGCCCTCCACCGCCGCGCGCTCCGGCTCCGCCTGCCGCGCCCCCTCCATCAATAAACGTTCGACTCTTTCCACGGGGACAGCGACACGTTGAACCGCTCCTCCACGACGATGGCCCGCCACTGGAGCACCTGGATCGCGCTGAGGCCGTCGAAGAGGCCGACCCAGTCGCGGATGCGCTCGTTGAGCCGCTCCCGGACCTCGGCCGCCTCCGCAGGCTCCTCGTCGCAGTGCTCGGGCGCCACGCTGTACATCGCGAGGAGCTGCTTGAACTCGTCGAAGTGCTCCTGGTGCTCCAGGAGCGAGATGTAGAGCGCGCGGAGCTGCGCGTGAGGATCGACCGTACTCCCGGTGTGCATGGGCCTCCAACCCGCCGGCGCCCGGCCGGCTGGGAACGGCGCATTGCACGTCATGGGCCGCGGCCCGGCGGCCTCCTAACCCCACGGAATCACACGATCCACGCCGTCGCTCGCGGGGCGGGGGGGCCCGAAACCGACCATCCGCTGCCCGAAAGTGACCATTCTGTTCGTGCGGAATTAATCGAGCGGTCGGGTCGGCCCGCGTCACTTGCCGCCGCCGAAGCTGGGTCCGCCGAAGCCGCCGGAGCCGCCGGAGACGCCGCAGTCGAGCAGCGACATGATGATGATGATCAGGATCACGGCGGCGACCATCACGATGGTCCCGCAGGCGCCTCCCGAGCCCGAGCCGTCGCCCGAGCCGCCGCCGCCGAACGGGTTGAACGCGGCCGATGGCGGCGGGGCGAGGCGGAAGGCCGCGGCGAGCTCCTGGCCGGGGAGGGGCGCGCAGAACGAGTAGGTCACCTCGGTCGGGGCCTCCTCGACGCTGATCTTGCCGCCGGGGCCGCTGAACTCGGCCGCGCGGACGCGCTCGCCGATCTCGACCTTCCAGTAGACCTCGCCGACGACGTACTCGACCTCGGCCTGGACGCGCTGCTTCAGGTGGTACGCGGAGCCGCGGTAGAACGCGGCTCCGGCGGTCACCTGCACGTCGCCGGGCGAGAGGGGCGTGACGAGCTGCCACGCGCTGTCCTCCTCGATGAGCCACAGGTAGCCGGCGCGCGGGCCGCCGTAGAGGAGGTACTCGCGCCAGCGGTAGCGCTCGCCGTCGACCGAGCAGCCGCGGATGAGGAAGGCGATGCAGATGACCCGCGTGCCTCGCAGCACGCCCTCGGCGCCGAGCGGGACGTACGGCTCGATGGGCGGCCTGGGCGCGGTGCCGAGCGCGGCGAGCGCGCCCTGCCGGAGGTCGCTCGCGGTGCCGCAGTAGCGGCAGACGACGCGCTCGGTGGTGCCCGGCGCCACGATCGGCAGGTTGCCGCCGCAGCTCGGGCACGCGAGCGAGGTGACCTGCGCCTCGGCCGATTCGACGGCGCCGCCTGCGTCGAGCTGCATCACGGCCGGATCGATCTGCTGGCCGAGGTAGAGCTTCGGCGGGATCTCCCGGCCGTCGCCGTAGTCGATCGTGCCGAACGCGCCGTTCGGGCCGCCGATGTCGGCGAAGGGCGTGGGCACGCCGGGCGCGGCGACGTGGGGCAGCTCGCCCTCGCCGGAGATCACGCGGCGCCGGCCGACCTCCGCGACGGTGAACTGGCCGTGCCGGCCGAGCGTGATCGACATGCCGGGCCGGAGCGAGGAGAAGGGCGGCAGCCCCGCCGAGGGCAGCGGCGCCTCGGACGTCGCGTACCAGCGGCCCTGCGCCGAGGCGACCCAGCACCACCTCCCGTTGACCGGGAAGGCGATGAAGAACTCCTGCCAGGGCGCGCCCGGCGCGCCCGCGCGGTCGAGCTGCACGCGGCCCTCGACCACGAACGGCTCGCCTCCCCAGCGCCCCGTCGCGCCGAGCGCCAGCGGGCTCGGGATGTCGACGAGGTCGGCCATGCGACCGACGGCCTGCAGGTCCCGGTCGGTCCGCGCGACGATGAACTTGCAGTGCTTGCAGACCTGGGCCGCCGCACCTGCGAAGCGGAACGTCATCGGCGCGCCGCACGAGGGGCACGATGCTGTCCGGTCGAACGGCGAGGTCACGCGCACAGCATCCTAATACCGCCCGCGCTCCGTGTGGGCGGTATTAGGTGAGGGCTGTTCCCCGGCGGGAGGAGTGCTAGGACCGGCCCCGATGCCGGCCAGCGAGCAAGGCGCGAGCGGCGGGCCCGAGCCAGGCGAGGGCGCCGGGGCGGCCCCCCCCCGCCCGGACGACGGGGCTCCGGATCGCGCTCCGCGCGGCGCGCCCGGGGCCGAGGGCCCCGCGCCGGCCGCGACGCCGCGCTACGTGGACCCCGCGCTGCTCGCGAGCGTCTTCGTCATCGCCACCTCCGGGCTCGTCTACGAGCTCATCACCGGCACGCTCGCGAGCTACGTGCTCGGCGACTCGGTCACGCAGTTCAGCCTGGTGATCGGGCTCTACCTCTTCGCGATGGGGATCGGCTCGTACCTGTCCCAGTACGTCGAGGGGCGGCTCATCGAGCGCTTCGTCGAGATCGAGCTCGGCCTCGCGCTCGCGGGCGGGCTCTCGGCGCCGCTGCTCTTCAAGGTCTACGCCTCGTCCGGCGCGTTCCGCGCGCTGCTCTACGGCCTCGTCCTGCTGATCGGCACGCTCGTCGGGCTGGAGATCCCGCTGCTCATCCGGCTGCTCAAGTTCTCGCTCGACCTGCGGAGGCTCGTCGCGCGCGTCCTCACGCTCGATTACATCGGCGCGCTGGTCGCGAGCCTGCTCTTCCCCACGCTGCTCCTGCCCAAGCTCGGCATCCACCAGACGAGCCTCTTCTTCGGCGTCCTGAACGCCCTCGTCGCGCTCGCGAGCACGTTCCTCTTCCCGATCGAGCGGGCCACCCTGGCCCGCCTGCGCGGGCTCTCGGCCGTCGTCGTCGCGGCGCTCGCGGTCGCCTTCGGCCTCGTGAGCCGCTTCGTGGAGCGCGCCGAGGCCCTCTACTTCGGCGCGCCGATCGTCTACTCCGCGCAGTCGCCCTACCAGCGGATCGTCATCACCCAGGGGCCGCGCACGACGCGCCTCTTCCTCAACGGGCAGCTCCAGTTCTCGTCCGACGACGAGTACCGCTACCACGAGGTCCTCGTGCACCCCGCGGTCGCGGCGCTCGGGCGCGATCCGCGGCGCGTGCTCGTGCTCGGCGGCGGCGACGGCCTCGCGGCGCGCGAGCTGCTCCGGTACCCGTCGATCGAGCGGATCGTGCTCGTCGACCTGGATCCCGCGGTCACCGACGCCTTCCGGACGCTGCCGCTCGCCGTCGCGCAGAACGGGGGCTCGCTCTCGGACCCCCGCGTCCTCGTGCAGAACGAGGACGCCTTCAAGTTCCTCGATGCCTCGACCGAGTCCTTCGATCTCGCGATCGTCGACTTCCCGGACCCGGGCAACTACGCGGTCGGCAAGCTCTACACCGACGCGTTCTACGGCCTCCTCCGGCAACGGCTCGGCGTGCGCGGGCTGGCCGTGATCCAGGCGACGTCGCCGCAGTACGCGCGCGAGTCGTACTGGACGGTCGTGACGACGCTGGAGGCGGCCGGCTTCGCGACCGCGCCGCTGCACGTGTACGTGCCGAGCTTCGGCGAGTGGGGCTTCGTGCTCGCGGGCGCGGAGGGGCTCGCCGCCCCGTCGCGGCTGCGCGTCGACGCCGCGCGCCTCCGCTACCTCGACGCGGCCGCGCTGCCGGAGCTCTTCCGCTTCCCGCGCGACATCGGCCGCGTGGAGGCGCCCGTCAACCGCCTCAACGACCAGAAGCTCGTGGCCATCTACAGCCGCGAGTGGGCCGTCTGGACGCGGTGAGCCCGTGGATCGCAGGGCGTTCCTGAGCTCCGTCGCCGCCGGCTGGCTGGTCCACGCCGCCCTGCCGGGGCGCCGCCCGATCGAGGGCGCGCTCCTCGGCGCGTCGCACGCCGCAGGCCACCTGCTCCGCGACGGACACGTGTCTGGCTCGACGTTCGGCGCTCCCCCCGACCGCGCCGACGTCGTGATCGTCGGCGGCGGCGTCAGCGGCCTCTCCGCCGCGTGGCGCCTCGCCGAGGCCGGCCTCGACCTGCTCGTCCTGGAGCTCGAGCCGCGCCCCGGCGGCACCAGCGCCTGGGGCGAGGACGGCGCCGCGCCGCACCCTTGGGGCGCGCACTACCTCGCCGCGCCGAACCCCGAGGCCCGCGCCGCGCTGCGCCTGCTCGAGCAGATCGGCGCCGTCACCGGCTGGGACGCCGCGGGCCGCGCCACCTTCGATCCGCGCCTGCTCTGCCACGCCCCGCAGGAGCGCCTCTTCTATCGCGGCGAGTGGCACCCGGGCCTCATCCCCCACGACGCGCTCTCCGCGGCCGAGCTCGCCGAGATCTCCCGCTTCCTCGATCTCGAGCGCGACCTCACCGCGCGCGCCGGCGCCGACGGCCTCGCCGCGTTCCAGATCCCGCTCGATCAGTCCTCGCGCGACCCCGAGCTGCTCGCGCTCGATCGCATCAGCATGGCCGAGTGGCTCGAGCGCGAGGGCTTCCGCGCCCCGTTCCTCCGCTGGTACGTGCGGTACGCGATGCTCGACGACTTCGGCGGCGAGCCCGAGGACGTCTCGGCCTGGGCCGGCCTGCACTACTTCGCGTCCCGCAAGCTCGAGGGCCCCGCGCTCGAGGGCAGCCATTTCCTCGTCTGGCCGGAGGGCAACGGCCGCCTCGTCCGCGCGCTGCTCGAGCGCGCGCGCCCCCGCCTCGGGACGGGCGCGCTCGCCACGGCCGTGCGCGCGGGTCCCCGCGGCGTCGAGGTGGACTACCTCGACCTCGCGCGGGGCGAGGCCCGCCGCGTCGAGGCGCGCGCCGCCGTGCTCGCCACCCCCGCGATCGTCGCGCGCCGCCTCTTCCCCGCCGCCGCCGCCGCGCTCCCCGTCCGCGCCTCGTCGCCCTGGCTCGTCGCGAACCTGCACGTCGAGCGGCCGGCCGACCCGGACCTGCCCTGGGACTCCGTGCTCCACGATGCGGAGGGCCTCGGCTACGTCGACGCCCGCCACCACCTCCCGCTCGCGGACCGCACCGTGCTCACCTATTATCGGGCCCACGGCGGCCCCGACGTCGCGGCCTCCCGCGCCGCGCTCGCCCGCGCGCCGTGGGAGGCCCTCGCCGACGAGGTCCTCCGCGACCTCGCGCCCGCGCACCCGCACCTCCGGGACGAGCTCACCCGGATCGACCTCATGGTCTGGGGCCACGGCATGCCCCGCCCCCGCCCCGGCTTCCTCGGCGCGCACCCCTTCGAGGTGCCGTGCGCGCTCGACCCCCGGATCGCCTGGGCGCACGCCGACCAGTCCGGCGTCGCCCTCTTCGAAGAGGCGCAGGCCCGCGGCGTCCGCGCGGCCGAGGCCCTCGCGCCGGCGCTCGGCCTCGACCTCGGCGCGACGTGGCTCTGACCACCAGGCACCCGATCCGCGGACCCAGACCCGGCGTAGTAGTACAGGACCCCACGCCGCCGCCGGCCGAGGGAATTCGGACCTCCCCTCGCCTTGCGCTTGCGCCGCGGGCCTCGTCCGCGTCTACTCTCTGGCCATGTTGCGGACCCGGTTTGCCGGGATGACGGACACCGGGCTGCTCCGGGATCACAACGAGGACAACCTCCTCGTCAGCGCAGAGTACCGCGTGATCGCGGTCGCGGACGGCATGGGCGGACACCGCTCCGGCGACGTCGCGAGCCAGCTCGCCGTCTCCACGCTCGCCGATTTCCTCTCGGTCACCGTCGGACGGGACGCCACCTGGCCGTTCCCCGCCGATCCCAACCTCACCGAGGAGGAGAACTACGTGGTCACCGGCCTCCGCCTCGCGAACCGGCGCATCTTCGATCGCTCGCTCCGGACCCTCGCCGACTTCGGCATGGGCACGACGATCGTCACGGCGATGTTCAACAAGGACAACGATCACGTCACCGTCGGCCACGTCGGCGACAGCCGCTGCTATCGCCTCCGGGACGGCCAGATCACGCAGCTCACCCGCGATCACTCGCTCGTCAGCGACGCCGTGCACATGGCCCCGTGGATGACCGAGGAGGAGGTCCGCCAGCTCCCCTCGAACGTGATCACCCGCGCCCTCGGCATCCGCGAGGACGTGCTCGTCGATCTCGTGACCGACGAGACCCGCCACGGCGACGTCTACCTCCTCTGCTCCGACGGCCTCTCCGGCATGGTGAGCGACGATCAGATGCTCGAGCTCGTGATGTCGAGCGAGAGCCTGGAGCTCGCCTGCAAGTCCCTGATCGACCGCGCCAACTACTTCGGCGGCACCGACAACATCACCGTCGTGCTCGCCCGCGTCGAGGAGGTCCTCGACGACCCCGCCCCCCGCTCCGCCGACGCTCCCCCCCGCGACTGATCGGGGTGCGGCCCCAGCCCTCCTCGGGGTAGCGACCATCGGGAGCGTAGGGGGCGAAGCCCCCTGCGTCGGGCCGGGGCCCTGCCCCGCTACAGCACGAAGTGGTCGAGCAGCTGCAGGACCTGCATGTTGAGCCCGCGCAGCGCCGCGCACTCCCGCTCCACCTCGGCCTGGAACACCGGCTTGATGTGGTAGAGCATCGTCGGCAGGTCCTGCGGCGCCCTGTACTTCCGGAGGTCCAGCCCCAGCGTCCGCGGCGTGTGGTGCCCGCTCGCCGTCGCCAGCGCCTGCTCGCGATCGGGGAAGCTCACCTCCATCAGCAGCGCCCGCAGGTCGCGCTGCTCGTTCAGCACCTGCCATAGCCGGTCCGTCGGCCCCGTGTCGCCGCTGTACGCGATCGCCCCGTCGCCGCCCTCCACGATGAACGCCGACGCGTCGATCGTGTGCGTCACCGCCACCGCCCGCACCGTCCGCCCCGCCACCACCGTGGGCCGCTCCGGATCGAGCGTCATGTACTGGATCGCCGGCTGTTCCGGCCCCGGGATCGCCGAGAAATCCGGCCAGATCACGTTGTTGAAGAAATGCTGCTGCAGCCCCGCGAGGGTCTCCCGCGTCCCCGCGATCACGAGCGGCGGGCACCCCATCTGGCACCGGTTGTCGGCCAGCGTCGCCAGATCGCGGATGTGATCGAGGTGGGCGTGGCTCACCACGCAGGCCTCCAGCCGCGCCTGATCGGCGAGCTCCAGCCCGCTCGTCAGCGCGCCCGCGTCGATCGCGAGCACGTCGTCGATCACGAACGCGCACGTCCGATGCTTCGGGGTCTCGCCGCCGTGGCAGCCGATGACGCGGAGCTCCACCGGCTCAGCTCTCTCCGCCGAACTTCTGCGGCATCTCGAGGAGCTCGAGGAAGTCGTGCAGGCGCTCCACGTCGGCGACCACCAGCGCGCTCGGCTCGTCGGAGATCAGCCTGAGCCGCCTGAGCCGCCCGATCACCTCCCGCACCGTCGCCTCGTCCACCGCGACCTCGCGGGCCAGGCTGTCGGCCGACGTCCGGACCCGGATCCCCTCCGGCGTCCGCTCGCCGAACGCCTCCGCGTGTCGCGCCAGCGCGAGCATCACCCGCGCCTTCGGATCCCGGTGCATCAGGATCTCGACCAGCGAGTTCGCCGAGTCGAGCCGCTTCGCGAGCTTCTTGATCAGCCGGACCGCGATCTCGCCGTTCTTCGCGATCATCGACTCGAGCATGCGCGCCTCGATCACGAGGCAGCGCGCCGGCTCGACGACCGTGGCCGTCGCATTGCGAGGCTTGCCGTTGAGGATCGCCATCTCCCCGACGAATTCGCCCGCACCGAGCACCGCGAGGGCCTTGTCCTCCCCGTCGACCTCCTTCGTGATCCGGACGGCGCCGCTCTGGATCACGAACATGACGTCGCCCGCCTCGCCCTCGCGGAACAGCACGTCGCCCGGCTGGAACTCGCGGCCAAATCGGGCGAAGAGCGGATCCGACATCGCGGCCGAGTCTAACGCCCGCCGCGGGACAGGGTCAAAAAACCCCCGCACTCGAGCGCAGATACGGCCACGGGCGCGGATACGGATACGGACGCGGATGCGGGCGCGGGCGGCGTGGCCCGGAAAAGAAAAGGCCCGCGGTCCGAGAGGCCGCGGGCCTGTCCTGGGCCAGCCCGAGGGGCGCCGGCCGCGGAGGCGGTCACATGTCGAAGTCGCCCATGCCGCCCATGCCGCCCATGCCGCCCATGCCGCCCATGCCGCCCATGCCGCCGCCGGCCGCGGCCGCCTTCTCCTTCTTGGGCTTCTCGGCGACCAGGGCCTCGGTGGTCAGCATCAGGCCGGCGACGCTGGCCGCGTTCGACAGCGCGTGCCGCACGACCTTCGCCGGGTCGATCACGCCCGCCGCGAGCAGGTCCTCGTAGGTGTCGGTCGCGGCGTTGTAGCCGAACGAGCCCTCGCCGGCGCGGACCTTCTCCGCCACGACCGTGCCGTCGATGCCCGCGTTCTGCGCGATCTGGCGGAGCGGCGCCTCGAGGGCCCGGCGCACGATGTTCACGCCGATGTCGCGCTCGTCGCCGAGCTTCATGTCCTTGAGCACCGCGCCCGCGCGGAGCAGCGCCACGCCGCCGCCGGTCACGATGCCCTCCTCGACGGCCGCGCGGGTCGCGTGCAGCGCGTCCTCCACGCGGGCCTTCTTCTCCTTCATCTCGGTCTCGGTCGCCGCGCCGACCTTCACGACCGCCACGCCGCCGGCGAGCTTCGCGAGCCGCTCCTGGAGCTTCTCGCGGTCGTAGTCGCTGGTCGTGTCCGCGATCTGCTTCCGGATCGACTCGATCCGGCCCTTGATCGCGCCCTTGTCCCCGGCGCCGCTGACGATGACCGTGTTGTCCTTGTCGATCTCGACCCGCTTCGCGGTCCCGAGGTCAGAGACCGTCGCGCTCTCGAGCTTCTGGCCGAGGTCCTCCATGAAGGGCGTCGCGCCCGTCAGGACGGCGATGTCCTTCAGCATCTCCTTGCGGCGATCACCGAAGCCGGGCGCCTTCACCGCCGCGACCTTGATCGTCCCGCGAAGCTTGTTCACGACCAGCGTCGCGAGCGCCTCGCCCTCGATGTCCTCGGAGATGATGAGCAGCTCGCGGCCCTGCCGGACCACCTGCTCGAGCAGCGGGAGCAGGTCCGCCATCGCCGAGATCTTCTTCTCGTACACGAGGATCAGCGGATCCGTGAGCACCGCCCGCATCTTCTCGGTGTCCGTCACGAAGTACGGCGAGAGGTAGCCGCGGTCGAACTGCATGCCCTCGACGGTCTCGAGCTCCGTCGACATGCGCTTGTTCTCCTCGACCGTGATCACGCCCTCCTTGCCGACCTTCTCCATCGCGTCGGCGAGGATCTGGCCGATCTCCGCGTCGCCGTTGGCGCTCACGGTGGCGACCTGCGCGATCTGCGCCTTGTCGCGGGTGGGCTTGGCGCCGTCGTGCACGGCGGCGAGCACCTTCTCCACGGCGAGGTCGATGCCGCGCTTCAGGTCCATCGGGTTGTGGCCGGCCTCGACGAGCCGCAGGCCCTCGCCGTAGATCGACTGCGCGAGCACGGTCGCGGTGGTGGTCCCGTCGCCGGCCTTGTCGCTGGTCTTCGACGCGACCTCGCGCACCATCTGGGCGCCCATGTTCTCGAGCTTGCCGAGGAGCTCGACCTCCTTGGCCACGGTCACGCCGTCCTTGGTGACGACCGGCGATCCCCAGCTCTTCTCGATGACGACGTTCCGGCCGCGGGGCCCGAGGGTCACCTTCACGGCGTCGGCGAGCGTGTTCACGCCCTTCAGGATCGCGGCGCGCGCGCCGCGGCTATAGACGATCTGCTTGGCAGCCATGGCTTGCTCTTCCCTCTCTTCTTCAGGACGCGGCGCCCGCTTCCTGGGTCACGGCGAGCACGTCGTCCTCGCGGATCAGCACGTGCTCCTCGCCGTCGATCTTCACCTCGGTCCCGCTGTACTTCCCGAACAGGACCACGTCCCCGACCTTCACCTCGAGCGGCCTCACCGTGCCGTCCTTGAGCACCTTGCCGTTGCCCACGGCCACGACGCGCCCCTCGATCGGCTTCTCCTTCGCGGTGTCAGGGATGATGATCCCGCCCTTGGTCTTGGTCTCGCCCTCGAGACGCTTCACGACGAGTCGGTCCTGCAGCGGCCTGATCTTCATGGTCGTTCCCTCATCCTCCCCACCGGCAACCCGGGACGCAGCGCCCACCCCCCACGGAGCCCGGCTCCGTCCGCGCGCATCCGGAGCGCAGTCGACCGCATGCCGGACGAAAAATGCCGGAAATACGGGCGATTAGCACTCTCGCTGGCCGGTGGCTAAAGCCGGGCGGAAGGTAATTCAAAGGTGTCCGGCGTCAAGAGCGACTGATGGGATTTTGGTGACCGGTCCTGTGGGCACAGAACCGGGCATGGAGGCGGGAGCGGTGCCGGAGCTGGACGCGGTCACGGCCACAGGGGCGGTCACGGGAGCAGTCACGGGAGGGGTGCCGGCCGGGAAGCGGGGGGACGGACGCAGGATCCGGCGGCAGAGACGGGGGGACACAATTCTGCTTGACAAGGTCGCCGGTCCGAGTAGTCTCCGCGGCCCGTCACCAAGCAGTACGTCCCTTGGGGGATCGTCTAACGGCAGGACGCAAGATTCTGGCTCTTGCTATCAAGGTTCGAATCCTTGTCCCCCAGCTGGTCGACCGGACGCGAAGCATCCGGGCGGCCTCGTGAGAAACATAGGGTCCCATCGTCTAGCGGTTAGGACGCCGGCCTCTCACGCCGGTAACGCGGGTTCAATTCCCGCTGGGATCGCCAGGTTTTCTTCCAGTCGGCGCGCGGCGTGACCGCAATGCCCGCGCCGGGGTCTCAGCGCCCCGGCGCCAGCAAATCTTCGTGAGAGCGGCGTCCCTGTCGCGCCGAGGCGGTCATGCCGCCGGCCCGGGGCGCGCGTCGCCGGCAGGTATACGAGTCGATCGTCAAGGACGCCGGCTTCGTCCGCACCTTCTTCGGGACGCTCAAGGCGGGGACGACCACCGGCGCCGTCGGGCGCATGCTCATCACCGGCGTCACGCCGCTCCTGCTCGACGATCTCTCGAGCGGGTTCGGCCAACGTGATGCTGATCGAGGCCGCGGCCGCGGGGGCGAGCTTCCGGGGCGCGGACCTCTCCCAGGCGCTCTTCGTGGACGCGGACCTCACCGCCGCGGACTGCTCCCGGGCGATCATGCAGCAATCCATCCTGCACCGCGCCCGCGCGGCCGGCGCCCGCTTCGGCGGCGCCGATCTCACGTATGCCGACTTCTCCCACGCCGACGTCACCGGCGCGGATTTCTCGGGCGCGACGCTGACCCGCGCGCTCTTCCACGCAACGAAGGAGGGCGGCGCGGTGTTCACGGACCGGAGCGCCGCGCTCGGCGACGACGAGCCGCTCGCCCGCGCCGAGCGCTGGGAGCCGACGCTGTGTGCCTGACCCCGACCCCCGGCGGGCCGGTGCCGATGCCTTATCCGAACTTCGCGGCGGCGCCGATGGCGGTGTCCGCGGTGAACCACGTGCTCTTCATGTGCGCCCCGGCGCACACGCTGTCGACGTCGATCCCGCAGACGAACGGGGACAACCTGGGTATCAGCCGCGGGGTGGCGTCCGGGACCGTGATGGGGCGGTCGAGGCACATGACGGCGGGGTTCACGGTGCTGATCGGCGGCGCGCCGGCGACGCGGCTCAGCAGCGCGAGCCTGCAGAACTCGACCAATTGCCCCGGGATGCGCGTCGTGCCGAGCCAGGTGAAGGTGCTCCTGCTCGCGCCCTGACCCGGGCGCCCGCGCGGCGGCGAGGGTCAGGGGACCTTCGCCACGAAGATATCGAGGGCAGGGGGCTCTCCCGACGCGACGAGGCTCACGCCGTCGACATCGAACGTCTTCTCGAAGTACCCTGTCACGAACAGCGAGCCCGTGGGGCTGATCGCGACGTCCTCGCTGCGCTTCCACCAGCTGTCGCCGCCGAACACTCCGCTCGAGAGGTGGTTTCCCGCAGCGTCAAGCTTCGCCCAGAAGACGTCCTTCGCCCAGCCGATCAATGGGCCGCCGCCGAGATCGAGATCACCGCGCAGCTGTCCGGTCACCGCGATGGTGCCCGCCGCGCTCACGTCGAGCCCCCAGATGTAGTTTGTATCATCCCCCGTGCCATCGTATACGTGGCTGAAGACGTGGTCGCCGGCGGCGTCGAGCTTCAGGAGGAGCACTTCGAGTTTCTCGCTGGTCAGCGGGCCGCCGCCATAATCGACGGTCCCGGCGTGGGTGCCGGAGATCACGATCGCATCGGACCCGTCGACGGCGACCGCCGTCGGGGTCTGGTTGGGCGCCGCGTCGCCGAAGATCTTGCTCCAGAGATGGTTGCCGTCCGGATCGTACTTCGCCACGACGAGATCGGCCCCGCCTGCGCTCGTCAGCGGACCACCGCCGAGATCGGCCGTGCCGGTGGTCCAGCCGGCCAGGACGACGTTCCCGGCGCTGTCCACCGCGATGTCGACCCCGTGGTCGACGTCCGGACCGCCGATGCGCTTGCTCCAGAGGAGGGTCCCGGCGGCGTCGAACTTCGCCATGTAGATGTCGTCTTCACCTGCGTTCACGAGTGGGCCGTCGCCGAAGTCGATCGTCCCCCCGTCGCCGGCCAGCAGGAAGACGCTCCCGGCCGCGTCGACGGCGACGCTGCGCCCCTCCTGGGCAATGCTGAGTCCGTGGTAGTTGCCGAACTTCTTGCTCCAGAGGTGATTGCCGGCGGCGTCGAACCGCGCCAGGAAGATTCCCTGATAGATGTCGCCCACAGGTCCGCCGCCGAAATCGACCGGGCTCGCGGAGAACCCCGTCACGACGACATCGCCGTTCGATGCCACCGCGAGATCGTAACCTATGTCGTCCGCCTTCGCTCCGAATGTCCTGGCCCAGAGCAGGCCGCCGGATTCGCTGTACTTCGCCAGGTAGGCGTCCCGGCCGGCCACGCCCTGGATCGGCCCGCCGCCGAAATCGATCTTGTCCTTGAAATCCCCTGTCACGAGGACGTTCCCTGCGGCGTCCGTGGCGACCCCGTGCCCCCGGTCGAACGAGATGTGGCCGAGCCGCTTTGGCCAGCCGGGGGCAGGAGGGATCGGGGCGCCGCCGGAGCCGCCCGCGTTCTCCTCCGCGCCGCCCACGCCCGCCTCCGCGCCGCCCGCGCCGCCCACGCCCATCTGTGCGCCCCCGGATCCTCCCTGGCCGCCTCCCGCGTCGCTCCCGATGCCGACCTCCTGCGTGAAGCAACCGCCGGCGTAGGCGAGCATCGGCGAGAGCAGCGCCGCGAGCGAGATCCAGGTGACGTCGTGTCGGACGGGGTGTTTCATGGAACGATCCTCCTTCGAGAATAAAGATGGATAGGATGGGTGGACGGGCGGCAGGCGCTCCATCCTGAGCTCGATTCGCGCCGGTGCGCGGTCGACGTCAGCCCTGGCATCCCCAATCCCAATCCGGGTTGTAGCAGTCGACGGGGCACTGGCAGTACATGCATTGCGTCAGAACATCGTACAGAGGCCAGCCCTGGGGGAACTGCTGAATGCAAAGGTGCGCACATTCAGAGTCTTCACACAAGACGAAGCAATCCACGAGGTCCAGGCATTGCTGCTCGTTCTGGCAAGCGGCGAGATCGTCGGCGCAGCTGTTCGCCAGCGCGCACCCCAAGCAGCCGACCTCGTCACAGCCCAGGCAAGCGGACGTCCAGGTCCCGTAGCCGCCACACGTCCCGGAGTTGTCGCACGACGATCCGCCGCCCTCACCCAGCGTCGCGCCGCCCTCACCCAGCGTCGCGCCGCCCGCGCCGGTCTGGGCGCCGCCCGCGCCGGTCTGGGCGCCGCCCGCGCCGGTCTGCGCCCCCCCGGCCCCTCCCTGGCCGCCGTCCATATTGATGCACCCCAGAGCGCCCGCGAGCAGCGGGGCCAGCAGGGCGGCGAGCGAGACGTGGACGATATGGCGTCGATCAGCGTATTTCATCTCGTGGATCTCCCTCGATGGTTCATCCGGACGAATGAGTGGCCGGCTCGCGGAGCTTCTATATTTCAATCGACCGCGCGCCGCGCGCTCACGGCTTCGGGGCGGCGGCCTCGCCCGGGGCGCACGCGGCGCGCACGCGCGCGGCGAGCGGCGAGCGCGGCGCCGCGGCGACGAAGCGCTGCGCCTCCGCGCGGGCCTCGTCCCGTCGCCCCAGGGCGCAGAGCGCGAAGACGCGCGCGGCCATCCGCTCCTCGCCCATCGCGCCCTCACCGTGCGCCGCGGCGTGCTCGTCGAGCAGCGCGAGCGCCCGATCCGCCTGCCCCGACGAGAGCGCGCCCTGCGCGCGCGCGAGGAGCGATATCTCCTCGTTCAATCCAGTGTCGGGCAGGGGGCGCGGCTCAGGCGCGGGCGGCGCGGGCGGCGCGGGCGGCGCGTCCGGCGCCGGCGAGGGC
>CAYQYG010000199.1:4401-15277 GCA_964421485.1 uncultured Polyangiaceae bacterium | reverse complement strand
GTCGAGGTGCGCGGCCGCGCCCGCGAGCGCCGCGCCCCCATGGATCGCGAGGGCGTCGGCGATCATGCGCCCGGCCGCCGGCGCGGCGAGCAGCGGGGCCGCGAGCGCGGCGGCCGCGAGCGCGAGGCGGACGCGGCGCGACGATCGGGGCCTCCAAGCGCCGCGCGCGAAGCTCACCCCTCGTCGTCCTCGTCCTCGTCCTCGTCCGCCTCCTCGAGCTGCTGCTCCAGCTTCTCGAGCGCGGCCGCCTCCTCGTCCTCCTGCGGCGGCGCGGCGCGGCCCTCCTGCAGGGCCTTCTGGCGGGCCTTCTCGGCCGCGGCGCGGGCCTGCGCGACCCGCTGCATCACCGCGGGCTTGGGCGCCATGATGAGCGTCATCGTGCGCTGCTCCATCATGGGGCGCACCTCGACGTTCGCGATCTCCTCGCAGTGCCGCACGATCCAGTCGAGCTGCTCCTGCGCCTTCTCCGGGTGCGTGATCTCGCGGCCCCGGAAGCGCACGGTGAACTTGACCTTGTGGCCCGCGCCGAGGAACCGGTGCGCGGCCCTGGTCTTGAACTCGAGGTCATGATCGTCCGTCTTCGGGCGGAGCTTGATCTCCTTGATCTCGACGACGCTCTGCTTGCGCTTGGCCTCGCGGGCCTTCTTCTTCTCGTCGTACTTGAACTTGCCGAAGTCGAGGATCTTGCAGACGGGGGGATCCGCCTTCGGGTTGACCTCGACGAGGTCCAGCCCCTTCTCCTGTGCCCGGCGCAGCGCGTCGCTCGTCGCCATGATGCCGAGCATCTCGCCGTCATCGCCGATGACGCGGATCTCGGGGACGCGGATGCGCTGGTTGATGCGGATCTGCGGCCCCCTCTGGGCCTGCCGAGGGTCGAATCGTCTCATCGCCATGTGGTGTCTCGCTGCCTCCTTGTGCTCCTGTCACTCCACGCTCCCGCACGATCGCCGGGGCGGGAGGAGGCCAGCCCGGCGCGCCAGGCACCCACCCCCTCCCGATCCCGGGTGGCCCGCGGGAAAGGTCCTGCCAATGTCGCCCGTCTCGCTGCCGCAGGCAACGGCGGCAAGCGCCGCCGGGCTCGGCGGCGCGGCGTCTTGACCTCCGGCGCTCCGGGTCGCGCTCCACACGTGGCGCGCACTCCGCGCCGAGCCCCGGCTGGGCGTTCGAGCGCCGGGATCACGAGCGGCGCGCGCCGGGGAGCTGCCGGGGGGCGGCGGTCACGCGCCGGACGAGGCGGCGGTCTCCGCCAGCCGGGGCGGAGCGGCCTCGGCGATGAGGCGCTCGGCGAACTGCTCGAGGGGCATCGCGCCGAGATCCTTGTTGAGGTCCCGCGATCGCGGCGCGACCTTGCGCTCGGCGGCTTCCTTGTCGCCGACCACGACGACGTAGGGCACCCGCGTGAGCCGTGCCGCCCGGATCTTCGCGCCGAGCTTGTCCGGACCCGTGTCCGCCCGGACGCGGAGCCGCTTGCTGCGGAGGAACGAGACCACCTCCTGCGCGTACGCCGCCTGCTTCTCGCTGACGGTGACGATCGTCGCCTGCTCCGGCGCGAGCCAGACGGGGAACGCGCCGGCGACGTGCTCCACGTAGACCGAGAAGAAGCGCTCGAGCGAGCCGAGGATCGCCCGGTGCAGCATCACCGGCCGGTGCGCTCCGCCGTCCGCCCCCGTGTACTCGAGCTCGAAGCGGTCCGGCAGCGCGTAGTCGACCTGGATCGTGCCGAGCTGCCAGCTCCGGCGGAGCGCGTCCTCGACGTGGAACTCGAGCTTGGGGCCGTAGAACGCGCCCTCCTCGGGGGCGAATTCGAAGTCGAGCTTCGCCTGACGGAGCGCGTCGGCGAGCGCGGCCTCCGCGCTGTCCCACTGCGCCTCGGTGCCGATGCGCTTCTTCGGCCGGGTCGCCAGCTTGATGTCGATCTTCGTGAACCGGAACGCGGCGAAGACCTCGAGCAGGAGCCGCAGGAAGGCATGGATCTCGCCCTGCATCTGGTCCGGGGTGCAGAAGATGTGGGCGTCGTCCTGGCAGAAGCTCCGCACGCGGGCGAGGCCGTGCACGACGCCGCCGCGCTCGTAGCGGTGCAGCCGCCCGAAGTCCGCCACGCGCCAGGGGAGCTCGCGGTAGCTCCGGCGCCGCTGGCCGAAGATCAGGCAGTGGCTCGGACAGTTCATCGGCTTCTGCGCGAGCCGCTCGAGCTCCATGAGCTGCTGCGCGACCGCCGCGTCGCGACGCCGGTCCGCTTCCCGGTAGCTCGCCGCATCCGCGCCGCCCTCGACCCCGAGCCGGAGCGCGAGCCTCGCCTCGTCGAGCAGCTCCGCGGTCACCGGGAGGTACATGTTCTCCCGGTAGTTCGGCAGGTGCCCGCTCGTCTCGAAGAGGCGCTTGTCGAAGATCTGCGGGGTGACGACCTCCTCGTAGCCGTAGTCGAGATAGAGGTCGCGCATGTAGCCCACGAGCGCGTTGTAGACGTGCGCGCCGCGCGGCAAGAAGAACGGCATCGCCGGCGCGTACTCGTGGAACATGAAGAGCTCGAGCTCCTTGCCGAGCTTGCGGTGGTCGCGCTCGCGCGCCTCGGCGAGCAGCTTCAGGTGCTCGTCGAGCGCCTGCTGCGTCGGGAACGCCGTGCCGTAGATGCGCTGGAGCATCGGGTTGCGCTCGTCGCCGCGCCAGTAGGCGCCGGCCACGCTGACGAGCTTGATCGCCCCGAGGTACGAGGTGTCCGGCACGTGCGGGCCCTCGCAGACGTCGAGCCACTCGCCGGCGCCTTCGCCGTGGCGGTAGAGCGAGATCTCCTCGCCCTCCGGGATCGCGTCGATGATCTCTTTCTTGTAGGTCTCGCCCATCCGGCCGAAGAGATCGAGCGCCTCCTCGCGGTCGATCACGTCGCGCCGGAAGGGCTTGCCGGCCGCGATGATCCCCCGCATCGCCTCCTCGATCTTCGCGAGGTCCTCGTCGGTGAAGGGGCCCGAGGGCTTGTCGAAGTCGTAATAGAAGCCCGCGTCGATCGCCGGGCCGATGGTGACCTTGGTGCCCGGGAACAGGCGCTGGACCGCATCGGCCATGACGTGCGCGGTCGAGTGGCGGATGATCCGCAGGCCGTCCGCGTCCGTGGTGCGGATCGGCTCGATCGCGGCCGCCGCGTCCCTGTCGAACGGCGTGTGCAGGTCCACGACGCGGCCGCTCACGCGCGCGCCGATGATGGTCCGATCTTTCGCGATCGCGTCTGCGAGGACCTCGCGCGCGGTCACCCTTGCACGCGGGCTCGTGGACGGGCTCGCGGGGGAGCTCCCCTGCGAAGCGTTGGGGTCGAGAGCCATGAATGTACTCGCGGGCAAGGCAGCTGTCTCCACCGGAGAAGATGCCCTGTAGGCGCGGCCGGTTTCGAACCGGCGACCCCTACCGTGTCAAGGTAGTGCTCTACCACTGAGCTACGCGCCTGTTTCCGTCTCGGTGCTTCTGCGAAGGCGCGGGGGCGCGGTGGTCGCGCGCTCCCGCCCCGTGAAACGAGGACGCGTCCCTACCAGGGGCAAATCGGCCTGTCAAGCGGGGTTTCGGCGCAGGATGCGCGACGCTGCGGCTTGACCTCTCGGGCGGCACGGGTGAACAACCGCGCGATGGCACAGCCCGACAGCTTCGGCTCGGTCCACGGAGAGGGCGCCGCGGCGATCGCGGGCGCCGAGATGGCCGCAGGGGCCGCGATCTTCGCGGCGTCCGCGGGGGTGGGGGGCGCGCTCCCTCTCGAGCGCACGCCGAGCGCGTCGGAGGCGATCCGCGCGGCCTCGGCGCGCGCGCGGTCGGGTGATCGCGCCGGCGCGATGCTCGCGGCCGACGAGCTGCTCGGCGCGATCGGCGCGCTGCGCGAGGCCGCGGCCGCGCGGGCCCCCATCACCGTGCACGTCGCCGAGCGGCGGGGCGGGCTCACCGTGGGCCACGACGAGATCGCGCTCGCGCTCGACGTGGGGGCGGGCGTGATCGTGACCTGGAGCGCAGCGGACGCGGCCGACGTCGCGCTGATCGCCAGACGGGCCTCCGAGGACAGCGAGACACCGTTCCTCCACATCCACGACGGCGTGCCCGGCGCCGCCGCGGTCGCGCCGCCGGACCGCGCGTTCGTCGAGCGCTTCCTCGGCAAGAGCCGCGCGGCGCCGTCGTTCGACGACGCGCCGGCCTCGACCGGCGAGGACGCGGGCGCGGCGCCCGGCCCGCAGCCGCAGGGCGTCCACCGCAAGCGCGCCGAGCGCGGCTTCGCGGCGCGGGTCCCGTTCGCGCTGACCAGCGCGGCGCGGCAGCTCGGCGAGCTCACCGGCCGGGCGGTCGCGCCCGTCGAGCGTGTCGACACCGCCGACGCGGAGGAGATCGTGGTCGCCGTCGGGTGCGCGTTCCCGGCCGCGCACGACGTGGTCCGGAGCCTCCGCGCCCAGGGCCGGCGGATCGGCCTCGTGGGGGTCCGATCGCTCCGGCCCTTCTTCTCGGCCGAGATCGTGAAGGCGCTCGGCCGCGCGAGCGCCGTGGTGGTGATCGAGCCGTTCGACGTCGCGCTCGCCCCCTCCGGCCCCGTCGCGGCCAGCGTCAAGGCCGCGTTCGCGGACGCTCTCACCTGGGCGCCCGGCTTCCCCGGCATCGGCCGGATCCCGCCCATCATCTCCGCGGCCTTCGCGACCATGGACGGCGCGATCACCGAGCGCGACGTCCGGCTCTCCCTGGCCGAGATCGCGAGCGGCGAGCGGGCGCGCCGGGTCGTCGTGTTCGGCAGCGACGGGTGACGCCGCGCGTCGTCTCCTGTCCGTTCGTCGCATGCGGCGTGCCGGGCGGCCGCCCAAGCGGCTTGCGCGACCCACCGATCCTGGGTATGGAGGCGGGCCCCGGGGGGTAGGGGGAAGCGCACCGCTACATCATCTGGCCGACCCCCATCGTGGGCGGAGGGACCCGTCACCTTGACAAGCACGTTCTCGTTCCAGCCGACCACCGCCCCCGGGCGCGAGGGCTCCGCCCCCGCGCCGCAGCAGCCCGTGGAGGGTCAGGCCCAGCCCGCCCAGCCCGGAGGCCAGGACGCCCAGCCCGGCCCCTTCGGCGGCGGCGCGTTCACCTTCCTCATCCTTGCGCTGCCGCTCCTGCTCATCTTCATGATGACGCGGAGCCAGAACAAGAAGCAGAAACAGCTCGAATCCAGCCTCAAGACCGGCGATCGCGTCGTGACGCAGGCGGGGCTCATCGGGAAGATCACCGAGATCGGCGAGCGCTCGAGCCGCGTCCGGCTGGAGATCGCGCCCGGCGTCACCGTGCAGATCTTGAAGAGCTCGATCCAGGGCGTCGATCCCGGCGAGACCGCGGGCGACGCGAAGCAGGGCGAGGCCAAGCCGGGCGAGAAGTCGAAGGAGCCCGCGAAGACCCAAGACAAGAAGGCGTGAGCGCCGGCCCTCCCGGCGCACAGGAAGCACTGCCGCCCCTGCGGCCCACACCCCCATGCTCCACAATATCCTCCAGTTCGGGTTCGCCGGCGTCGCCGGTCTGTGCCTCCTCGGTGCCTGGCTGAGCCGGCCGCGCCGCGGCGTGCTCACGTGGGCGGCGCTCGCCGCGGGCTCGGCCGCGATCGCGGCGCACTACCACGTGTTCTGGGCGCTCGCGGTCTTCGCCCTGATGGTCCCGTGGGCGCTGTTCTGCGCCGGCCCCTGGATCGACCTCGCGTGGCGGGCGAAGACGGGCTTCGTGATCTTCCTCGCGCTTGGCTCGGCGCTCTGTATCTACCCGACGTGGCACGACGAGTACCGCGGGAAGGTGGAGGAGCCGGGCCTCTCCTCGGAGGAGCGATCCGAGCGGGAGTCGCAGGCGCGCCGCGGCGAGCTCGGGTTCTCCCGCTTCCTCCTGTCGAACGTCCCGTTCCGCCTGGTGAGGGGGCTCGACCTCAAGGGCGGGCTCCGGCTGGTCTACACGGTCGACGTCGACGAGGCGATCAAGGACAAGCGCGACCGCTACTACGACGACATCCGCGCCGCGCTGACCTCGTCCTTCGGGTTCCACGAGGGCGACAAGCCGGTCACGCTCGACGAGCTGCAGAAGCTCCAGGCCAAGCTCCGCATCGAGAAGTCCCGCGATCGCGCCGACACGATCACGCTGACGTTCAACGACCCCGCCGACTCCGAGAGGATCAACGACGAGTTCCTCACGCGGTTCATCGGCGAGCTGCAGGTGATGCGGGCGAGCGACCGGAAGACGGTGACGTTCCGCGTCCGCGACGAGGTCGCGACGTCGATCCGCGAGCGCGCGGTGGCGCAGGCCAAGGAGACCGTGCTCCGGCGCGTCGACGGCCTGGGCCTCAAGGAGGCGAGCGTCAGCACCCGTGACGAGGACGTCATCATCGAGGTCCCCGGCGACGACGACCGCGCCTTCGACGAGATCCGCGACATCATCAGCCAGACCGCGCGGCTCGAGTTCAAGATGGTCGACGACGACGCCGACCCCTTCGATCCGATCGCGCGGAGCACCAAGGCGGAGGACCTCCCGAAGGGCCTCACGTTCGCCATCGAGAACGCGCCCGTCGGCCCCGGCAAGACCAAGCCGATCCACTACGCGCGCATGGTGCGAGGCGAGCACGAGGACATGCGCGACGCGCTGAAGCGCCTCAAGGAGTGGGTCGCGACGCTGCAGATCCCCACCGACAACGAGGTCGGCTTCGGCAAGCTCTACGAGTACAACGAGGAGAAGGACGCCATCGAGGAGGTCGGGTGGCGCACCTACTACCTCTTCAGCAAGGCCGAGATCACGGGCGACATGGTCCGCGACGCGCAGGCGCGGCCCGACCAGAGCGAGGGCGGCCTCGGCGGCTGGTACGTCTCGATGGAGTTCACGCCCGTCGGCGCCGACCGGTTCGAGGAGATCACCGGAAAGAACATCAAGCGGCGCTTCGCGATCATCCTCGACGGCAAGGTCGAGAGCGCGCCGGTCATCCAGACGAAGATCGCCGGCGGCCACGCGCAGATCACGATGGGCTCGCAGGACCCGCAGCAGCAGCTCGAGGACTCGAAGAAGCTCGAGCTCGTGCTCCGCTCGGGCGCCCTGCCCGCGCCGATCTCGCCCTCGAACGAGCAGCGCATCGGCCCGACGCTCGGCAAGGACTCGATCAACGAGAGCGTGAAGGGCGCGCTCGGCGGCACGGCCCTCGTGCTCGTGTTCATGATCTTCTACTACCGGCGCGCGGGGCTCATCGCGGACATCGCCGTGCTCTTCAACGCGGTGCTCCAGATCGCCGTCCTCGCGATGTTCGGCGCGTCGATGACCCTGCCGGGCATGGCCGGCCTCGCGCTGACGATCGGCATCGCGGTCGACGCGAACGTGCTCATCAACGAGCGCATCCGCGAGGAGCTCCGGCAAGGGAAGAGCGCGCGCGCGGCCGTCGACGTCGGCTACGACAAGGCGTTCAGCGCCATCCTCGACGGCCACGTCACGACGCTGCTCTCCGGCCTCATCCTGGCGCAGTACGGGACGGGGCCGATCAAGGGCTTCGCCGTCACGCTCATCGTCGGGATCGCGGTCAGCCTGTTCACGGGCGTCGTCTGCACCCGGCTGATGTTCGACTGGGCCGTGCGCGGCCGGAAGGTCACCAAGCTCTCTCTCGGCTGACGCGCCGCGCGCCCCGACCCGCACCTGGGACAATTTCGATGGAATTCATCAAGCCTGGCCGACAGTTCGATTTCATGAGCAAGCGATGGTACTTCATCGGCCTCAGCTTGCTCCTGCTGATCCTGTCGGTGATCTCGTTCATCAAGCCGGGGCCGAAGCTCGGGACCGACTTCAAGGGCGGCACCGAGGTCGAGATCGCGTTCAAGCAGCCCGTGGCCGCCGCCGACATCCGCCACGCGGTCGAGAAGGCCGGCTTCGAGCAGCCGGACGTGATCTCCGTGACCGACCGGGTGAACCCGAACCGGTACCTCATCCGCGTGCAGGACGTCTCGGTGCTCGCGGAGTCCGACAAGGATCTCATCCGCACCCGGCTCTGCCTGCCCCCCGATCACGGCGCGGTGCCCGAGGACCGCTGCCCGCCGAGCCTGCGCGCGAGCGAGATCAAGTTCAGCCCCGGCGGCGACAAGATCTCGACCCGGTACGAGGTCGCGCCCGACCTCGAGGGCATCAAGAAGCAGCTCGAGGGCGTGGAGGGGATCCAGCTCCGCGAGGGGGCGAACAACCCGGTCGTGGTCAGCGAGCGCGATCACAAGGTGGAGATCCACCTCAAGTCGAAGGGCGATCAGCTCCTGGACGGGCTCCGGGCGCAGCTCGGCGCGGACAAGGTCCCGGAGACGGCGCTGCGCGTCGAGTGGATCGGCCCCAAGGCGGGCGCGCAGCTCCGCGACGCGGCGATCAAGAGCGTGCTGATCTCGATCCTGTTCATCATGGCGTACGTGGCGTTCCGGTTCGACGTCCGCTTCGCGCCCGGCGGCATCGTCGCCCTGGTCCACGACGTCGGCATCGCGCTCGGCGCGATGGTGATCACGCAGCGCGAGATCACGCTGTCCACGGTCGCCGCGATGCTCACGATCGTCGGCTACTCGATCACGGACACCGTCGTCGTGTACGACCGCATCCGCGAGAACCTGGCGAAGCACCGGGACAAGAGCTTGTCGGCGATCATCAACCTGTCGCTCTCCGAGATGCTGGGCCGGACGATCCTGGTCTCCGGCTCGACGCTCCTGTCGATGATCATGTTCTTCGTCTGGGGTACCGGCGTCCTCAAGGACTTCGCGTTCGCCCTCGTGGTCGGCATCGTCGTCGGCACGTACTCCTCCATCTACGTCGCCGCGCCGATCACCGAGTGGATCGATCGCCGCTTCTTCGGTTCCACCGCGTCGAAGCGCAAGAAGGTCACCCGCACGCGCGCGGAGCGCCGCGCCGACGCCGTCGTCTGAGCCTCATGGATCCGGGGTGCGGCGCGGCTCGCCTCGCGCGGCCCCGGATCTGAGATCGAGCCCACCACGCCAGCCATTCTTTCCGGCTCTGCGGCCCTCGGGCCGCGTGACCGTGCGTGGCACCGCAAGGGTACGGAGCGCGGCCCGGTGCCTGTAGACGCATCCGGCGCGTCGGTGTACGCGCCTGTGCGGTGGCGGGCGCGGTTGGTCGCTGGAAAGAGGTCCCCGAGCAGGAGCCGCGCGCGCCGGCGCATGGGGCCGGAGGCGCGCCGCGCGCGCAGGGGAGGGGGGGCGCGGCGGACGGCGGCGCGATCGCCGACCCGGGCGGCGCGTCCGCGGAGGCGCTCGGGCTCGCGCGCGAGCTCGGGCTGTCGATCACGGTCGCGGACATCCTCCATCGCGCGGGGCGGGGCGCAGGCGACGACACGCGGCGCTTCCTGGACCCGCGCCTCGCGCACCTCACGCCCCCGGACGCGATGGCCGATCGCGAGGCGAGCGCGGAGCGGATCGCGCGGGCGATCCGCGCGAGCGAGCGGATCGCCGTCTTCGGCGACTACGACTGCGATGGGATCACCGCGTCGGCGATCCTGACGGGCATCATCCGCGCGCTCGGGGGCGACGTCAGCCCGATGCTCGCGACGCGCGCGGAGGGCAGCTACGGCCTCTCGGGGCCCGCGCTCGCGCGCGTGCGGGGCGCGCGCCCGTCGCTGCTCATCACGTGCGACTGCGGCTCCGGCGATCACGAGCGGCTCGCCGACGCCCGCGCCTCGGGCATCGACTGCGTCGTGATCGATCACCACCTCGTGCCCGCGGAGCCGCTCCCCGCGCTCGCGTTCCTGAACCCGCACCGCGCCGACTGCGGCTTCCCGTACAAGGGCCTCGCGTCATGCGGGCTCGCGCTCTCGGTCGGCGCCGCGGTGCGCAAGCGGCTCGGCGCGTCGCTCGACCTCCGGCCGTTCCTCGACCTCGTCGCGATCGGCACCGTCGCCGACGTCGCGCCGCTCACGGGCGACAACCGCGCGCTCGTCCGCGCGGGCCTCACCGTCCTCCAATCGGGCGGGCGCCCCGGCCTCCGCGCGCTCGCCGGGCTCGCGAACCTCGACCTCGCGCGCGGCCCCTCGGCCGAGGACATCGCCTTCCGCATCGCCCCGCGCCTCAACGCGCCCGGGCGGCTCGGTGATCCCGACGTCTCGCTCTCGCTCCTGCTCGAGCAGAGCAGCGTCGCCGCCTCGGCGCTCGCGGCCTCGGTCGAGCAGGCGCAGATGGCGCGCCGCGCGATCCAGGACGAGATGCTGGCCTCGGCGCTCGCCGAGATAGAGCGCGCCGGCTTCGATCGCGAGCCCGCGATCCTGCTCGCGCGGCAGGGCTGGCACCCCGGCGTCGTGGGCATCGTGGCCGGCCGGATCGCCTCGCGCTTCGGCAAGCCCACGATCGTCGTCGGCCTCGAGGGCGAGCGCGGCCGCGGGTCGGTGCGCGGCCCGGCCGGCGCGCGCCTGTACGACGGCCTCTCGCGCTGCCGCGCCGAGCTCGTCGGCTTCGGCGGCCACCAGGCCGCCGCCGGCGTCGAGGTCCGCGCCGATCGCGTCGAGGCGCTGCGCGCCGCGTGGTGCGACGCGTGGGCGGACCAGGAGCTCCCCGCCGGATCCTGCGGCGCGGCCGCGGACGCGCGCCTCGACGATCGCGACGATCCCGCGGCCGTCGTGCGCGATCTGGAGCGCCTCGAGCCCTGCGGCGAGGGCAACCGCGCCTCGAGCCTCCTCGTGCAGGGCGCCTCGGTGCGCGCCGCGCGCAACCTGAAGGGGCACCTCAAGCTGGAGCTCTCCTTCCACGGCAAGGAGATCTCCTGCTTCGGCTTCGAGCTCGGCGACCTCGCGCCTCGCCTCGCCGGCGCCCGCGCCGACGTGATGGGCCGCCTGCGCCGCGACGCCTGGCGGGGCGGAGACGCCGTCGAGCTCCGCATCGAGCGGGTCTCGCCCGGCGCC
>CAYQYG010000199.1:0-4301 GCA_964421485.1 uncultured Polyangiaceae bacterium | reverse complement strand
AGCCCCCTGATCGCCCGCCCGCTCCGGCGGCGCCCGCGCGCCCCCTGCGCGCGCCGTGGTACGTTCACCCCGTGGCCGCGCCGCTGATCCGGTTCTCGAACGTGCGCAAGGCCTTCGGCCCCAAGGTGATCTACCGCGACCTCAACCTCGAGGTGCACGCCGGCGAGACGCTCACCGTGATGGGCGGCTCCGGCGTGGGCAAGAGCGTGCTGCTCAAGCTGCTCATCCGCCTGCTCGAGGCCGACGGCGGATCGATCACCTTCCACGGCGAGGAGATCACCAGGACGAGCGAGGCCCGGATCGGCCTCATCCGGCAGCGCATCGCGATGCTCTTCCAGGGCGGCGCCCTCTTCGACTCGATCTCGGTCGGCGAGAACATCGCGTACGGCCTGCACGAGCACTTCCGCAAGACGATGACCCCGGACCAGATGGCCGAGCGCGTCCACTGGGCCCTCTCGCTCGTCGGCCTGCCCGGCATCGAGCAGATGCGGCCGGCCGACCTCTCGGGAGGCATGAAGAAGCGCGTCGGCCTCGCCCGCGCGATCGCCGTGCAGCCCGAGGTGCTGCTGTACGACGAGCCCACGACCGGCCTCGACCCTATCAACACCGAGCGGATCAACCACCTCATCAAGGGCCTCAAGGCCGCGCTCCACGTGACCAGCATCGTCGTGACCCACGACATGAAGAGCGCGTTCTCGATCTCCGACCGGATGGCGATGGTGTACCGGGGCGAGATCATCGCGACCGGCACCCCGGACGATTTCCGTGCCTCCCGAGATCCGCGCGTCGCCGATTTCATCAGCGGCAGCGCCCCCGTGAACGAGGACGTCGAGACCCTTCTCCGCGCGTGACGGTGCCGCCGAGATCGCGCAAGATGGGGCGCTGATGAGCCGGACGCGCGACTTCAAGGTGGGCCTGTTCGTCCTTCTGGGCCTCGTCTTCTCGGCCCTCGTGATCTTCCTGATCGGCGACGAGCGCCGCCTGTTCGCCTCGTCGGTCGAGTTCACCGCGACCTTCAGCGACGTGCAGGGCCTCAAGGCCGGCGCCCCCATCCGGATGGGGGGCATCGACATCGGCCACGTCTCCGGCGTCGGCTACGGCAAGGATCCGGGCGACGCCACGGTCTACGTGACGCTCGACATCGTCGCGAAGGAGGCGGGCCGCATCAAGACCGACAGCATCGCGCGCGTCGCGGCCAAGGGCCTGCTGGGCGACAAGATGGTCGAGATCACGAAGGGCGAGCAGCCGACCTCGATCCCGCCGGGCGGCCGCGTCCCGTCCGAGGACCCGAGCGACATGCTCGGCAAGGTCGGCGGCATGGCGGAGAAGGCCGACAGCGCGCTCGCGAACATCGAGAAGGCCTCGGCGGGCCTCGCCGACGAGCGGCTCCAGAAGGACATCCGCGAGACCGTCGCCTCCGTCAACGTCGTGCTCAAGCACGTCGCCGAGGGCGACGGCTACCCGCACCGCTTCCTCACCGATCCCAAGGAGGCCGAGCGCATCTCGCGCACGCTCGCCAACCTCGATCGCGCGAGCGCCGAGCTCGCCGCCACGCTGAGCGAGACCCGCGCCGTCGTCTCGCGCGTGAAGGCCGGCCCCGGCTTCGCGCACGACGTCATCTACGGCGACGGCCCGCAGAAGCAGATCCGGGAGTTCGGCGACGCCGCCGCCGAGGTCGCCGCCACGCTCCGCGGCGTCCGCGAGAGCGACAGCTTCGCGCACGACGTGCTCTACGGCGGCGAGGGCGACAGCGCCGATGCGCTCGCCAACGTCGCCGCGCTGACCGCCGACCTCCGCAGCATCGTGCGCGACGTGAAGGCCGGGAAGGGCACGGTCGGCGCGCTGCTCGTCGACCCGTCGCTCTACGAGGACATGAAGGTCCTGCTCGGCAACGTGCAGCGCAACGACGTGCTCCGCGCGCTCGTCCGCTACTCGATAAAGCAGGACGAGAAGAAGCCCGCGGTCGAGGTAGGCGGCTCCGCGCCCTCGCCCTGAGGGGTGCAGCCCCGACGAATGGAACGCGGCGCCCGGGCGGCGCCAGCCATGTCGCGCTGCGGCGCCGAGTGATGCCCCGCTTGCATCGATGCGTCACCCCGCCTATTCCTCCTCCACGTATGCCTCGCAAGCTCGCTGACCGCCTCTCGGCCGTGGCCCCCAGCGCCACCCTCGCGATGGCCGCCAAGGCCGCGAAGCTGCGGGCCGAGGGCCACAAGGTCTATCCGTTCAGCGTGGGCGAGCCCGACTTCGACACGCCCGTGCACATCCGGGACGCCGCCAAGGCGGCGCTCGACGCCGGCGCCACCCACTACACACCCGTCACGGGCACTGCCGAGCTGAAGTCCGCCATCTGCGCCGCGACCGAGCGCTACCGCGGCTGGCGGCCGCTGCCGACCCAGGTGGCCGTGAGCTGCGGCGCGAAGCACGCGCTCTTCAACCTCGCCCTCGCGCTCTTCGAGCCGGGCGACGAGGTCCTCATCCCCGCGCCCTACTGGGTGAGCTACCCCGAGCAGGTGCGCCTCGTCGGAGCGACGCCGCGCATCGTCGAGACCACCGAGGCCGACGGCTTCCGCCTCACGCCCGCCGGCCTCCGCGAGGCCCTCACGCCGCGCGTGAAGGCCATCGTGCTCGCGACCCCCTCGAACCCGACCGGCGCGGCCTACGGCGAGGAGCACCTCCTTCCGCTCATCGAGGTGCTCCGCAAGCACGACTGCTGGATCATCGTCGACGAGATCTACGGCGACCTCACTTATGACGGCTTCCGCCACGTCTCGATCCCCGCGCTCACGGAGGATCTTGCGCGGCGCATCATCATCGTCGACGGCGTGAGCAAGACCTTCGCGATGACCGGCTGGCGCATCGGCTGGAGCATCACCCCGGTCGAGGTGGCGAAGGCGCTCGAGGTCGTGCAGGGCCAGAGCACCACGAACGCCGCCGCGGTCTCGCAGGCCGCCGCGGTCGCCGCCCTGAACGGCCCGCGTGACACTGTCTTTGCGATGCGCGCAGCTTTCACCCGCCGGCGCGACCTGATGGTGAGCGGCCTGAACGCGATTCCCGGCGTCCGCTGTCGTATGCCCGAAGGGGCCTTTTACGCCTTCGCCGATTTCGGCTCCGTCTGTGGCCGAACATTCCGAGGCAAACCGCTCACGACGGACGAAGATATTGCGACCTGGCTGCTCGAGGAGGCGCACGCCGCGACGGTCGCCGGCACCCCGTTCGGCGCGCCCGGCTACCTCCGCCTCTCGTACGCCTGTGACGAGGGAGACATCGAGGCCGGACTCGCCGCGATCCGCCGCGCCGTCGACGCGCTCGATTGAGCCCTGCCCCCTTGAATCGCCTGCGCGCGTGCCCTACCAGCGCGGTGAGTTTGGGGTGCAGGCCACGCCGCAGCGGAGCGTGATCCGGAGATCCTTGTAATTGCGGGGCGTTTGGCGCTCCAGCCCGCAATGTTTACGCAAAAACCGGCTGAAGATCCGCGGGGACCCGGAGCGGTTCGTGATGGACACGCGCCACGAATTCGGGAAGAGTTTCGCGGCGGTTCTCGGGGGGATCCCGTTTGACGGCGGCGCTTGCGATTTGGTAGAAGCGCGCCCGAAAGGCGCTGAAAGGTTGCTCTGTGGCTGGCCCTGGCAAGAGCGAGGACGGTACCAATCCGGAAGTTCATCTCTGGCGCATCGCGCCCACGAGGCGGGATCTGCTCGGCTTTTTGGGCTGGGGCGCCGTGCTCAACTCGATCGGCATCGGCACGCTGGCCTTCGTGCGGTTCATGTATCCGCGCGTGCTCTTCGAGCCGCCGTCGCAGTTCAAGATCGGCAAGCCGACCGAGTACGCGCCGAACTCCACGAGCGAGAAGTGGATCAAGGCGCTGCGGCTCTGGATCGTCCGCTATGACGATCGCTTCATCGCGGTGAGCGCCACGTGCACGCACCTCGGGTGCACGCCCCGCTACCTCGCGACGGAGGACAAGTACAAGTGCCCGTGCCACGGCTCCGGCTTCCGCGGCTTCGGCGCGGGGTGGAAGTTCAACGCGACGAACTTCGAGGGGCCTGCGCCGCGGCCGCTGGAGCGCTTCGGCCTCGCGCTCGCGGACGACGGGCAGATCATCGTCAACAAGGGGACGGCCTTCCGCATCGACAAGGGCGACGCGGACAAGCAGGGCGCGTTCCTCCCGTTCGCGTAGCGCGGGCGGGGCGGACGCGGCGGGGGCGGCGGGGGCGGCGCGGGCGCGAGGGGGTTCGGGGCGCAGGGCGCGAGGGGTTCGGGGCGCAGGGCGCCGAAGGCGATCCGGAGCCCCGAGCGTCGAG
>CAYQYG010000198.1:0-15278 GCA_964421485.1 uncultured Polyangiaceae bacterium | reverse complement strand
CCCGCAGCCGCGCCCGTGTCCGCAGCCGCGCCCGTGCCCGCAGCCGCGCCCGCGGCCGTGTCCGCGCCCGCAGCCGGTTCGCATGCGACGCCCGCGATCTCGGCTGCAAAGCCTGCGACGACCGTATTCGATCCCTCGCTCCAGCAGCCGATGCTCGGGCGCCCCCCGCAGCTCCGGCGGCGGGCCTCCAGCATCATCGAGATCCGGTCGGTCGCGTCATCCCTCTTGCCGCCGAAGAGCAAGAAGGTCCCGTGGTCGATCGGGTACGGGCACATCGCGGCCGCGTCGGGGGTCATTGCGGGGCTCTCGCTCATCCTGCTCGCCTTCTCCGACGGGGGCGCGATGAGGGTCCTCACCGGCCTCGTCACGGCCGCCGCGCTGCTCGGGCTCCTGGCCTCGCTCGCGGGGGTCCTGCTGCTCCGGTGGCGGCCGGCGGGGGAGCCGCCCTCCGCGGCCGCGCCGGCGGCGGCGAAGCCGGGGCTCTCGGGCATATCGAGGGAGGCGCGGTGGGTGCTCGCCTCGGGCGCGCTCGTCATGGTCGGGCTGTCCGCGGCCGGGACCTGGGGGCTGGCGTCGGCGACCGCGCAGCTCGGGCGGGCGGCGCCGCCGCCGGCGAGCGTCGATGTCGTGGCCGAGCCGGCGCCGGCGCAGCGCGCCGACCACAAGCTGCGGCGCAGCGGGCACGCGCCGGTCAGCGGGGGCGTGCTGTTCATCCCGCCTTCATTCCAGTCCAGCGACGGCGCGTTCGATGTCGTCATGCACTTCCACGGCAACACCGAGCTCGTGGAGGAGAGCATGGAGGCGGCGAAGGTCAACGCCCTGGTCTACATCGTCAATTTGGGGATCGGCTCGGGGGCGTACGAGGACCGCTGGTCGATGCCGGGGCTGTTCGACGAGGCCCTCGATCGCATCCGGGCCGCCGTGGAGAAGCGGGGGCTCCGCGAGCCGAGGCTGCGCCGCGTCGCGCTCTCGTCCTGGAGCGCGGGTTATGGCGCCGTGTCGAAGATCCTGGAGGTGAAGAAGAACTTCGAGCGGATCGACGCGCTCATGCTGCTCGACGGCCTCCACGCATCGTTCGTCGACGAGAAGAACAGGACCGGCGCCGATCCCGCGAAGCTCGGCCCGTTCATTCGCTTCGCGAAGGCGGCCGCGGAGGGGAAGGTCCTCTTCACCGTCACGCACTCGGAGATCAAGACGCTGGAGTACGCCAGCACGAGGGAGACGGCCGACGTGCTGCTCCGGGCCGTGGGCGCGTCGCGCTCCCCGTCGTCGGAGGCCCCGCCGAAGGTCACGCTGCCGTCCACCGTCGGCGTGGTGCCGAAGGACTCGCAGCAATGGCTGGCGCCGACGACCGAGGCGCGGCTCGGCGGCCTCCACGTCCGCGGATTCACGGGGCAGACGCCGGAGCACCACATGGCGCACCTCATCCAGATGTCCGTGACCGTGCTGCCGGAGCTGGCCGAGCGCTGGAAATGAACTCGCGAACCGCGTAGCGCCGGCGCCCGATCCTGCTGTACGCTGGCGGGACCCGTCGCCCGCGCCGCTCGGGGCGCGCGAGGGGGCCTCGCCGCCCGGCGCAGGGCGGCGCCGAGATCACGCTTGCTTGGAGGTGTCGCGATGTCAGCACGCGCTGCGTTCTTGATGGGTGCCCTCGCAGTGGCCGTCGCCGCCTGCGGTGACGACGGGGCGTTGTTCACCGGGGGCACGACGAGCTCGAGCACGAGCCAGGGCGGCGGCGGGTCGTCGAGCACGAGCCAGGGCGGCGGCGGGTCGTCGACCACCAGCTCGGGCGGCGGCGCGGGCGGCGCGCCCAATCCGCTCTGCGGCGACGGGAACGTCGATTACCAGGCGGGCGAGCAGTGCGACGACGGCAACACGACATCCGGCGACGGGTGCAGCGCCTCGTGCGCGATCGAGCCGGCGCCCACCTGCGGCAACGGGGTCCTCGATCTGGCCAGCGGCGAGGAGTGCGACGACGGCAACACGACCGCGGGCGACGGGTGCAGCCCGGCGTGCCAGCTCGAGCCCGTCGGGCAGAGCTGCGGCAACAGCCAGATCGAGGCGCCGGAGGTCTGCGACGACGGCAACACGCAGAACGGCGACGGCTGCAACCCGACCTGCAACCTGCACGGCACCACGAGCCTCTTCGCGGGGGCCCCGGGGCAGGCAGGATCGCTCGACGGCATCGGCCAGGCCGCGCGCTTCGGCGGGACAGGCGTCCTCGCGATCAACGCCACGCACCTCTTCGTGGGAGACGAGGCCAACCACACGGTCCGCCGCGTCGAGATCGCCACGGCGCTGGTCCAGACGATCGCCGGCGACGCGGTGAACGGCTCGGCGGGCTATATCGACAACCCGACCGGGCTGAACGCGCGGTTCGGCAGCGTCGAGGCGCTCGGCACGGACGGGGCCACCGTGTGGATCGCCGACGCGGCGAACCACGTCATCCGGGCGATGTCCACGACGCCGCCGCACGCGGTCACGACGGTGGCCGGCTCGGGCGCGCAGGGCTACGCCGACGGCATCGGCGCCGCGGCGCAGCTCGACGGCATCCGGGGCCTGACCTATTTCAACGGCTTCGTCTATTTCGTCGACGGCACCGCCTCCACGCTGAGGCGGCTCGATCCGGCCACGGGCGAGGTCCTCACGCTCGCGGGCACGCCGTACGCGCAGGGCCAGGCAGACGGCATCGGCGCCGCCGCGCGCTTCGTCAGCCCGCGATACATCGCCTCCGACGGCTCGGGGATGCTCTATGTCGCCGACACCAACGGGAACAAGATCCGCGCGTTCAACACCGTCACGAGCGAGGTCACCACGTTCGCAGGAGACGGGACCTGCGGCTATGCCGACGGCGCGGGCGCGGCGGCGCTGATCCACCGCCCCCGGGGCATGACCT
Source organism: uncultured Polyangiaceae bacterium (assembly GCA_964421485.1). Taxonomy (GTDB): domain Bacteria; phylum Myxococcota_A; class Polyangia; order Polyangiales; family Polyangiaceae; genus CAYQYG01. The sequence goes on along the minus strand of CAYQYG010000198.1, from coordinate 12,382 downwards.
CGGACGGCACGAGCATCTACTGGGTCGAGTTCAACGCCCACACGATCCGCCAGGCCCCGGTCGCGAGCGCCGACGTCAGCACCCTCGCGGGATCGGTCCCGGCGCCGTGCATCCTGACGTGCAGCTGCGGCAACGCCCCGCCGGGCGGCTACGCCGAGGGGACGGGCGCTGCGGCGGCATTCAACAACCCGTTCAGCATCGCCTTCCATTATCCGAGCAACTCGCTCTTCGTGATGGACGGCGGCAACCGCGTCATCCGGCGCATCCAGTGATCGCCACGCGGCGTCATGCCGGAGATCGCCGGGGCGGCGCGGGCGCTCCCCGGCTCGACAGGATCACCACCCCCGCCACCACGATCCCGGCCGCCGCCCAGGTCAGCGCCGAGGCCTGCTCGCCGGCGAGCCAGACGCCGAGCGCGATCGCGATCAGCGGGTTGACATAGGCGTAGCTCGTCGCGATCGACGGCCGCGTGGTGCGGATGAGATAACCGAACGCGCTGAACCCCACGATCGAGCCGAACACGATCAGGTATCCGAGCGCGGCGAGCGATCTCGCCGAGGGCATCCCGTGCAGCCGCTCCCCGAGCGCGGGGCTCAGCGCCAGCATCGCCGCGCCGCCCGCCAGCATCTGCGCCGCCGTCGCCATCGGGCCCCTGGGCAGCGGCAGCGACCGGCTCCGGATCGATCCGAGGGCCCAGCTCACCGGCGCGAGCAGCACGACGAGCCCCGCCGGGTGCGCCGCGTGGAGCTGCCCGCCGAGGTGCAACAGGCCCGCGCCCGCGAACCCGACGAGCAGGCCCGCCCACTCGCGCCGCGTGGGCGGCGCCGCCGCGTCCGCCGAGCCCGGCGCCCGGCCCGCGCGCCGGGCCGCATGCGCCGCGGCGGCCGAGAAGAGCGCCACCCACAGCGGCATCGTCGACACCACGACGGCGGCCACGCCCGAGGTCACCCATTGCTGCGCGACCGCCAGGAAGCCATTGCCCCCGACCAGGAGGAGCGCCCCGGTCTGCGCCGCCGCCCCCCACTCCCGCCGCGTGGGCGCGGGCGCGCCGCGCAGCCGCAGCGCGCCATAGAGCACCGCCCCGGCCGTGACGAAGCGCGCCCCGGCCAGCAGGAACGGCGGCAGCGTCTCCAGCCCCACCCGCAGCGCCAGGTACGTCGACCCCCAGATCACGTACAGCGCCCCGAGCGCCGCCGCCACCCCGAGCGCCGGTTCGACATTCGGGGCTCCGGGGCGCGCTCCACGTGGCGCGCCCTGCGCCCCAGACCCCGCGTCGCGCTCCACCGCCGGTCCCTCCGCGGCGCCCACCTCGCAGCCTGCCGTCGTCGTCATGGGCGCAGCTTGGACCCTGCCGAGCGGCCAGCACAGAGGCAGTAGGACCAAGATTGCGACCGGTACAGTTTCGTCTGGCGCGGTCTGTACCGGTCACGGCTCGGAGCCACTGTACCGGTGCGCCCGGGCGCGGCGGCGGTATGCTCGCTTCCATGCAGCCCGCCGAAGGCTCAGTGGATGACCTGCTGTACGAGCGCGTCGCCGCGCACATCGCCGGCCTGATCGAGCGCGGCACGCTGCGCCCGGGCGACCGGATCCCCTCGGTCCGAAGGCTCAGCGGGCAGCAGGGGGTCAGCGTCGCCACCGTGCTCCAGGCGTACCTGCACCTCGAGAACCGCGGGCTCATCGAGGCGCGGCCGCAGTCGGGCCATTACGTGCGCGCGCGCAGGAGCTCGATCCTGCCCGAGCCGCGGTGCGCCCGGCCCTCGGCGACGGTCAGCAGGGTCAGCGTCGGCGCGCTCGTCGCCAGGGTGTACGGGGCCGCGCGCGATCCCCATATCGTGCCGTTCGGGGCCGCGTACACGAGCCCGGATCTCTTGCCCACCGACAGGCTGAACCGGGCGATGAGCGCGATCGCGCGCGCGGCGGGGGGCGCGGGCGTCTCCTATGATCCGCCGCCCGGCCTGCCCGCATTGCGCCGCCAGATCGCGCGCCGCTCCGTCGAGTGGGGGTGCGCGCTCTCCGCCGACGACATCGTGACCACGTTCGGCGCCATGGAGGCGCTGCACCTCTGCCTCCGCGCGGTCGCCCGCCGCGGCGACACGGTCGCCGTGGAGTCGCCGATGTATTATGGCATCCTGCAGCTGCTGGAGAGCCTCGGCGTCCGCGTGCTCGAGATCCCGGCGCGCCCCGGCGCCGGGATGGACCTCGACGCGCTCGACGACGCGCTGGCCCGCCACCCGATCAAGGCCGTGCTGGCCATCCCGAACTTCTCGAACCCGATCGGCTCCCTGATGCCCGACGAGGCGAAGGAGCGGCTCGTCGAGGCGCTCGCCCGCCGGGAGATCCCGCTCATCGAGGACGACGTCTACGGCGACCTCCATTTCGGCGACGTCCGGCCCCGGCCCGCGAAGGCGTTCGATCGTCGGGGCCTCGTGATGCTCTGCTCGTCGTTCTCGAAGACCGTGGCCCCGGGCTATCGCGTCGGGTGGACCGCGCCCGGACGGTTCCGCGAGCAGGTCGAGTGGCTGAAGTTCGCCCAGAGCGTCGCCACCTCCACGCTGCCGCAGATGGCCATCGCCGATTTCCTCGAGAACGGCGGCTATGACCACCACCTCCGGGGGCTCAGGCGCCGCCTCGCCGCGCAGGTCGCGCGCGTGAGCGAGGCCATCGCCGAGCATTTCCCCCCCGGGACGCGCGTCTCCCGCCCCGCCGGCGGCTTCGTCCTCTGGGTGGAGCTCCCGCCCGGGGCGAGCGCGCTCGCATTGCACGAGCGCGCCCTCGCGCGCGGGATCAGCGTCGCGCCCGGGCCGATCTTCTCCGCGAAGCAGCGGTTCTCGAACTGCCTGCGCGTGAGCTGCGGTTTCCCCTGGTCGGATCTGCTCGATCACTCGATCCGCGCCCTCGGCCGGCTCGCGGCGGAGGCGGCGGCGGGGTGAGATCGCGCTGTGTCCAGCCCGTTCGCATGGTACCATCGCGGCCATGCGGCTGCCCTTCGCGCTCCTCGGGGTCGTGGTGATCGGCGGGATCGGCGCCTCCTCCTGCGGGGGCGACGACGAGGACCTCTTCTCGTCCGGCGGGTCGGGCCCGAGCTGCCCCGAGAACGCGGCGCCGGCCGCGCCGTCGGTCACCGCGCCCGCGGCGGGCCGCATCGACGTGATCCCCGCCGATCTGGTGATCACGGGATCACCGTTCTCGGATCCCGACGAGGGCGACGTGCAGGGCGGCGTGGACGCCGAGATCTGGCGCGTGAAGGACGGGGCCGCGACCGAGCGGGTCTGGCACGCCGAGCTGGCGGGCGCGCCCGCGTCGATCACGCTGGCGGACGGCGCGTTCGACGCGGGCCCGGGCGGCGCGCTCGAGGAGTGGACCGAGTACGCGATCCGCCTGCGCTACCGGGACGACCACGGCGATTGCAGCGCCCAGGGCGAGTGGAGCCAGGACCTCGTGCTCCGCACGGACGACGGCAGCACGGCGCTCTTCGATCCGGGCGTGATCCGCGACATCTACATCGACATCCCGCCCGAGAGCTGGGCCTTGATCCACGCGGAGGCGCTGCCGCCCGGCTGCGTGCCGTACCAGCGGCCCTATCACAGGGGGACCCTGCGCTTCGAGGGCCAGACGTTCGAGGGCGTCGGGGTGAAGGTGAAGGGCGGCTGCGGGACGTCGCGGGATCTGAGCGGGAAGGCGTCGTTCAAGATCCACCTGTCGTGGGACGATCCCGATGTGCCCGGGTGCCCCGCGGAGCGGCGCCTGATGGGCCAGAAGCACCTGACGCTGAACAACGGGGTGCAGGATCACACGGCGACGCACGAGCGGCTGGGCTATCCCTATTACCAGGCGATGGGCGTGCCGGCGCCGCGGGCGGCGAGCGTGCGGGTGTTCGTCAACGACGAGCTCTGGGGGCTCTACACCCACGTGGAGTCGATCGACCGGCGGTTCCTGTCGCGCTGGTTCGGATCGAACGACGGGATGCTCTACGAGGGGACCTACTGGTGCGACCTCATCCCGAGCAACGTGCCGCCCGGGGTGGACGACTCGTATTGCCTGACGCGGGAGTTCTCGCCGGACGCGTGCTCCACGCCGGATCCGGGGGCGGATCCGATGGATTACGAGCTGCTCAGGCAGCTCACGGAGCAGATCGCGGCGCTGCCCCCCGGGGGGTTCTATCCGGAGGTGGAGGCGCTCTTCGATTTCGACAAGCTGCTGTCGTCGTGGGCGCTGGAGAGCCTGATCTCGCACTGGGACAACTACACGTTCGTCATCCAGAACAACTACCGGGTGTACCACGATCCGACCACGGGGCGCTGGACGTTGATCTCGACGGGGATCGATCAGACGTTCGAGGGCGATCAGGACCCGTGGAGCGTGCAAGGGGTCCTGGCGATCAAATGCCTCCAGGAGCCCGACTGCGAGGCGGCGTTCGCGGCGCGGCTGGCGGAGGCGGCGGAGGTGTTCGAGTCGGCGGGGCTGGGGGCGAAGGCGCAGGCGATCTTCGACCAGATCTCGGGGGCCGTGCAGGAGGATCCGCGGAAGGAGTACGATTTCCAGACGTTCGTCGCGGAGCACCAGGCGCTGCAGTCGTACATCACGGATCGGCCGGAGCGGGTGCGCGATTACCTCCAGGCGCACGGGTTCGGCGACTGACACGGGAGCGCGGCGACCTGGGTCGGTCTTCCGGGGAGATCGCGCGCAGCGGATACCTCCATATTTCCCGCGATCCCGCCCGGCCGTTCGTGATATATGAGGACGCGGGCCCCGGCGATCCGCCCAGTGGGGGCGCCGCGTGTCGAGGCCGTCAGGAACAGGAAGGAAGGCAGCCATGGACAAGGACAAGAAGCCGGGTCTGAGGGATCTTGAGCCGGTGAAGGCGCCGACCGGGCCTCTGCCCGGCGCTCTGCCGGGGACCGGCGTCCCGGGGATCGACGGTGCGGGTGGCTCCTGGCGCCAGACCTACACCGGCGGCAAAGGGACGCCTCGCGACCATTCGGATCTGGATTGCGAGGAGTGACCCGGATCGGACCCGCACCTCCGGGGGATCCTCCGCGACCGAGTGAATGATACTCATCCTTTCCGAGCTCTCGGACCCGCACGTCGAAGAGGTCGTGCCGCTCCTGCGCGAGGCGGGGGCGCCGTGCTTCTGGTACGATCCGGCCGACTTTCCCCTCCGGTCGAAGCTCACGCTCCGCCACGGGCCGGGGGGGAGGTCGGCGATCCTCGAAGCCAGGGATCGCCGCGTCGATCTCGCCTCGGTGCGCGTCATCTGGACGCGCAGGCCGGGGCACCCCTCGTGCGGATCCGTCGTGGAGGACGGGCCGATCCGCCGCTACGCCGAGGAGGAGTGCGCCGACCTCCTCAAGGACGTCTGGGAGTCGCTCGAGGCCGCGTGGTTCCCGGCGCCGCGCTCGCACGTCCTGCGCATGCAGCTCAAGCACGTGCAGCTCGGGATCGCCGCCGAGCTGGGGTTCACGCTGCCCGAGACGCTCATCACGAACGACCCCGACGCGGTGTTCCAGTTCTATCTGGACCACGGCCATGGTCCGGGCAAGAGCGTCGTCAGCAAGCTCTTCGGATCCGCGCTGACGCGCCTGCTCGGCCGCGATCTCCTGCGCTACACGGAGGTGATGGGCGCCCGCGATATCGCGGCCTTTCGCAGCGCGGCGACGGCTCCGACGATATTCCAGACCTGTGTCCCCAAGGCCCACGAGATCCGCGTGACGGTCGTCGCGGGCGAGGCCTTCGCGGTCGAGATCCACTCGCAGAAGACCCGGCGGACGCGCGGAGACTGGCGGCGCTATGACAACCGGCACACGCCGCACCGCGTGCACGCGCTCCCCGGCGAGGTCGCCGCGCGGTGCGTCGCGCTGGTCCGGCGGCTCGGGCTTCGCTTCGGCGCGATCGACCTCATCCTCCGGCCGGACGGCGAGTATGTCTTCCTCGAGCTCAACCCCAACGGGCAATACCTCTGGCTCGAGGAGCTCACGGGGATCCCGCTGAGCCGCGCGATCGCCGAGGAGCTCCTCCGGCTGGGCGGGTACGGCCGGAGCTCGCCGGAAGGAGCGGAGCGGGCGGCGCAGGCCGGCGCTCGCGGAGGCGCGTCCGCGTGAAGGTGACCGATCTCGCCGGGCTCGCGGCGAAGGGGGCGACGACCCTGGTCGCGCTGGCAGAGGCCGGCGCCGATCCGGCCGCCGCCGCCGCCGCGGCGAAGGAGCTCGGCCGGGCGCTCCCGGGCGCGAGCGTCCGCCTGCTCTGGGAGGCGCAGCCGGCGGCCCGGCTGTGGCATTACGACTTCCTCATCGAGCTCGAAGGCGGGGGTGTCCTGTCGCTCGGGTACGTCGCGCCCGGCGGGACCCCGTTCGCCCTGCGCGCGGCCCAGAGGGTGAGCGACAGGGTGCTCCTCCGCGTCAACGGGAGGGATCTCCACGTCGACGTCGCGATGACCTGCCTCGATTTCATCTGGGAGCGGCAGGCGGTCATGGACGAGCTGATCTCGCGCATGATCGTCCAGGAGTGGATCGACCGGCTCGATATCAAGGTCGAAGGCGACGAGCTCCAGGAGGCGATGGACGCGTGGCGGCGGCGGCGGGGTCTCTTCCGGGCGGCGGACACGCGCGCGCACCTCGATCGGGTCGGGATGACGCTCCTCAAGCTCGAGTCCATGCTCCGGGACGAGGTCGCGGGCCGCAAGCTGCGCGACAGGCTGACCGCCGATGGAGTCGCCGCCGCCTTCGCGGCGGATCCGGCGTCCTTCCGCCGTGCGCGCGTGTCATGGATCACGGTCCGCGAGGAGGACGCGGCGCGCCTCGACGGGGTGACCACGCCGGCGGACCTGTTCGCCGTGGCGGACGACCTCTCGCGGAGCGGGCGAGTCGGTGCGGCTCGATTCTTCGAGGAGCCGAGGTCCCTGCCGCCGCTCTTGGCGGAGGCGGTCCCGGCCGCCCTGAAGCGGGGTGGCGGAGCCGGGGCGATCCGAGCGGACGGGATCGTGTACGCTTACCACGCCGCCCACGACGAGCCCGCATCTCCCCCGGCGCTCGATGAGCCGGCCGTCGAGCGCGTGAAGGATCACCTGTTCGCCGAATGGCTCGCCGCGCGGCGCGCCGAGGCGAAGATCGAGTGGTTCTGGGGCCAGGAGTGACGGCGCCGGCGAGGCCCGGAGCGACCCCAATGAGGCAGGCGAGGGGTGTTCCCCCCTGTCGGGAGACATGCGACGCGCGATTTCAATGATCGTGGGCGCTGAAAGGGGGACGGCCGGGGCCCAGGCGGCAGCCTCCGCGCGAGGGCGGGGCGGACGGCGGGGCGCGGGCTGGGCGTCGCGGACGCCCGGGCTCCGCCCGGGGCCATAGGGAATTGCGGGATCTGCGCCATGGCGGGGCGCGGCGGGGGCGCGTCATACCCTGGGCCGCTGCGGCGCGGCGCGTCCGGCGGATTGGGGGATCCGTGCGACATCAGTCACATCAAGCAAGACGGCGGCGATGAGGCTCGTCATCTTCGGGCTGACCATCAGCTCGTCGTGGGGCAATGGGCACGCGACGCTGTGGAGGGGGCTCTGCGGCGCGCTCGGGCGCATGGGGCACCGGACCACCTTCTTCGAGCGGGACGTGCCGTATTATGCGGCGCACCGCGATCTCCAGACGTTCGACGGGGGGCGGCTGCGGCTCTACGCGGAATGGGACGACGTCGCCGGCGAGGCGCGGAAGGCGGTCGATCAGGCGGACGCCGCCATCGTGACGTCGTACTGTCCGGACGCGATCGCGGCGACCGAGCTCGTCCTGGGGTCGCGGGGGCTCAGGGTCTTCTATGACCTCGACACGCCGATCACGCTGGCGCGGCTCGACGCCGCGGCGCGGGAGGGGGCGGCGGGCCACGGCGGGGGCGCGGTCGCGTACCTCGGGCCGCGGGGGCTCCGCGATTTCGATCTCGTGCTGAGCTACACGGGCGGGGCGGCGCTCGAGGCGCTGCGGTCGCGGCTCGGGGCGCGGCGGGTGGCGCCGCTCTACGGGAGCGTCGACCCGGCGGCGCACCGGCCGGCGCCGCGGCCGGAGGGGCGGCGCGCGGCGCTGTCATACCTCGGGACGTATGCGGCGGACCGGCAGGCGGCCCTCGACAAGCTCTTCCTGGAGGTCGCGCGGCGGCGGCCGGAGGAGCGGTTCCTGCTGGGAGGATCGCTGTATCCAGACGATTTCCCGTGGACCGCGAACCTCGATTACGTGCGCCACGTGCCGCCGGGGAGGCACGCGTCATTTTATGCGTCGGCGGCGCTGACGCTGAACGTGACGCGGGGGCCGATGGCGGCGATGGGGTATTGCCCGTCGGGGCGGCTGTTCGAGGCGGCGGCCTGCGGGGTGCCGATCCTGAGCGACGCCTGGGAGGGGATAGAGCGGTTCTTCACGCCGGGGACCGAGATCCTGCTCGCGGGGACGACGGAGGAGGCGCTGGCAGCCATTTCAATGCCGGAGCAGGAGCTCGAGGACGTCGCGTGCGCGGCGCGGGAGCGGGCGCTCACCGACCACACGGCGGCGCGGCGGGCGGTGGAGCTCGCGAGGCTCCTCGAATCGGGGGGAGCGTGATGTGGGGCGTGATCCCGGCGGCGGGGCTGGGGAGCCGGATCCAGCCGCTCGCGTTCTCGAAGGAGCTCCTGCCCGTGGGGAGCCGGCGCGACGGGGAGGTCGAGCGGCCCCGGGCAGTGAGCGAGTACCTCATCGACCGGATGCTGCTCGCAGGGGTCGACCGGATCTGCGTGGTGATCTCGCCGGGGAAATGGGACCTCGTCGCCTATTATGGCGCCGAGATCGGCGGGGCGCGGGTCTGCTACGTGGTGCAGCCGCGCGCGGAGGGGCTGTGCGACGCGATGTTCCGGGCGCTGCCGCTGATCGCGCCGGGAGAGCACGCGGTGGTGGGGCTGCCGGATACGGTCTGGTTCCCGGAGCACGGGCTGCGCGCGCTCGACGACTCGGGGCTCTCGTTCCTGCTCTTCCCGGTCGAGCGGCCCGAGCTCTTCGACGCGGTGGTCACCGATCCCGAGGGGCGGGTGACCGAGATCCAGGTGAAGCGAGAAGGGGCGGCGTCGCCGTGGATCTGGGGGGCGCTCAAGGTGCGCGGGGCCGTGCTGCGAGAGCTGTTCGAGCTGTGGGAGGAGCGCGGGCGCCGCGACGCGTACCTGGGCACGCTGGTGAATGCGTACCTGACGCGCGGGGGGGAGGCGCGGGCAGTGCGGGCAGGCGAGAGGTATGTGGACGTGGGGACGCTCGGCGGCTACCGCGACGCGCTGCAGCTGCTCGCGGGGGTGACGCCGGGCGGCGGTGAGCCGCGGCGCTAACCCTGGCTGTCGCGCTTGATCTCGGCGAGCAGCTCCTCGATCCGCTGGGCCGCGTCGGGGCCCTCGTCGAAGTAGAAGCGGAGCTCGGGGACGACGCGGAGGGAGACGGCGCGGGCGATCTCGCGGCGCAGGCGGCCGGCGGCGGCCTCCAGGCCCTTGAGCATCGTGCGCCGGGCCGCGGGATCCTCCACGCCCAGCTCGTGGCGGACGTAGACCTTCGCCAGCTGGAGATCGTCGGTCAGCTCGACGCGCGAGACGAGCGCGCCGGCGGCGCGGGGATCGCGGAGCGAGCGGATCTGCTTCGCGAGCTCCTCGCGGAGCCGCTCGCCGACGCGCGCGGCACGCTTCACCTCGGTCATTCGTCGTCCTCCTGAGAGTCGTCGGGCGCGCGATCGAGGGCCTGCTCGATGCCGCCCTGGATGCCGGCGCCGCCCTCGCCGAAGGGGATGATCTCCGTCGCGCGGTCGGCGAGGACCGCGTCGGGGAGGGTCGAGGCCATGGCCGCCACGTCGGCGAGGACCTTGTGGCAGACCGTGGAGGAGTTGGAGACCACCGCGACCCCGAGCGTCGCGCGCCGGGGATCGTCGAGCTCGCCCACCTCCGCGATCGAGACGCGAAGGCGGGACTGCGCCCGCTCCTTCATCGAGCGGACGACGCTCCGCTTGTCCTTGAGGGATCGAGCCCCGACGATCTCGAGCCGGAGCCGCAGCACGCCGACGAACATTCAGTCTCCGCAGCGAGCACCCCCGGGCGGTGTTCATCTGCGCGCGCTACGGGCTCATCCGCGTCGTTGGCTCGCTGCGACGTACATTTGTACGCCTCACTCGCCTGCCTAGCGGCTGAGCCCGTATCACACGCAGCTGAACACCGCCCCTAGAGCTTGGTCTTGATCTCCTCGATCTCGAAGCACTCGATGATGTCGCGCTCCTTGATGTCGGAGTAGTTCTCGAGGGAGATGCCGCACTCGAACCCCTCGACGACCTCCTTCACGTCGTCCTTGAAGCGGCGCAGGCCGGAGAGGCGGCCGCTCCAGACGACGACGCTGTCGCGGATGAGGCGGGCCTCGGCGGTCCGCTTCATCGTGCCATTCTGGACCATGCAGCCGGCGACCGTGCCGATCTTCGTGATCTTGAAGACCTGCCGGACCTCGGCGCGGCCGAGGACCTTCTCCACCTTCGTCGCGGGGAGCAGGCCCTCCATCGCGCTGCGGATGTCGTCGACCGCGTTGTAGATGATGTTGTAGAGGCGGATCTCGACGCCCTCGGCCTCGGCGAGCGAGCCGGCCTTGCCGGCCGGGCGCACGTTGAAGCCGACGATGATCGCCTTCGACGCGACCGCGAGGTTGACGTCGCCCTCGGTGATGCCGCCGACCGCCGCGTGCACGATCGTGACCTTCACCTTCTCGGTCGAGAGCTTCGCCAGCGCGTGGCAGACCGCCTCGACCGAGCCCTGGACGTCGCCCTTGATGATCAGCTTGAGCTCGAGCTGATCGGCCTCCTGGAGGTTCTTCGTGAGCGCCTCGAGCGAGACGCGCGAGTCCTGCGGGATGAGCGTCTTCGACGCCTTCTTGCGCCGCGTCTCGGCGATCTCCTCCGCCGTCTTCGCGTCCTTGACCGCGTGCACCGGATCGCCCGCGCTCGGGACCTCGTTCAGGCCGAGCACCTCGATCGGCGTCGCGGGGCCGGCCTCGGCGACGGCGCGGCCGAGCTCGTCGGTCATCGCGCGGACCTTGCCCCAGGCGCTGCCGGCCAGGAGGATGTCGCCCGTGCGGAGCGTGCCGTCCTGCACCATGACGCGCGCGACGGGGCCGCGGCCGCGATCGAGCAGGGCCTCGATGACCGTGCCGCTCGCGCGCTTCTTGGGGCTCGCGCGGAGGTCCTGCACCTCGGCGACGAGCAGCACCGACTCGAGCAGCTGATCGATGCCCTGGCCGGTCTTCGCCGAGACGTGCACGAACATCGTCTCACCGCCCCACTCCTCGGGCTGGAGGCCGAGCGAGGCGAGGTCGCGCTTGATCTTGTCCGGATCGGCGCCGGGCTTGTCGATCTTGTTGACCGCGACGACGATCGGCACCTTCGCGGCCTGCGCGTGCGAGATGGCCTCGCGCGTCTGCGGCATGACGCCGTCGTCCGCGGCGACGACGAGGATCACGATGTCGGTCACCGACGCGCCGCGGGCGCGCATCGCGGTGAAGGCCTCGTGGCCCGGCGTGTCGAGGAACGCGACGGTGCCGCGCGGGGTCTCGACGCGGTAGGCGCCGATGTGCTGCGTGATGCCGCCGGCCTCGCCCTCGGCCACGGAGGCCTTGCGGATGCGGTCGAGCAGCGAGGTCTTGCCGTGATCGACGTGGCCCATGACGGTCACGATCGGCGGGCGGACCTCGATGTCCTCGTCGACGTCGCCGCCGGCTTCCATCGCGGCCGTGAGCGTGTCCTGCTCGCTGACGGCGACGTCCTCGACCGTCCAGCCGAACTCGCTGGCGAGGATCTTCGCGGTGTCGGCGTCGAGCGTGCTGTTGATGTTCACGCCCGTCATGCCCATCGAGAGCAGGCGCATCAGCACGTCGGTGGCCTTGAGGCTCATCTTCGCGGCGAGCTGCTGGAGGCCGACCTGCTCCTCGATCTTGATGACCTTCTTGTGCGAGGCCATCTCCTGCGTGGTGACCTGCGTGGGCCTGCGCGGGCCCGTGGCCTGGCCGGGGCGCGGGCGGCCGAACGCGGGTCGACCGCCGCCGCGGCCGCCCATCTGCCGGCCCGCAGGGCCGAAGCCCGTGCCGGGGCGGGTGGCCTGCGCGCTCGGGGCGCGCGGGTCGAACGTGGTGCGGCGCGGCTGCGGCGAGCCGGTGCGCTGCTGGGGCATCGTGACGCCCGGGCGGCCTCCCCAGACCTCGATGCCGGTCTTGGGCGGCGAGGAGGGGCGGCGCGGCTGCTGGGCCGGCGGCTCCTCGGGCTTGGCCGCCGCCGGCGGCGGGGGCGGCGTCTGACGCACGGGCGGCTTCGCCGGCGGCGGGGGCGGCGTCTGCCGCACCTCGGCGCGCGGCGCGGCCGCGGCGGGAGGCGACGCGACCGGGGC